>CAISYW010000155.1 GCA_903889795.1 uncultured Chlamydiae bacterium | reverse complement strand
GCGATCCCCATATCCGATGAAAACTCATCGGCGCGCGCGATCCGTCTCTCGCGCATTCCTGTCCGCGTAACAATCCATTCATCGTTTGTATCGACCATCTTTTCAAGATCGCCATTCGACAAAACACGCTCAGGAAGATAGGAACCCGTTCCAATAATTCTTGCTTTTGAAGCCATCAGAAGTTTTTTCTTAAAATCCGGATTGCAAAAAATTTCAATGACACAAAGTGTACCTTAAAATTCCATAAAAGTGAAGTGTTTAAACTTTTCAGGAACTTCCTAAAAAAGAAATAAAAAGATACAATAATTTATAAACAGAGATTTTCCCTTAGTTTTTCATAATTAAGGAATTATAAGCATACGAGCATCAAAAATTAAACTTACCAATCATGACAAAATTTCCGGAAGACCTGCAAATCCTTATTTCAGCCCTGAAAAAACTCCCCGGCATTGGCAGCAGAACAGCCGAGCGTTTCGCCTTTGAGTTCATCAATTGGAGCAGCGAAGAGCTCACGCATTTCGGCCATCTGCTGGCCGATATACGCAACAAAATCCCTCCCTGCCCAATTTGCGGCTGTCTCACCGATCTCGGACATTGCCGCTTCTGCGATACCACGATTCGCGATTCACGCTCGCTCTGCCTGCTCGCATCGGCGCGCGACGCATTTGCGATCGAAGAGACCCGCACCTTCCGCGGGCTCTATCATGTCATTGAACATTTACTCTCTCCGCTGGATGGGCGATATACAGATACCCTGCGAGTGGATCGGATCGAATCCCGCCTGCGGCAACATCAAGTTCAAGAAGTCATCATCGCTTTCGATTCGACGCTGGAGGGCGACGCCACCGCTCTCTATCTGAAGGAAAAGCTCTCTATGCTTCCTGTTAAAATCACTCGATTGGCTTTTGGACTGCCTGTGGGCAGCTCGATCGACCACATCGATGGGGGCACTCTTTCACGTGCTTTATCGGGCCGTCAAATACTCTAGTCAAATGTACCTAGTGCTTGCAATATTCCAGATGTTTACCTATCATTCGACAACAATTCAACGCGATTTTATTGGAAACCGAACAGGCTTTGTATGGCGAAAAACAATCTCTTAGTGCGATCTGCCGTTTTATTATCATGCCTATTAACCACCATGGCCGTTCCCCTTTCCGGCGTTGAGCTCTATGAAGAAAAGAAGATCAACCGAATTCAAGTCGAATATGAATCACCGGAGTCGGTGCAATCATTCGATCCAAAGCCCATTTTGTCCAAACTCAAAACAAAAGAAGGCGATGATTTTTCTCAATTCACATTCGATAACGATCTAAAATCACTTTCCGAAGAATATGACCGCGTTCAACCATTGCTGCGCGTTCAAGACGGCCAGCTTTTCATTACGATCCAAATTTCACCGCGTCCCAAGATTCATCAGATCCAATTCATCGGAAATAAACGTTATTCGACGAGCACCCTGCAGAGCGAACTCGACATCAAGCCCTTTACCACTTTCAACCGACAGGAATTCAACAAAGCCTTCAACAAGGTGAAAGACTACTACATCAAAAAGGGCTATTTCGAATCTCAGCTAACCTATACGGCCCAACCCATCGCCAACACCAATGAAGTCGACATTATCATTGATGTTAAGGAAGGCAAATCGGGCAATATCAAGAAAATCGTTTTTGAAGGGTTTAGCAATAAAGAACGCAGTGAGCTGAGCGAGACAATGTATTTGAAAAAATACAACTTTCTCACGAGCTGGCTCACAGGCTCCGGAAAGTTCCGCGACGAAGCCCTCGAACAAGATAAAATGACGATCATTAATTATCTGCACAACCGCGGCTATGCCGATGCGTCGGTCGATATTCAAATTGTCGACGATCCGGCCAGCGATAAGATCATCGTCAACATTTCATCCATTCGCGGCACACTTTATCACTGTGGAAAAATCGGAATTGAAGGCAATTCCATTCTGACAACCGAAGAAATCTTAAAACGATCTCTGCTCCATGAAGGCGATGTATTTTCTCCCGATAAAGCGCGCGATACCGCCCAGGCGATCAAAGATCTCTACGGGCAAAAGGGCTACATCGACGCCAACGTACAGCACGAAACGCCTCTCAGTGAAAATGAGCCGATTTTCGATGTGAATTTCATTATTGAAGAAGGCTTGCAGTACAAGATTGGAATGGTCCATATTTTCGGCAACCATTCGACAAAAAATAATGTGATTTTACGCGAGTCCCTGCTTGTTCCCGGCGAGATGTTTGATTCTCGCAAATTGAGGGGGACTCAACAAAAACTCGAAGCGATCGGCTATTTTAAATCCGTCAATGTATATGCCGTACGATCCACAGAAGATCTCGGCCTCGGCGATAATTATCGCGATGTCTACATCGAAGTCGAAGAGACTACCACAGGCAATGTCAGTTTGTTCATGGGATTCAGCTCCACGGATAATATTTTTGGCGGATTGGATTTGACCGAGCGCAATTTCAATATTGCCGGCGTGGGTAGACTCTTACATGGAGAAATGTGCGGTCTGCGCGGAGGCGGTCAATATTTTCATGCCCGCGGCACTCTCGGGAAAAAAGAAAACAATATCCTGTTGTCCTGGATGAATCCCTATGTAAATGATTCTCTATGGCGTTTCGGGGTAGAGTTAAACGAGACTTTTAGCGAGCTCCAGGCAAAAGATTCAAAAATACGTACTTACGGCGGCTCGATCTTTACAAACTATCCCCTCTCAACCTATTGGACCGCCGGTATACGGCAGCGCTTGCGCCACACTTACAACATAATGTCCCCGCACCATCCCAAGGCCGCTCAAACATTCGAATCAATGGAATCATTTAATGAAGAAAAAGAGAGAAATTATGCCAAAGGTTTTCTCTCCGCCATTAGCACAAATCTTTCTTATGATTCGACAGACAGCTCGATGAAGCCCCATCGCGGCTGGCGCTCCTATCTAGAGGGGGAAATGGTCGGTTTGGGCGGTCGATTTCATTTTTGGAAGTTTAGCTACCTCAATTCAATTTATTTTCCTGTCACTGCACATAGTGCGTTCAAAGTCCGCGGCGAATTACGCTTTATTCAACCATTTGGAAGCCGAGAAGTGATGAAAAACGTTCCCAATAGCGAGCGTTTCTTATTAGGCGGCGAAGGCACTGTCAGAGGATACAAACCATTCAGTATCGGACCTAAATTCCAATATCTCGAGACAAGTAAAGAAGGGGTAACGACCCTGAAGATAACGGATACCCCGACAGGCGGTCTCTCTTCTTGTCTGCTCTCCGCTGAATATAACTATGAACTATTGCGCATGCTCGATGTATTCGTGTTCTTTGATGCAGGAAGCGTGACTTTCGACACATGGAGCATTCAGACGTTGCGCTGTGGTACCGGCGCCGGAGTTCGCCTGGAAATCAACAAAGGAACCCCCATTGTGGTTGGTTATGGTTATCCAATTAACCCTGTCAGCACTCATGATTGCCAAAGATTCTTCTTTTCGATGGGTGGTCAGTTCTGAGATAATGAAAGCCGGCAAAAAAAAATCGAACCAAAAAGGTGATTTCATGTTTCTAAAAAAGTTTCTACCTTGGTCCCTCGCTGCTTGCAGCATTGTTACTTCTCTTTACGCAGCAGAGGCAACCTCCGTTGTCAACTTCTCGACTTGCATCACAAATTCCAAATACGGCAAGAAAGAACAGGAAAATTTTGAAACTCTTCGAAAACAGCTCGCGGCATTGATCGACGATACAGAAAAAGAGCTGAAAGACATTTCCACAAAACTCGAAGACAGCGAATATCTCGACAGCCTTTCTCCCAAAGCGGAAGAAGACATCAAAGCTCGTTTTCAAACTTTAAACGAAGATTTATCGCGTTATCAAGGACAGTTTTATCAAGTGATGCAGCAAGCCAATATGCAGCTCGTGCATAAAATGAGCGCGCAAATCGCTCGCGCATCAGAAAAAGTGGCAAAAGATAAAAAGCTCGACTATGTCATCAATAAAGAAGCCTGCTTTTATTTTCGCACTGAGCTCGATGTGACGCAACAGATTATCAATGAAATGGATAAAAATTTCGATGTTGATGCCAAGTCGAAAAAATTATCTGATAACAGCGAAGAGCCGTCCAGCGCAGCCCCTGCGGAAGCGAGCTCTGAGCAGCATGCAGGTTAATCCGGCATGTCTATAAAGAGTTTTACTCTGGCAGAACTGGCCGATCTTACCCAAGCGGAGCTGATCGGCCATTCTGAGCATCGCATTTCGGGCGCAAATGCGCTCGACAAAGCTGCGCAAAGCGATGCATCCTTTTTAGCGAATCCTCGCTATCGATCCGCTCTGAATGAAACTTCTGCGGGAGTGGTCTGCATTGATCGGCAAACACCGCTCATCGAAGGCAAAAATTTTCTTATTTCAGATGATCCTTCACGCACTTTTCAAAAAATCGCTGAGCTTTTTCTTTCCTGCCAAAATAAGTCGGCTTTTGTAGGGATCCACCCTACCGCCGTCATTGATCCCACAGCAACGCTCGGCAAAGATGTTACAATTGGTCCCTACGCCGTCATTGACGCTCATGTACGGATTGGAGATCATTCCAATATCGGAGCGCACTGCTTTATCGGGTTTGAGACGGAAGTCGGAATGAATTGCCGCCTCAATCCATCTTGCACGGTCCGAGAGCAATGCCGTCTGGGAAATCGGGTGATTCTCCAAAGCGGCGTGATTATCGGCTCCTGCGGATTTGGCTATACGACTGACAAAAGCGGCTGCCATCAAAAGCTTGAACAGATCGGCACGGTCATCATCGAAGATGATGTCGAGATCGGTGCCAATACGACCATCGACCGTTCCCGTTTTGATGCGACCATCGTTCGCCAGGGAACGAAGATCGATAACCTCGTACAGATTGGCCATAATGTTGAAATCGGCGCCCATAATCTGATTGTCGCGCAAACAGGCATTGCCGGATCGTCCAAAACGGGCCATCATGTCGTAATGGGTGGGCAAGTAGGCGTTGCAGGCCACGTCGCAATCGATGATTTTACGATGATCGCATCGCGCGGCGGCATCAGCAAATCCCTCAAAGCGGGCAAATATCGCGGCAGTCCCGCGCTACCGATCAATGAATACAATCGCCAGGAAATTCATGTTCGGCGGCTCGAGGAATATGTCGAGCGCATCAAAGAGCTCGAGAAAAAAGTGGCCGAACTCGAAAAAAATCGCTAATCTCTTAATAATCAATCTTTTTTGTAAAACACCTACTTCGATTTTAGAGAAATGTTCGGTATAAACCGAACGTATCTCTAAAATCGGTTTGTGAGTTATGTAATAAAATGAGGGGCTAACTCGGCTTTGTGATGCATGATTGAGATCTATTTAAAAACGGAACAGGACAATGAATTCATCAGGATCCAGGAATTTAGTCCCGGATGTTTTATCTATCTCAAAGATGCAAATTTAGAAAATCTCGAACAAATCGACCAACTCCTCTCCCACGAAATCGGCGATATCCACGAAAGCATCGATAAATATGAAGTTCCTCGAATCGAAAAACATGGCGACAATCTTCTTTTATTTACACGTCATCCGGGGGAGCAGGAAATCGGGCTTCATACAGAACCTCTCACAATCATTCTCACAAAAAATTATCTGCTCGCGATTACTCCCTACATCAATCCGATCATCGAACATCTACTTCTATCGAACCCCAACGTAACGACCACTCAAAAATCAAAACTTCTCCTCTTTATTTTGGTTCGGATCAGCAATCGATTCACTACAAGCATTAAGCAGGTGCGCCATTCCATTCTGCTTCATGAACAGCCATCGCGCATGATCGATAACGACGCCATCATCGCATTGGCTAAAAATGAAGAAATTCTCAATCAATATCTTACATCTCTTGTTTCGATGCGCAACCTCTTCACGGTATTGACGACTCATCGATATATCGATCTTTCCGAAAAAGATCATGATGTTTTACAAGACACTTTATTTGCGATCAGCCAGTCAGAAGAGCTCTGCCGCGTCAACGTTAAAAGCATCCGCAGCTTACGGGATTCCTATCAAATCATCTTTACCAATGATGTTTCCAAGACGATTAAACGACTGACAGCCATCACGATCATTATCAGCATTCCCACCATGATCGCATCGATCTATGGAATGAACATTGTGCTTCCGCTTCGTGAAAATCCCAACGCCTTTTTGATCATTGCCGGAGCTGCAATCATCAGTTCTATTTTTGCCGCATTGATCTTCCTGAAAAACCGCTGGCTCTAGTTCAAGTAATTAAAGTATCTTCGTCTCACTAGATCAACAATACCGCCGGATTTTCCAAATATTTTTGGAGAGTTTTGATAAACTGCGCCGCATCGCTCCCATCAACTACACGATGGTCGAGAGCCAGATTGAGATTCATTTTTTTGCCGAGGATCGTTTTCCCATTCAT
>CAISYW010000154.1 GCA_903889795.1 uncultured Chlamydiae bacterium | reverse complement strand
GGAGAAGCCGGATCAAAGCGAGCTTTAGCTCGCGATCTAAGCGAGGAATTCATTCTTGATTACGAAGGATTCCGAGCGAAGATTGATACGGCAAAGCCGCAGCAAGCTATTTGTCTCATATTTGGCCAGCGGGTTAATAAAATGACCATTATATCTCGCACTTGAAAGGCCTTTATAACAATTAATGCACCCATTTAATAGACGGCCAAAGAAAATAACACTCTATCAATAACATTAAACTGCAAGAAAATATTTTAACATAAATATTTAAAACACAGCTACTTACACAGAATCAAACAAACCCATACAATAATCACCGAAAAACATTATCGCTACAACAACCCGCTCAAATCTATGGACTTACATTGATTATAATTATACTTTTAATATTACTTATAATAAGTCAAAAATAAGGTGAAATATAATTTTGAATACGTTATAATATAAACTACAAAGCAAGACGGATTTATAGATGACCTATCTTTGTGACGACCCTGTTCGAAATAATCCACAAAGCACTTATGTTCAAAAAACGATAATGAGCCCTCGTGAGACTCAGATACTCATACATAAAATAAATTCGGTCCTTAGCTATTATTTAGCACACACAAATAATCACGGACTTTTCAACCAGCCGGCTAATTCAGCAGCATCTCAGCAATATGTTTTAATTACCTCGCAACCTCCAGCCCAACAACCTACAGCAGTACCATCCCAAAACCAACAAAATACAGCTGTGCCAAACAGCAATTCGTTTTCCCCCGTTTTTATCGCCCCATCAAGCACTAACCCCGCGATTTTAAATTCTACAAAGAGTCCAACCAATCCTGGTTTTTCATCAGTTCCATTGAACAATTCAGCCGCCCAATTTATTCCTACCCCCTCCGCAGTGCATTCGCCCAATCTAAATCTTTCCAACACGCAGACTCTCCAAGCATCAAATACTCAAAACCCCGACAAAACTTCAAATGCACCCCCTAACCAAGCTTCCGCAAATTCACCATCCATCAATTCAGGCGTAGTTCATAGCGCTATTTTCAACCCCCATGAACAAGTTCCACAAACCGGATCTGTTGCACCAAATACATCATCGAGTGTTTTTTTGTCGCAAAACCCCTCAGCCGCTCAAAAAACTGCGATACCCTCTTCAAATGCACCATCGAGTACCTCGTCTCCTCAGAACCCTTCAGCTGCTCAAAAAAGCTCATTAACCTCTTCGATTGCACCCACCGCAACGCTTACCGTTAAATCAAACATCCCTGCTCAAGAAACCGTTGTCACTGCGTCAAACGTTGCTAAGCCCAATTCGGATGCCTCGGCACCTGACGTTACTTCCAGAGCTCCCGCTGCACAACAAAAAGGCGCTTTCAATACACAGTCTTCCAGCTCAAACGAATCACTTTCTTCTTCAACGATTCCTTCATCCAATATCCTAAAGAATCAAGGTGTTTTTGGCTTTTCGCGCCCAACTTCTGGAGCAACACCAGGAACTTCTCAAGGAACATCCGGCACGCCGACTTTTTCCAATTCAGGTTCAGCCATTTCTGAAACATTCACATCCACCCCGAGAATCCTGGGGAATCAGAACACTCCCGGCAATTCAGCTCCACTCTCTACAACAACTCAGGGAGTTCAAGGATCCCCAACCCTTGGTATAAGGACACCTTCCACTCCAGACCCCGCTACGATGACGCAAGGAGCAGCGTTATCATCAATAACCACGCGTCCCGGAGTTTTTCAAGCGCCTAACTCGATCAGCGGCTCTGCTTCTTCAAATCCTTCAACGAATATCGTCGGCACGACGCCATCGCCTACGCCTCCTGTTCGGCACACAGACCCTGTGCCTCTGGTTCTTCCCACATCTTCAACTCCTTTGGCTTCGACAAATCAGTTGGAATCAAAGACACCTACTACGGATTCTTCAAAAGAAAACATCGCGGGAGAAGAAGATGAAGATGAGACCGAAGAAGAAGGAGATGACTACGACGACGAAGAGGAAACCTTGACCGAACCTTAAAATTAGAATTCATCGCTCTCCGATCTCTGACTCTTCGGCCGATATAAGCACATCTAAATAAAAACCTTCACTCCTATTCATTAAATCTTAATACATGTAAGGTTCTTGGTCAAAAATGAAGGTTTTATGACCACCTTTACACGTCTCGAACGCTGTTTGCTTCCCCCTCCGGAAATGATCCGTTGGGATCACGGGAATCTGACTATAGAGAAGTACTCTAGAATACAAAAAACGGCGCACTGTGTAAAAAATTTCTTTGCATTTACATGCTGTCTTCTCATATTACCCCTCACGTTGACTTATGATTGGCTCGCTCAAAAGCGGGTCATCTCCGTTTTAAAACCACCTGACATCACTCCTCTCCAACCCGCTTGGCCCCCCGCAATGCGCGGTTTTGCCACTTCCACGTTCCAAACGTCCGGTCTAGGGACAAAATGGGCTGCGGCGCCAAAACTCTCGGGTAAATGCGACTGGGATAAATGGATGGAGGATCCTCAACATGTAATCCACCCAAAAGATTTTGATTATCAGAACTTTTTCACTGACATCCTCTCTGATCCGACTGCTTACATCAAAATGCTCAAATCCCAAAACGTCACAGCCCACCGCTTCTCTCTCGAATGGTCTATTATTGAGCCGCGATCCGGCGAGATCGATATGAAAGCCGTGAATCTCTACCGAAACTTCATCGAAAAGCTTCATAAAGCAGGCATCACCCCCACCGTCACTCTCAGCCATTTCGTTCTTCCTGAATGGTTCTATGAATCAGGAGCTTTCCAGAAAATAGAAAATATCGACCTCTATATCAACTTTGCTCTCCAGGCAATGCAACTCTTTCCGACCGTCAAAGACTGGTGGTCATTCAATGAGCTGGGAGTCAAAGCCTTCCAACAAACACGTGAAGTCTATCCAACAGACATCCCCGAAGGAAGTTCCCTGTCAACTCGAGTGCACGCAGCGGGAATCAGCACAAGAAACATGCTGATTGCGCATTGCAAACTCCACCAAGCTGTCGCAAAGCTTCACCCCGACAAAAAGATTGGCGTCACTCACCAGTGGCTTAAATTCGATACAGCCACGGGTAACTGGCTTGAAAGACTTTTCTCTTATATTTTTACCAAATTCGGCTT
>CAISYW010000153.1 GCA_903889795.1 uncultured Chlamydiae bacterium | reverse complement strand
TCGTTCCTTCACGACTTTAGCAAGAAAATCGGAAATGTCAATCTCACCGTGAACCACATTGTCGCGCGTGCGAAGAGCGGCGGTTTTATTTTCCACTTCTTTGTCGCCGACGGTAAACATGTAATTGGTCTTGAGCATTTGGGCTGTTCGCACTTTTTTGCCGACCGATTCATTCGTATCGTCGACATCGACGATAAAACCGGCTTGGCGCAGGCGTTTGGCCAGATTATGCGCATATTCATTATGACGGTCAGCGACGGACATTATGCGGATTTGATACGGACTGATCCACAGCGGAAACTTGCCACTGAAATGTTCGATCAGGATACCGAAGAATCTCTCGAGAGAGCCAAATAGCGCGCGGTGGAGCATGATCGGTCGTTGATGCGAGCCGTCGCGATCGATGTATTCGAGATTGAATTTTTCCGGCAGCGACATATCGAGCTGAACCGTTCCGCACTGCCAGAACCGGCCGAGAGAGTCGCGGATGTGGATGTCGATTTTGGGGCCGTAGAAAGCGCCATCGCCCTCATTGATTTTATAGGAGTGGCCGCGGTCATCGAGAGCTCCCTTGAGGCTGCTCGTAGCAAGCTCCCAATCGGCATCGGTGCCCATTGATTTTTCCGGACGTGTGGAAAGCTCCAATTTGTAGGACAGTCCAAACGTCATGTAGAGCTTGTCGATTGATTCCAGAATTTGCAGAATCTCTGAGCGAATCTGTTCGGGCAGCATGAAAATGTGGGCGTCGTCCTGGTGAAAGCCGCGCACGCGGAAGAGGCCATTCAGGGCTCCGGAGGCCTCGAAGCGATGCACGTGGCCGATTTCAGCGACGCGCATCGGCAATTCGCGATAGCTATGGGCTTTTGTGCGATAATAGAGCATGCATCCGGGACAGTTCATGGGCTTAATGGCAAACTCGCGCTCTTCGATTTGCGTGACATACATATTATCGCGGTAGTAAAACCAGTGGCCTGAGCGCTCCCACAATTCTTTGCTCAGCATAATGGGTGTCTTGATTTCGATGTAGCCGGCTTCCTGAAGCATGCCGCGCAAAAATTCCAGTAGGCGGTTCCAGATGATCAATCCGTGGGGATGGAAAAACGGCATGCCGGGACCCTCTTCTTTAAAGGAAAAGAGATCGAGCTCGGGTCCCACGATTTTATGATCGCGTTTTTTCGCCTCTTCGAGCATTTGCAGATAGTCTTTGAGCCGCTTTTTATCGGGAAAAGAGATTCCGTAGATTCGAGTCAGCATCTCGCGCTTTGAATCCCCGCGCCAATAGGCGCCGGAATTTTTCAAAATCTTGAAAGCTTTGATCTTGTTGAGGCTTCCCAAATGGGGGCCGCGGCAAAGATCGGAAAACTCCCCTTGGCAATAGGCGCTGATTGGCTCTTCAGTAAACGAATCGATGAGCTCGCATTTGTAGGGATTGTCTTTAAAGCTCTCTTTCGCATCTTTTTTGGTGGTAAATTCGATACGCTTCGGTTTGTGATTTTCGCTGATGATTGTTTCGACTTCCTTTTCGATGCGAGCGAAATCCGTATCGGAGATGGTCAGGTTGGCAAAATCGTAATAAAAACCGTTTTCAATCGCTGGGCCAATCGTCGGCTTTACATCGGGCCATATCCGCATGACCGCTTGCGCCAAAACGTGAGCCGAGGTATGCCAAAACACTTCCTTGCCCTGAGGATCGTCGAAATTTAAAAAGAGCAATTCGTCACCGGTTTTCAGAGGCCAGGAAAGGTCGCGGAGCGTGCCGTTGATAGAGACGGCGACGGCTTGTTCGGGTGCAGTCAGGTGCAGCCGGTCGGCGGCGTCTTTTGCTGTGGAGCCATCGGGTAGCTCGAGATCTGGCTTTTGATTGATGCGAATTTTCATAAAGTTCAACCTGTTAGTAACGTATTAGGGAGTGCACCGAAATGATTGCTTCGTCGCTTTTAGAGATTATTTTGGTCGATTTTTGACTCCGATGACAGGGACCATATACGATATTGGATATGATCCCTGTCATCGGAGTCAAAAATCGACAGAAGAATCTTTTGGTACACTCCCAAGTTTACAAAAATCGGTTCAAAAGAGAAATAAGAATTGTGGTGAAGAATTTATTGACCGATCATTTTTTTGATGAGCAGCCTCTGGGCAAGCTGCTCGATCTGACGTCGATGTATTTGATTTCGGATCGGGCGGAGCAATGCCCCTTGCAAGACCCGTATCGCATTCGGGCGAGGTATCTTGGATGGAAGGCGGCTTCACTCTTAATCGATGAAAAAGGAGAGCTTCAGCGCGAATCTCTTCAAATTCTCCTTCACGAACTCGAAGCCACCCCTTTTTTTATCGTGCAAAGTCGTGATGGCGACGAGAGGCTTTATCACCATCTGCTTGCTTGTTTGCGGCAACTGGCTGCCAACGAAGCGATTTGGAAAGCGATCAAGAAATGCAGCTTGCCGCTTTGCAACAAAAAAGCGGATGAGATTGTCCGCGACTCGCTTTGGCCGGAACAGATCAAAACTGTGCAGACGCCTCATGTGCGCAGAGCTGCATTGAGCGCTTGGCTGACGCTGCTGCGTCAGATCGTGGGGTCGTGCTTTGCTACGGCGCCCGCTATTTTAATCCAAGAGCAGAGCCCGCTTCTGTTTTTTCAGGATTTGGAAATGATTTTGTCGGCGGGAACTCTGCGCCGCAATCGAGGCTCGGTTCCGATGAACCCCGTGATGGCCAAGGGAGAGCTGAATCGGCCGTTTGGCGGCTGGCCGGCGCTTCTTTCTCCCGGCTTGCATGCCGGTTTTCATGCAGCCGGACTTTCTGCAGATGAATATTTGTTAGACTTGGCTCTTCAGGACACTCCTCAAAAGGTGTTTTCCGGGGCTCTTATGCAGCATTTTGGTTTATCAAAAGATGATATCCTCGCAGACCTGGCGACGCCTTCCGCTCAATTGAGTTTGATGTGGGAGCGCGGCGGCGGACATTTTATTGGCCTGAATGCGAAAACCAAGCAAATTAATGAATATAAGGCCTCGCTCGACAAGGCCGAGAGAGCTTTTTGTTCTCTTGCTGATTGCGCTCTGCTTCGCTGCTGGGAGTACACCGTCGCCTCTTTTAGCGATGTGAAGGAGGGCTTTGGGAATTGGAACCTATTTGTTGCGATCGGATTGCAGCCGGAGATCCCGGGCGGCGTCGGCAGCTTTTTTTACGATTTGATTCAGGAAGCTCTGAATGGTTTAAATCTCACGATGACGCGGCTTCAGGGCGAACATCTGCAAGCCGTCGGCAATGTACGCGTTATTGAGGGGTTGCTCCAGAGGAGCGGAAATGAATCCAGGCGCACTCAATTGAAGGGAGAGATCATTGCGGCTCTTCATGAAGTGAATCGTCTGGAGCAAAGGCTTGACGCGACAGTCGCTGCAGCTCAGTGGCTCTCAGAGCTTTTTTCTTCATGGATTCAGGAAGTGGCGCGGATGCTGCAGACTGAATTTCAGGAAGTCTTTGATCCTGCCCTTTTTGAGCAAGACGTCGAGAGCTTGGAAGATTCTCCTGCGGGGTTTCGTTTGATTTTCAAGCATGGCAGAGCAGCCGCATCCAGTTGGGAGCGCATTGAAAACAAAGAGCAATTTGTTGAGGCGGTTTATCACTTTTTTGAATCAATTGAGCATGAGTGGATCGTTGAAGAGCAAAACAGGGAGAAGTTCGTAAAGCTAATGACCCAAATCCTTCAATTCATCCGCTCGGATGCTTTTTTGGAGGGTGCAATGAAGCGCGCGCATGAAAATCCGATCAAGAAGAATGCAACGCCGTGGTCGTATCGATCGGGCGGTACGATGCAAACACTGGTTCATTGTTATTTCGACCGGGCGCCTTTAGAATTTTCGCGGCCAATCGGATCCGAAAAAGAGCTCTTGGAGTTTTTGGTGGAGGGGGCGGAAAAAAGTAATGGAAAAAGTCCTCTATTGATGCATTCGCCAACGCATGCATTCCTATTTTATCCCGCGTGGCTGGGTAAAACGGATCGATTGCATCGTTCAGAGCGATTTTTAAAAGAGATGTCGCTTTCGGGGAGCGAAGCGGAGTTTTTGGCGGAGCGATTTTCTGCTCGCTTGCCGGAATCGATTCAGCCTCTATTTTATTACGGATATCGCCAAAGTCATTATGCACGGCAATTGGCCGATGTGCGCCAAAGTTTTTTGCTAGGAGCTGACACTGCAGGTATATCATCTGATTTTGTTGATAGTTTTTTATATGAATCGCTGCCGCTATGTTCTTCTCAAGAAGTTCGTCGCTCTTTAGAAAAAATGGCCAAGCAGCTTGACTTAGAGCTTTCTATAAAAATCGAAGAGCCGCAAGCGAGCTTCGTGACTTCTTCCGAGCTCATTGAAATGATGAAGCAAGCGATAATGAATAACCGAAGAAGTTTTTTTTCTTCCATCGATTGGGAATTCAAGATCGCCGAAGCGGCAAGAATTTGTAATTTGGTTTATCCTCAGCCGATTTTGTTTGGCGACACGAATTGGTCGGACTACCTTTTTGGGTTTGTTCGTGATTTTGGGACGTGCGAATGGCAATTATGGCGGTTAAATCGGACCGCTCTTCGCGGTGCGCCCATGAAATGGAAAAGCATATTTCTGGATCGAGGAAACTGGACTATCTATACTGATCGCGGTTAGGATTTTCAGTTTTTGGCAATATGTTCTGTATCTGATAAGGTGGATTTTAATAGAGGACTGAATGAAATTTTGTTTATTAACCGCCGCTTTGATTGGCGCAAGCTCAATATTGGTTGCGGCGCCTGTCGGCAATCCCTCTTTTCCACAGCTTCTCGACGAGGGGTATTTTATTCCTGTTAATAGCTGGGCCAATGTGCGCATTGGTTATGAAGGCGATTTCGTTAACGACGCTCGGATGAAGCAGGACGAAGAAGGAACCGGGCGGGTCGATAATTACCAGCAGGATACGAATAGCGCCAGCGTGACAGTGAATATCTTCGACAGGGTAGATTTTTATGGAATTTTTGGATCTTCCCGCGTCTGCTCCGATTGGCGATTCATTGATAGCTCTCTTTCGGTCAATCGCGTTCAGTTGGAGACGAGCTATCACTTTCTTTGGGCGATTGGCGGAAGGGGCATTGTCTTTGAATGGGGAAATACGATTTGTGGCGTGGGCGCCCGCTATAATGCCGCATCGCTGAAGCCAACTTGGACAACGATAAACGGTCTTCCGATTCACACTGCGGATACAAATTTGAAATGGAAGGAGTGGCAAATCGATTTTGATATTTCATATAAGATCGATATTTTTGTTCCCTATATTGGCGTCAAGTATTCGAGCGCAATCACGAAGATTGGCGATTTTTCAATCGACATTTCCTGCAGCGATTCAGGAGTGATTCATATGAGGAACCGCTCGCCGGTCGGTCTGGTGATTGGATGCGCCCTCACAACGGGAAAATATTTTATGCTTAATATTGAAGGGCGCTTGATCGACGAAAGAGCCGCGGCCATCGTCGGTGATTTTCGATTTTAAAGCATAGTCAAGCAGCTAACGGGACCGCTTTTACTGACCACGATGACTTTCTTAGGATCGATCATCCCGTCTTTTCGCACCGGAACATATCTTTCGACGATTTCAGTAAACACGTTATAAGATGAGTTTGCTGTAAAATCGAAATGGATACCATCAGCGCTTTTTTTGACATGTGAATGTCTGGCTGTAGACTGGCGGTCGGCTACGATTTTGGATGCGTCGAAAATAGCCGCATCGGTTTTTTCTTTGAATTGCTTTTCAGCTGTATTCGATCGTGAGAAAATGGAAGCGAGCGCGGATAAGAAAGAAATGAGAATGGAAAAAATTGCTTTCACAAAGTTGATAATTTTATTGATTAATGAGCGCAATTTGCTCGTTGGTTGAGTGTCCTGGTTTGTTTGTGCAGCTTTAATGACGGATGCTGCGGCGATAACGGAAGTTGCCATAGATGTCCTTATGGTTATTAACCCGCTGGCCAAATATGAGACAAATAGCTTGCTGCGGCTTTGCCGTATCAATCTTCGCTCGGAATCCTTCGTAATCAAGAATGAATTCCTCGCTTAGATCGCGAGCTAAAGCTCGCTTTGATCCGGCTTCTCC
>CAISYW010000152.1 GCA_903889795.1 uncultured Chlamydiae bacterium | reverse complement strand
GGAGAAGCCGGATCAAAGCGAGCTTTAGCTCGCGATCTAAGCGAGGAATTCATTCTTGATTACGAAGGATTCCGAGCGAAGATTGATACGGCAAAGCCGCAGCAAGCTATTTGTCTCATATTTGGCCAGCGGGTTAATAATCTCTTAAACTCACTGGGAGAAAGTCTGCTCACAGTGTTATGTTCCTGCATAAAGATTTTTTTTGGGGCAGGGGCAGGGAATTGTGGTGTTATTTATGAACAACGCCGGTTTGGGGTGAAAAATCACCGCGAAAACGGATCACGCGGAAGAGCTGAACATTGAACGGCTTGCTTTTTTTGTTTGTTAGATTTTAAGTGGCCGTGAATAATCAGACATAAGGCGGGTCGACTTTTCTGTTGAGATAGCGATTCTTCTGATCCAGGATTCCATAGATAATATAGGCAGATCAATGAAGCTAAAAGAGATGGTCGAGGCATTGGCGTCGGAGCTGGGAATCGAAACGCCTAAACTCGATCAACAAAAAGCCTATGCTGTGGCCATCAACGAAAAATTGTCTGTAACAATTCGCGATTTGGCACCGGGTTTTTCTTTTCATTCTTCCGCTGCACCCTGTCTTTTCAAAAAACGCGAGGAACTTTTTATTTATTTAATGAGGGCCAATTTCCTCGGCCAAGGCACCGGCGGCGCACGAATTGGACTCGATGGCGACGAGAAAGTCTTGACACTCTCTATCGGATTTCCGTATGAAATGAACTATCAGCTCTTCAAAGAGAGTGTGGAAGATTTTGTCAATTATGTGGTTTATTGGCGGGCTGAGATCGCTAAATTTGAGCAGGAAAATTAATCTTCATGCCAGCGCATTTCATTGTTGAAGAGGGTCCCCTCACAGGGCTGATCCTCAATTTAGATGAAGGAGAGGAGTGGATCGTCGGACGAGATCCCAATGAGGTTGATTTTGTCGTCGATGATAGCAAGGCATCGCGAAAGCATGCCCGAATCACTCAGACTGCTGAGGGATTTTTCATTGAAAACTTGAGCCGTAGCAATCCCACCCTCGTCAATGACGCACTGATTAAAGAACGCACGCTTTTATCGGATGGCGACACAATTCAGGTGGGCGGCACCGTCTTTCGATTCTCCAAAGAGGCCGCAGCGAATCAAGGCGCTCCTTCCAAACGAAGCAAGAAAAAGAAAAAAGAAAAAGGCGGCTACGAAGATATTTTCGGGGATTTGGAAACTCCGGAATTGCCCCCCGAGCCTGAACCCCTTGAAGAGATCGCTGAAGAAAAAGCGAGCGAGCTGGATGAGATTTCCGCTCCGCAGGCTGAAAAAGCTATTGCGCAGACAGCGTACGATACGATCTTTGAAGATGCCGGCTCTGAGGAGCCGCTGCCCTTTAATTTGATGGCAGAAACCCCTCTGGTGCTGAAGGTAATCGGCGGGCCGAACGCGGGCGCCGAAATCGGACTGGAAAAAGGGCGCTCTTATACGATCGGAAAAGATCCTAACAGCTCCGATATCGTTTTTCAGGATTTGAGCGTTTCGCGCAATCACGCGCGCTTAACGGTGACCTCTGAGGGGATTTTAGAGCTCGAAGATCTACAGTCGAAAAACGGCACGATCATTAATAACAACCCCATCACCGAAAAGGTTCTGGTGACGGCGCAAGATACCGTTGCGATGGGTACGACGATCTTTATGATCATTGATCGCGAGGCGGCGCAAGAAACCATCTACGCGCCCAAGATGCCGGTTTATGAAACTCCTGAGCCTGTGGAAGCAATTCTGCAGGAAGTCTTGCCTGAAGAAAAGACGGAAGAAAAAGATTGGAAGAGCATTAAAATTCCCGGCAAGCATCTGATCTTTGCCGGATCGTTTGTTGTGATTTTTCTGATCATGTTCTTAAGCTTTTTTTCACTATTTAAAGCAGAACATATTGAAGTCGCTGTGAAAGCTCCCCATGAGCATATCGACGAGGCTTTAACAAAATTCAGCGGTGTTCAATATTCGTTTAACCCGGCTAGCGGCAAGCTGTTTTTAGCGGGACATGTGCTGAGCGCTGTGGATTATCAAGAGCTGAGCTACAATCTCTCTCAAATTCCGGCGATCATGAGCACGGATGATAATGTCGTCATCGATGAATATGTCTGGAAAACGATGTCCGATGTGCTGACGAGCAACGCTCTTTGGCGAGGAGTCAATATTGTTTCGCCTGAGCCCGGCCAATTCGTTGTTCATGGATATGTGCAGACCCTTGATCAATCGGCGCTCTTAGCCGAGTATCTCAATGTGAATTTTCCCTATCCGGATCGTTTGGTGAATAAGGTGGTGGTGGAAGATACGCTTAATGTTCAAATTCAAAGCTTGCTGCAATCAAAAGGATTTAGTGCGGTTGCTTTTCAGCTCTCCGTGGGAGATCTGATTTTATTGGGCCGCTATAACGAACAACAAGATGTTGAATACAAGGATCTGCTCTCTTCGTTTAACAAGCTGGAGGGCGTTCACTCGGTGAAAAATTTTGCTGTCGCCTCGCTGCCATCGCAAGCCAGCATTGATCTCACGCAACAATATAAGGTAACCGGAAGTTCGTTGCATGATCATCAAGGATACAGCGCAATTGTCAATGGGCGGATTTTTACTTTGGGCGATGCGCTCGATGGAATGAAAATTACTGCCATTGAATCAAATTCGATTCTTCTCGAAAAAGATGGATTGAAATATAAAATTGATTATTCCCGTTGAGGGTGCTAAATCATAGATTCCGGCAAATAGCCTGGAAAGGAGTATCGATGTACGGTCTAGAAAAAGGAAAAAAGGGCGAAGAAATTTTCATGTTCGATTTGGAGCGTGAATTGAAGGAACGTCCCGGCCACGCTAAGGAGCTGCTCAGTAAGGCTGAAAAAAGAATGCAAGAAATTAAACATGTACTGAGAGAAGGGGCGAATGAAAAAGATTTCGATAAGCTGGGGGTTTTGCTCCATGGCTATACCTCCCTTCAAAAAGTGCTCAAGAAAATGGTTAAATAGGAGTCTTTCATGAACATGAAAATGACGACACTGTCGTTTACTTCGTTAATCGAAGCTTATAAAAAACTGCAGTCGGGATTGTTAAGCCAGGTGCGAAGCTTAGCGAGCAAGATGAGCCAGGCTAACCCGGGCTCGTTCATTCTTTTGCAATTCCGAATGAGCCAGGTAACGCAGATCGGTGAAACGATCTCTAATTTGATCTCTCAGGTCAATACGGTTATCGGTATGGCTGTTCGCAACCAAAAAACACAATAAAGGCAAGAAGAGGAATCATGGCAAACTGGAAAGATTACAAAGAGGATTGGATCCTTTTTCTCGAGACCGGCTTCATCGCAGTCAATCAAGCGGACGAAGATGCCGCAATTAAGCTTTTTAAGGCAGCTGAGCTGTTGAATCCCGAGAGCATCCTCCCTAAAGTAGGCGTGGGCTATCTTCACCTGCATAAGCTGGAATTGAAGCAGGCTTGTAAAAAGTTTGAAGAGGTATTGGAAAAAGAGCCAAAAAATGAGATGGCCAAGACCTTTTTGGGCATTTGCATGAGTTTGTCTCCCGCATCATTGGAAAAAGGCGAAAATATTTTAAAACAAACTCATAAATCGCATGATCCTCTGATCAAGCGCCTATCCGATACCGCGATTGATTTTGCAGAAAAGTTTTTGAAAAAAGCCCCCACTCCTGTTCAGGGCCAAAGAAAAACAAAATAAGATGTGATTGGATAACTCATGACGGTTCCACCCGATAAATCGGATCAAATTTTTTCCTCTCAGCCAGTTAAGCAAGGGCCTACCCCTCAGGCTCCCGGATCTGGCTTTCAGGGTTATATGTCCGAAGCGTCGAAAGCCTCGGCGAAAGGTTTTACGCCTGCACAAGGCCCTGGGGTCGCTGAGGCGCTTCAGGCAGCCCGTGCAGCCCAAACTGCAGGGCCGTCGTTTGAAACGTTAATCGCCCAGGTAGGAACGTCTCAAGACAGTTTGGCAAACGTTCGTAATCAGCTTAATACAAAGGGTTTGCAATTTAAGCGCTCGCAACAGCATTTGCTGAGAAACAAGCTCTCCGATGCGTCGACCTATCTACGCGCGGCGAATTCTCGGTTGGGGGCGGAAACGCCGCCAATGCAGCCGCAGACGGGGGCGCGTCCGATTGAGCGCTTCATTAATTACGTCACGGATGGTGAGAATCAATTAACGGCGGCACAGCAAAAAATTATCGAAATGCAGAGCAAAGGTAATGAGCTGCGTCCGGCCGATTTTTTGCTGATTCAGGTTAAGATGGGGCAGGCGCAGCAAGAGATTGAATTTTCTTCTACATTACTCGCCAAAGTGATTGATTCCATTAAGCAAACACTCAACATCCAACTGTAAAACCCATGGAACAAAACCCTTCCTTCGACAAGCTGATGAGCCATCTGGAGGATGTGGAATTGACCACGGTTCATGGACGTATTACCGAAGTGGTTGGTATGTTGATCCGTGCGGTTGTGCCTCAAGTAAAAATGGGGGAAGTTTGCCTCATCAAGCGAGATATCGAGCCTTTGATTGCCGAGGTGGTGGGATTTACAAAAGATGAAGTGCTCCTTTCACCGGTCGGCGATATGAAGGGAATCGGACCCTCTTCGGAGGTTATTCCGATGCGGATGTCGTTTCAAATCAAAGTGGGCGCCAATTTACTCGGCCGTGTTTTGAATGGAATGGGTCAGCCTATCGACGAGGATGTCAAGGGGCCTCTGGTTTTGGATGAGTACTATCCGATCATTAACCCGCCTCCGGATCCGATGAAACGCCAGCTTATTACAAAGCCTCTTTCTGTCGGCGTGCGCTGTATTGATTCTGTTTTAACCTGCGGTAAAGGACAGAGAGTCGGTATTTTTTCTGCCGCCGGCGTCGGCAAGTCGACGTTGCTGGGAATGATTGCCCGCAACGCCATGGCCGATATTAATGTGATTTCTCTCATCGGCGAGCGCGGCCGCGAGGTGCGCGAGTTTTTAATTAATGACTTGGGCCCTGAGGGAATGAAGCGCTCTGTGATTATCGTTTCCACGTCGGATCAGGCGGCGCAAATGCGAATCAACGCGGCCTATGTGGGGACAGCCATTGCTGAATATTTTCGTGCGCAAGGCAAGTCTGTTATTTTGATGATGGACTCTGTGACGCGATTTGCTCGCGCTTTGAGGGAAATCGGACTCGCTGCCGGCGAGCCGCCCGCTCGGGCCGGCTATACCCCATCTGTCTTCGCCGTTTTGCCTCGATTGCTGGAGCGTTCGGGTAATTCAGATAAAGGGTCGATTACCGCATTCTATACAATTCTGGTTGCCGGCGATGATCTCAACGAACCAATCGCCGATGAAGTGCGATCCATTTTGGATGGCCATATTATTTTATCTACAGATTTGGCACGTCAATATCACTATCCGGCGATCGACGTCTTGGCATCCGTCAGCCGTATATTGCCGCAGATTGTGGATCGACAGCACCTTGATCTCATTGGCAAGTTGCGCGAAGTGTTGGCGAATTATAAAAAGAATGAGCTTCTCATTCGTATCGGTGAATATAAACCCGGTTCGGATAAAAACGCCGATTTTGCCTTAAAATATATTGATAAGGTCAATCGCTTTCTCAAACAGCAGATTGATGAAAAATCGTCTTATGAAGAGAGCCTTCGTATGTTAAAAGCTCTTTTTGTCTAAAATTAAGTTAACTGTTCATCCTAAGGACTTCAGGTCCAAGTTGACTTAAACGAGTTTGAAGTTCTTCTAATCGTTGTTGAATTGCCCTCATTTCCCGGGTTCCTTCTTCGATCTTTGTTCTCTGCAATTCGGATTCGGATTCGAAAGAACGTACTAAATTCTGGAGCGCGGCTTTTTCTTCGAGAAGATGATCGATCTGTCTTTTTAGAGCATCTTCCTGTTGATGCAAATCATGAAGAAGTGTTTGCAGTTTTAAATTTTCACTTCCGGCGGAGCGATTTACGCCCCCTAATCGGCTCACTTGCGTTGACAAATCGGAAACGGACTGTTTGAGCGATTTGTTTTCCGCTCCTAACGAGGCTGTTGCTTTTTCTTGCCTATCCAGATCGATTAATCGTTGCTGCCGAATCGATTCAGACTGCTGTTGGATGCTCACCAGTTCTCCCCGTAAAGTGACTAGTTCGTGTGTAAGATCCTCAATTCGCTTGAGATCCTTTTTTCTTTCGGCATTGATTGAGCTTCTTTCCATTTGTAATCGATCGAGATTAGCTGAAAGTTCTTTTGCCCGCTCCGATAGGGTGCTGATTTCCGCTTCTTTATCAGCATTGGTTTTTCTTAATTGCACAACAGACTCTTCGAGCCTGTTTGCGGCATTGTGCAGCTTAATCTTTCTATTGACGCAAGCCATTCCGCCCATGCCTGTAAAAGCTGTGCCGGCAGATAGGGCGGCGCCTGCGGCGGAGGCAACGGTCAAGGGTAAGTTTCCTGTGGCGATTCCTGTGGCGCATCCGTACAGACCCGCAGCGGTTGCTCCTGTGCCGCAAACCGCTTGAACGGGTTGTGTAGGATGGGTACAAAAACAATGCGCCGGGCTACATTGACAGCGCTCTTGCTCTGTTGAGTTATATGAGCTAAAAATCCCCGTGCACATATTTTACCTTTCCACTGTTTGAGAAGATTTTGGGTTGGGAAGCCGGCGGTTCAAAGCATCGAGCATCGCATTGATTTGCACAGCTGTTTTGGCGGTTTTTTCAGCGACTGCTTTTTGTTTGGCGATCGCATCTTGCATTTTTGTTGCGTGAGCATTGATTGCGGATATGTCGATGTCAGGCGATTGCATGGCCATGGAGATCGTTTTGATCTGCTCTTGGAGTTGTGTATTTAAACGGGCGTAATTTTCAATTTGCCGCTGATAGGCGGATATTTGCTTTTGGAGATCAATCAGCGAGGTGTTTAATGAGAGATTTTGTTCTTTGCTTTTGGCAACGATCAGGTTGAGCTCGGATATTGTTTTCTGATCTTTTTCCGATAGTTTTTTGTATTCATGGATCTGATCGGTCAAAGATTTTTTTAATAATTCCATCTCTTTTTGTGCATCTATTTGCGTTTTGGCCAGAAGCTCCGCTGATCTTTGCAGCTGTTGATTGAAGGATTTTTGGACGCTGTTTTCAGCATCTGACAATTGAACATAGTTTTTGTTTTGCACTGCAAATTGATCAGCAATTGAGCGGATTTGGGAGGTGAGCCGCTCGATTTGCGCATCCTTCTCTGATAAATTCGCTGTTAATGTTTTTAATTCTGCGGTTGCTTCATCAATGGTTTTTAAATCGGTCAATTGATGGATTAAGTAAAAACTCGTAAGAGAGGTCGTTAAAAAAATGGCGCCCATGACAATGAAGGGAAAAAGGTTTACCGCGATTCCATAAATAATCGCCGCTGTTGCTGTCAGAGCCCCTGCTGATGAGAGGTATTGTGCGGCTCGTAGCGTGAAAGGCAAGCTTTGGTTTTTGCTCTGCGGCGCTGTTGGCAAGGTGTTGATGAGTCTTGAGAGAGAAGCTGTTGATTCTAGAGTCATGAGTCTACTTTGTTTTTGAAAACTCAATCGTCTCTTAACGAATAATTAATATATATATAAATCTTGAACGCAATCCCTACCCGCTACAGATCAAACGATTTCTATTTACAAGATTTATTTTTCTTACCTAAACTCCCCAGCCAATTCATTTATAGATATTTATATGCATCGTTTTCTTTTCCTTCTTTTTGCCGTCCGCGTTTTTGCGGAACCGATTGAGGACTTAACTCCATCCGCTCCGGAGGAGATCGCATCGTTGCGTACCGATCTTTTGATTGATGGCGTGATCAATCCCCTTTCAGGGCAAATCGCCTGCACGGAAATAGATTTGCATATCCATGCTG
>CAISYW010000151.1 GCA_903889795.1 uncultured Chlamydiae bacterium | reverse complement strand
TCATTTTTGTTATAGAGCATTTTCCCATATCGGGTTTGAGTGATTTTATTAATTTCATTTATCATAAGCACCTTATATTTAATGTTTTAAGATAATATACGTTATTTTATGGAAAAGAGATTGCTCCATCCATCCGCTATTTTTTCCCAGGTATATTCCTGGTGAATAAACTGTCTCATCTTTGTTCGATCTGCAACCGTTATCGCTTCGGCGTGACTCATGGCCTTTAAAAAGGTGGCCAAATAATCTTCCGGTTTGAAACACCGATATCCGTGACGCACCGTTTCTTTCAACGCGGAACCCTCGATAATGACGGGAATGGCCCCGCCCATCTGCGCCCGTAAGGCCGTAATGCAAAATGTTTCAGGTAAAATGCAGGGATAGGTCCAAAATGAAGCCTTTTCATAAGCTCGATTCAAAACGGAATGACCGACAAGCCCATGTTCCCGAACATTGCGAAGCGTCGGAAGCTCTCTGCGCATCTTTGCTTCGCGATCAACCGCTAAGCTTCCCCAGTGCTGCCAGCCATAATAGATATCCAAAGTAGCGCGCGGATAATGCGTTTGAACGATAGGCCAAAGATCGAGCAGGATCTCTAAACCTCTTCCGTAATTGGATCCATAGATGCACGAATAGGGATTTTCACGCGCAAGGACATCAGAAAAATCTTCGGGGTTAATTCCATTTCCAAATATAGAGGTAAATCGGCCAAATTCAGGCGTGATCGACATCCATTGCTCTCGTTGATACTGAGAAATCCATAAAACATCATCAAACGCATCGACCATCACCTTGGGGATGCTTTGAACAAGAACATCCGCCGGCCAAAGATAGACTTTTCGAGCGATTCGGCGTAATTGCGGCGAAATGTTCGGCATTCGCCATGAAACGGCAACATCGAGTCGAGAGAACTGACGAAATTCCAGACTCACAAATCGTGGATTGGCATCGATGGCTGAATGAATGGAACCCGGCGGCGGATCGGCAAAAACGAGGACTTTCCATCCTAATTTCGCTAATTTTTGAGAAATATATATAACCGATTCTTCCGAACCTGTAATCCCCGTCTGAACCGTGTCGGGATCCCAAGACGGCAATCCGAGTACTTTATAAGTAACAATTCCTATCGTTTTTTGATTCATATTACAGCCTTAAATTCTGAAAACACCGGGAGCGCCAAATTTTTCTCGCTGCTATCGCGAATATCCAATGGCAATGATTGAACAGCGAGAAGACGTTTTAACCCTTTATAAGCTTCTTGATATTTCCCAAGACGAAAAGCACACTCAACGTATTGAGAAAGAAGCTCATAATCATAAATACTATTAATTGTTAAATAATAATCATTAAATAAAGTGTCCGTCATAACGATTTTAGATATTAAATAGCCCAAAAAATAGGCTTTTATATCCATGAAATATTCAGTTAAACTATAGAGCGGCTCTGCTCTCCAGGTCCGCACCTGAAAGGCTTTGAGATAGTTATTGATAAAGATTTCCGAAGAGATCCCAAGCTCTTTTTGGATCAGACCCATTCGATAGAAAGAATAAAATACTTCCGGACACGGATCACCTACCATCGCTCTCATTTCAAAATTTTTAAGAGCCAGCTCATACTCATGAACAGCCTCATAATGTCTCGCCAGATGAAATCGATTGCGGGTATTTTGGGGCTCCTTTTGCGCGACGCGCTCAAGAAGTTCAATATCATGGCGAAATTTTTTCTGCAGATCCTTTGAGCGGTTTCCATCAAAAGTTCCGCGTTTCGTCACCTGGTTTAAAATTCCCCTGTTGTTTGCCTCAACGCATTCCACGTTTTCGTGAATGATTCCATTCCATCTCCAGTCAAAACGGCAATTTATGAGAAGAGTGCGAAGAGATGTAGAGGCTCCATAAAGATATAAGGACATATAATAATCTTTGTCCAAGGAAGGTAATGACAAAGAATTGCCGAATTCCAAAAACTCATCCGCATCGATAAAAAGCAGGTAGTCTCCTTTGCTTTTTGCGAACGTGAGCGCTTCATTCCGATTAAATGCAAAATTGACCCAGGGCCGCTCATATAATTTACCGGGAATATCTCTAAGAAAATCTTCGATGATTTCTTGCGTGCCATCAGTCGATCCCGTATCGACAATGACCCAATAATCAATAAGGCTTTTTACAGAAGCTAAGCATCTCTGAATAACAGTCGCTTCATTTTTTACAATCATATTTAAACAAATAGTCTTTTTCATTAACTAGCTTTTTGGTTAAAAATAGTTTTTTTAAGAAATGCAAAATTTTTCTCGCTGGCAGTACGAATATCTGATGGCAACGTCGAAACGGCGAGAAGACGCGTTAAACCATCGTAAGTCTCTTGATATTTCCCAACATGAAACGAACATTCTATAAATTGAGATAAAAGAGCATAATCATAGACTTTGTGTAATGATAAATAATATTCATTAACTAACTTATCCGTCATAACAAACCTGGATATCAGATAGCCGACTAAATATGCTTCGATCTCCATGAAATATTCCAATAAACTATATAGAGGCTCCGCTCGACAGGGTCGGTTCAGAAAAGCCCTAACAAAGCTATTGATAAAGATCTCCGAGGACATCTCAAGCTCTTTTTCTATCACGCCCTTTCGATATAAACAGTAAAACACTTCCGCTCCCGAATCGCCGGCCGATGCTCTTATTTCATAGTTTTTGAGAGCCAGCGAATATTCCTTGGCCGCTTCATAATGTTTCGCAAGATGAAAGCGGTTACGGCTATTTTGCGGCTCCTTTTGCGCAACACCCTCGAGAAGCTCAATATCATGAAGAAATTTTTTCTGCAGATCTTTCGATCGGTCTCCTTCCCGTGTCGCCCGATTAATCACCTGGTTTAAAAGACCAACGTTTTTTGCATCAGCGCATTCAACTACCTCATGAATGACACCATTCCACCTCCAGTCCAAACGACTATTCACAAGCAAAATGCGACGAGAAATGAATGCGCTGTGATGATAAAGAGACATGTAAAAGTCTTTGTTCAAAGGCGGAAAATCAGATGAATTGATAAATTCCAAACGCTCATCGGCGTCGATAAAAAGAAGATAGTCTCCTTTTCTTTTTGCTAACGTAAGCGCTTGATTCCGATTAAATGCAAAATCGACCCAGGGCCGCTCATATAATTTTCCCGGAATGTCTCTGAGAAAATGTTTAATGATTTTTTGCGTACCGTCGCTCGATCCGGTATCGACGATGACCCAATAATCAATCACTTTTTTCACCGAAGCCAAGCATTTTTCAACTGCATGCGCTTCGTTTTTTACGATCATATTTAAACAAACACTCTTTTTCATAAAATTTAGTTACCATTATTTTTTAAAACCGCAAAATTTTTCTCACACACTTTTCGAACATCCGTCGGTAGGATTTCCATAGCGAGAAGACATTTTAAACTTTCATAAGCTTCTTGATATTTCCCCATCCGAAACGAACATTCAGCAAACTGATAAAGAAGCCCATAATCATAAATTTCATGAGAAATTAAATAGTAATCAACAATAAGTTCGACATTAATAGCAAACCTGGCTACTAAATATCCCAAAACATAGGAATTAATATTTAAAAAGTATTCCACCAAAAAAAAGAGCGGTTCCGCCCGCCATGGACAGATTTGGAAAGCTTTGGCGTAGCTATTGAGAAAGATTTCCGAAGACATTTTGAGTGTTTTTTGCAACAAACCCATTCGATATAAAGAGACGAATATTTCCGATTCCGCCCCTCCCATCACCGTCCGCAATTCATAACTTTTGAGAGCCAGCGAATACTCTTGCACGGCTTCATAATGTTGCGCCAACTGGAGACGATAGCGGCCATTTTGAGGATCCTTTTGAAGAGCGCGCTGGAGGAGCTCTATATCCTGGCGAAATTTTTTCAACAGATCCCGTGATCGATTTCCTTCAAGAGTCACTCGTATGATTGCCTGCTTTAAAAACCCTTTATTTTTTGCCTCAGGACATTCAACCGTTTCATGAATGATTCCATTCCATTGCCAATTAAAATGACTGTTCACAAGAAGTATCCGCGTGGATAGAAAAACTTTATTATATAAAATTGCTACGTAATAATCTTTTTCCAGCAGCGGCAAAGAAAACGAATTGATGAATTCCAAAGTCTCATCGGCATCGATAAAAAGAAGATAGTCTCCTTTGTCTTTTGCAAGAGCGAAAGCCTCATTGCGGTTAAAAGCAAAATCAACCCATGGCCGCTCGTATAATTCTCCAGGAACATCACTAAGGAAATCTTTGATGATTTTTTGTGTGCCGTCGCTAGATCCCGTATCAACGATAACCCAGTGATCAACGATGTCTTTTACCGAAGCCAAACATTTCACAATAACGATCGCTTCGTCTTTCACAACCATACTTAAACAAATGGTCTTCTTCATAATGATTTACTTACAATAGATTATTTTCTTAAAAATTATAAAACTATCTGATAGTGATATAATTTAAAAATAAAAAATGCAAGAAAAGGAAATTTACTGCGGGAGAGTCGGAAGTTTTTCTTTTTGGGGATATTTGACACGGATATGGTGCGTCAAAAGAAGAGATTTAACGAGCTTGCACTTCAAGCGGCTCAATTCTTCAAAAGTGAGATTGCATTCATCAAATTGACCGTCTTCCGCTTTTGCAGCAATGAGTCGATCAACCAAATCATTTAATGTCTGCTCAGAAACATCAACCCAGGATCGAGACGCCGCTTCGATACAATCACAGATCATGATAATGGCCGCTTCCTTAGTTTGCGGCTTCGGACCAGGATAACGGAACTGCGATTCATCAACCTCTTCCTTATGTCCGCCTTTCAATTCAAGCTGCTTGCAATAAAAATAATAGGCAAGAGTCGTGCCGTGATGCTGCCGAATAATGTCAATGAATGGCTGGGGAAGTCGATTTTTACGCGCCAGCTGTTCTCCATCAGTAACATGAGAGATGATTACTTGAGCTGATTCATAGGGAGTTAATAGTTGATGAATATTGACGGAAGCTTGTTGATTTTCGGTATAAAACTGGGGATTCGCAATTTTACCAATATCATGATAAAGAGTCGCTACCCTACAGAACAGTCCGTTGGCGCCAACAGCCGTAGCACAGGATTCGGCGAGGTTGGCTAAAACCAAACAATGCTGGTAGGTCCCCGGCACTTCCACCGCCATCTTTTGCAGAAGAAAGTTATTGGAATCCATATATTCCATCAAAGTCATGTCTGTCAGAACGTGAAAGAGAGTCTCTAATATAGGAAGCAATCCGACGACGAGAACAGCAGAGAGCATCAAAAAAGAAAACGACGCGCCAATGTCATTTAATAATGAAAAACTCCAATAATGCGACTCACCGAGGGTAAATGCGTAGAGGATGGGAATCGATCCCAGCCATGTTTTCAGAAAAATCGTAAAAACATCCGTGCGTTTTCGTATGTTGCGAGTGCAGATAATGACGACAATCGAAGTGATCACATTCAAAATCAAAAACTGGTTGTGATCGACCGCCAAGCTGATCGATAAAATAATCGATAAAAAAGCGGAAGCGAACAGTGCGATGTTCGGTGTAAGAAGAATGCAGATCAACGCCGCGGCGAAAGGCACCAGAATGGGGAAACGAATTCTTTCAAAAAAGAGACTCGTACTTTTGACGAGAGCAAACTCAGTCAGTTTGGCAAAAAGCAAAGTCAAAAGAACAATACATACGAGTAAAGAAAGTTGCTGCAAAGAGCGCAAAAATGACTGCTTGCTCACTTTAAAAAATTGAGAAGTAATCGCAATGAAAATAAAAGAGAGCAGCAAGCTCGAAATAATGGGAAGCGGCTCCCAAACTTTTCGGCTATCTGAAATTGCCTCCTTCATTGCCTGCATCATTGTCAAATGGCGCGAAGTGATTTTTTCACCCGGCTCGACAATCCGCGCTCCTGCTTGAACATAAGTGAATTTCTCAGGAACCATCTTGCTAACCGCGTTACGTATCAATCGCTCTTCGATTGAATCTTTTTTCAATTCCCATGCCTGTAATCGAAAAAAGTTGAATACATAAGAGATGACTTCGGGATGAAAATGATCTTTTTGAGCAATCTGATCGGATGCGCGTTCCCAAAAATCATCCGGCAAAAAATGATCACTCGCTGAAGCTGCAGGAATAAATTCATAAAAAAAGTCGTGAGGAAGAGAACACTCCTTAGCGACCTGAATCGTTCTGGCATCAGTAAATCGCACGTCGAGAAGAATCGACCCAAGTGCATCAATTACTTTGTACATTTCCTCAAATGTGCTCGCCGGAGCGGCTGAGCGCCATTCTCGGGTATGAATCAGAGTATTTTCCAACTCAAAGCGCTCATGAAGTATCTGCTGGGAATTCAACTGAAAAATGGTTCCCACGTTCTGCATGGCTTGCTGCTTAAGGAAAATCGTACTCTCGTAGTCAGAAAATTCAAAATCAGTTTGTGCGACAGTATAACGATCAGCCGATGAGTTCAGCTCGAGAACATCAAGCCTCACTTCCCGAAAATGCAAAAAGAGGGCTAGGCAAAAAACGCAAATTACACCTACAAGGAGACGCCAGCCACGATCATTGACCATCAGCCAACGTCTGATATCCCAAAATTCCCTTTTTATCGAAGGAGGTACTTCCTTCATAATTACTCTCATCTCTTTACTTTAGAATACTGTGGAGAATTCATCCACCCATTCTTGCTCCATCAGGGCGATACTCTTCAAAGAGTTCGTTATAGGAAAGGCTCCTAGTACACCGTTTCAAAAGTTTTTGGTGTTTCGGCTGACGTGAAAGCCCCTATAATCGACGATCGCAAACTGCCCTGTATTGAATTAATACTGGGCAGTTTGCGGTAGCCCTACGATCGTTGATTCTAGGGAGCTTTCACGTCAGCCGAAACACCAAAAACTTTTGAAACGGTGTACTAGACTCAAAAAGAATCAAAACAGTATACTACAAAATACAAACAAAACACAACTAGTTGTAGATTAATGAAATACCTTGTTTTAGCTCGTCGCTACCGTCCCCAGACATTCAGCGATGTCATGGGACAGGAAACAATTATTACGACCCTCAAGAATGCCTTGCGCTTCGATCGGGTCGCTCATGCCTATCTTTTCTGCGGTTCGCGCGGAGTTGGAAAAACCACAATAGCGCGCCTCTTCGCCAAAGCTCTCAATTGCCAGGCTCTTGGAACCGACCATGAACCGTGTAACCGCTGTTCTTCATGCCTGGAGATCCTTTCCGGCCAGTCGCTCGACGTCATCGAAATCGACGGCGCATCAAACCGCGGCATCGACGACATTCGTCAACTCAACGAAACGATCGGCTATGCTCCCAGCCATGGCAAATACAAAATTTACATTATTGACGAAGTGCACATGCTCACTAAGGAGGCATTCAACGCTTTGCTCAAAACTCTTGAAGAGCCGCCTCCACGTGCAAAATTCTTTTTTGCCACAACAGAACCGCACAAAATCCTGCCAACGATCGTCAGCCGCTGCCAGCGATTTGACATGCAACGGCTCACAGAAGCGCAAATCGCCCAAAAGCTGCTCACCATCGCCAAAGACCTAAAGCGGGAAATATCGCCGGAAGCGATTCATCTAATCGCCTCCTTTGCAGAGGGCTCTTTACGCGACGCCGAGTCGCTGTTCGATCAGATTCTTTGTTTCACGGATGATGCAATCCAAGCCGAACAGGTACGCAGCGTCCTTGGGCTTGTTTCCGATGAGCTATTCTTTGAATTCGATACCGCTTTCAATGAAGGCCGCATATCTTTTGCATTTGAACTTGTCGAGAGCCTCTTTCAAATGGGCAAAGACCTCAGCCATTTCTTAGAACAATTAATTGGCCATTATCGCCGGCTTACTCTCGCTAAAACCATGGGAACTCCCTCTCTCTGCCTTCCTGAGCCTCTTTTTTCTCGCGTCAATCGCGCCGTAAAGCTCTATACGCAAGCCCAACTATTTTATATTCTTGAAACCCTTTTAAATGCCTTTGCTCCCCTGCAAAAAAGCCCCATGCAGCGCACGAGCCTGGAATCCATTCTTCTCCAGATACTACGCAGTAAAAACCGCATTCCCATCGAAGTATTGATTCGACGCCTCAACGAACTTGAGCAAAATATTTCTAAAAATGAGCCTTCTGCCAGCCTTCCCAACATTCCGATTGATTCAAATTCATCTTCAGAACCGGATCGAATTTTACAGGATTCTGATGTTTTAGATACGGACACTAACATCCTATGCGTAAACGAAGCGGAAAAACAAGCCAATCCCTCGAAAAGCGACCGAGCTTCAAGAAACGAAATTCCTGAGTCTTCCCCTAAACTTGAAGTCCCCCCCGAACCAGATGTTCTGCCGATAAAAATAGAACCTTGCATAGAAGCGTCAGTTCCCGTAAGCGATCCCGATCTCATCAAACCGAGCGTGAAGGCTGAATGCATCGCTTGCTGCAATCCCATCCATTCAGTGGTGGGTCAAGACTTACAGCCCTGCATACCGGTTTTACCAAAAGCCCCCTCAGTATTAGAACGAAAACCGGATCCGGGACGCTACGAAACTCTTTTACGCTTTGCTGCTGTTGAACTGGAAGGAACAATCAAAAACTAAGGATCTTTATGGGAAGCGGATTTTCAAAGATGAAAAAACAGGCCCGGATGATGCAAGATCAAGTCGGTCAAATGCGCGATAACCTCAAAAAAACATTATCGACAGGAAGCGCGGGCAATGGATTGGTCACTGCGACAATCGATGGCGAAAAAGCTCTCAAAACAATTGTAATTAAACCCGAATGCGTGAACCCAAACGACATCGAAGGATTACAAGATCTGATTATTGCGGCTTATGAAGATGCAGCACAAAAGCTGGAAAATTCCCCATCTTCACCGAAGATGCCCTGGTAAACAGGAGCCAGTAGTAAAACTGGCTCCAGATTTTATGTCATCAAACACTTGGCGAAATTGGCGGAGATGCTGCCCAAAATGCAGCCCAGGCACTTGATATGCGCGCAACTAAATTGCCGCACGGTGTGCT
>CAISYW010000150.1 GCA_903889795.1 uncultured Chlamydiae bacterium | reverse complement strand
TGCCCGGCTTGAAAATTGCCATCATGGGATGCATTGTGAATGGACCCGGCGAGATGGCCGATGCCGACTTTGGACTTGTTGGATCGAAACCGGGAAAATTGGATCTCTATCACGGTAAATCCTGTGTGAAAAAAGACATCGATATCGCGGATGGTCCTGATCGGCTTCTCGAGTTGATCATTGAATCCAATTTGAGCTGAAGTGAAAGCTCTCGCGACTCTACAATCTTAAATGGTTCAACATTAGAAATATGAACTAATTTCTATACTTTAATAAGAGAGATCAACTTGTCTCGAAGAGGTCCTGGAGCAAATCGTTCAATCAGATCTTTGGCAGTTACTCCATCAGCATTAGGAATATCTACTCTACCACCTCGATTCATCAAATACTCAGCATTATCATATTGTTGATTTACCAAGGCCAGATGCAAAGCCGTATTTCTTTTGAGCGGATTTTCATCTTGAGCATCGATATTAATTCCGAAGGACATCAATACAAACAGATCTTCAGTCGTTCCTGCCATCGCAGCACGTCTTAAAGCCTGTTCTTTTACTGCAACACTTCTTAGTTCATCAGGGTTTAATTTAAATTTTTGCAACACCGCTCGAACTTCATAAGTAGCATATTTCACTGCCAATCCCACAGCATTCGCTTTTATTTGATCAGCAACACCAACAATCCCTTCTGAATATGGTGCAATTCCTATAATATGCGTGATGTGATGTCGGCTACAATAATCTAAAACAGGCGTACAAGACTCTTTAGCAGCCTCAGTAAAATCTAACAAAGGATCTGCAACAACACTATCCTTTTGCTGTTGATTTAGGAATTCTCTTATCGGGATATAAAATTTTTTTTCAACAGACTTGCTGCCACGAACGATTAATCCCTCATTAAATGTTGGTTTTCCAACTATTGCAAAACAATGGTTCTTAGATAGATCGTTTTCATTAGCGGCAAAAACCAAACTGACAGGCGCTGATCTAAAGCGTAAAAAGAATTCTAATGCAAACCTCTGCGTCAAGTCCTGGCAAGCAGCTACTTTTAGCAAGGTTAGGGCAGCACATCGGGTCAATCCGGGTGCAGGATTGCTCGTCGCTTCATTTAAGAGAATTCCGCGTAAAAGGCCTATTTTTTCCTTTACTTGCTTATACTCATCGCCTGAAGTGTTTTCTGGGGTGCGAATATTTTCTTGACGCAAAAATGTCAATAATTCTTTTGAATGATCTAAATTAATCATGGTTTGGTGCCAATATTTGGTTTATAATACTATTATTTTAAGATATTAAAACGTTTTATTCAACAGAAATTCTTCTTGATGCTGTTTACGCCTCATTCCAGCAGGATCGCAATTAAACGAGAGAAGAGGTGCTCTTTTGGGCTGCAGGTTTGAGATAACTGTATAAATAAATCTCTTTCGTCGCCGTTGAGATCGCATGGGGTATATTCAGGATGAACACCCGACAGTAGCGCTTTTCCTTGCCCGACTTGGCATATGATGATCGCTGGG
>CAISYW010000149.1 GCA_903889795.1 uncultured Chlamydiae bacterium | reverse complement strand
CAAAAAGATCCTCCGGCAGTTATTTCAGATTGGGGCCGCCATAACAGGGATCCTGCTTGCGCAAGAGCTGTCGAATGGTTTCTTTCTCTCTATGGAGCGGAGGCCGGAAATCTGGCACTAAAAATGATGGCCCTGGGCGGTTTGTATGTCAGCGGCAAGATCGCGAGAATATTTTTAGAGAATATGAAAAAGGGCGGGTTTATTCAGTCTTTTATCGATAAAGGACGCTTCTCTCCGCTTTTAAAAACCATTTCGGTTTATCTGATTCTGAACGAAGAAGCTCCTTTATTGGGAGCGGCGGAGTATGCGCGCGTACATTAAGGACTAAACCCGTCGGATGGTTAATCCGACAGGCTAAAAAGCTTTTCACGAGTCTTAGAAATCGAAGCGAATTTCACCCGTTGCGCCGTGAATATAGAGATCGCCCTGGGTATGCCCCAAGAACATACTTTGATTCCAGAACACTTGGAATCCGTATGTTCCTAAGATATCGACGTGATAATTGTGGTTATTAAAATAGGTTTCCCAGCCAAAGCCCAGCTCGATGTTCGCGTGGGGGCGTAAACAGCCAAGACGGCGTTGACGCCAGTTCGTGTCAAGTTGCGTGGGATCTGACGGGGTTTCTTCGGTTGTGTGTAAATTATAACGTGTAAAGAGGATGTCAGCCTCAGCAGAACCAATCGCTCGAATGCCATAACCGAGCAGCCAGTTCGAACCTATGCCAACTTCGGGACCAAGACCCCATGAATGAGATGAGTAGTTACTCTGATAGGGAACCAGGGATGATTGTGTGTAAACCGCAATATACTTTTGATTGATCCATGCAGCTCTGCCGGCAAAAAATGGACGAAAGGTTAGCTTGGAGCCAACATAATAGGAGCGAGCCAGCATAACGTCGATAATGTTGAGATCGAGCTTCCATCTGCTTTTTCCCGAAATAATATGGTCCGCTGAAGTCGAGCCCCAAAAAGGATTAATAATGCCGTTGGTTGGAGCTGTTGCGCGAACGCTCTGGTGGCCGCTCAGCCAGGTGTACTCTGCGTATGCGTCCCAGTTATCCTGTTCGGTAAATACGCCTAATCCAAGTTTAAAACCCGATTTGTAGCGGTAATTCATGTTGATTGAGTTTCCGTCAATGATAACGGGATCGTTGACTTTGTTGGATAGTCCAAGCTCGAGGTTTTCTGCGCGAGGCTGCCAGAAAATGTAGCCGCCGGTAGTGTAGACGTCCCAGCTACCGCGCACATCAGTACGAGCCGTTGCATTGTATCCTGCAGTCATTTGGCTTTGGCGCAGATCTCGTCCTTGTTCAAAGCTATTTAACGGACGGCAGCTCGGAGAAATGGCTTGCAGTGAAACAGCGCTTAACAAAGCGGAGCAAAATAAAAGATTCGATCTGGGTGACATCGGTTCCTCGAAAATTGTTTTGCCTGCAATCTTAGCTGAAGAAAGCTGTCGATGTCTAGTACATCATTTCATGAAACGATGTATTAGAAAAAGCAAAACAAGGGACATTCTCGATCGGCGTCGAAATATATTGAATGATTCAATTCTTCTGCCATATGTAATAAGTATACTACTGTCGGCCTGAAGCCTTGGTTTTTGAGTCGCGTTCAGTATAAATGGAATGGAGTTATGATGAAAACGATTCGATCGCTTTTTTTTATATTGTTTTGCTTTAACGCCTCTCTTTGGGCCACTCAGATTCCGGGAACCATCACGTTGCTCAATGACGCACCATTCATTTTGACCGCAACGGTTTATACACATAGCGGAGATTATCTGGGCCAGGTGACTTTGCAGCCGGGGGAGCAGAAAAACTTTACGACCAACCTCTTTTCCACCAATCTCAGCAGGCCCGGTAATTCCGATGTTTCGATTACCCCCTATCGCGTCGTCTGGACTTGTGCCGGCGGCGGCTTCTACTCGATGTGCCAGGATGGCGCCGCTGGCTCGGTCATGCGCGCAAGTTCATGTCCCGGACTGCTCTTCTGTTCCCCAAAAGAAGAAGAGCAAAAGCCT
>CAISYW010000148.1 GCA_903889795.1 uncultured Chlamydiae bacterium | reverse complement strand
GTCAGCGATACAATCACCTTAGCTGCGGGTGTTGTTCCATTCGTACTTGCAATTACTCCGGATGGACAGTATGCATATGTGACGAATCATAATAACATCGCTCCATTCTTCTATGTTTATGTAATTGACACATCTAGCAAGGCTGTTTCAACCATATTTGGGTCATACACAGACTATAAGGAGCCCAACGGAATTGCGATTACCCCAGATGGACAGTCTGTTTATGTAACAAATTATTCAAGCAATAATGTTTCTGTCATTGATACGGGGACACACGTGGTAACGTTACTCCCTTTTAGTATCAGCGAGCCAGGTGGAATTGCGATAACGCTTCCTTTATTGCCTCCGCAAAACCTGACAGGAAAACAAGAAAAGAATGATTTCGGATTTGAGTATGAATTATTTAATCTTTTGAATTGGAACACGCCTCAATTTTATGGATTCGCAGGTTTTTTCGTTTACCGAAATGGCAACAAAATCGCCACTTTAAATCGTTATGCGCGTCAATATAACGATCACAGTAGAATCAAAGGAAGCAGCACAACCTATTCAGTAACATCTTTTAGCCCAGTGGGCGAAGAAAGCGATCCTATTACCGTGCAAATCAATTAACACTTTTATACTGAACATGTTTCTAAAATCGGTTTTCGGCGGCGATGGCAAGCATTGCTCGAATTCAGGGCGGCCCTTCGGGGCCGGTTCGCCTCGTTTCCTGCCTCCATTGTCAAGGTCCACAGCCTTGCCCAATTCCCAATTTTTCATATTCTTTGGTATAAATGTTGATAATCTATTTGTTATAGGTTATTGGTAATAAAAACGGATTTAGGTTGATGCGTTCACTTTTTTTTTGTTTCATTTTGTCTCTTTCTTTCTTAACACAAGGATTTGCTCAGGATCGGAATGTGTCATTTTCACGGGCTTGCTCTTCTCCACCAAAACATCGGCATTATCCCTATCCTTCCTCGGATGATCAGAATTGCTCTTCTTCATCGAAGGCAAAAAAAGTTCAGCCCATGCTGGCGGTTAAAGCGGGTTACTTCTTTTTCTCCAATCCGAAAATGCGTAAAATCTATGACAGAGGAGGATTAGATCTTCAGTTGTGCATGTCTTATCCCATACAGAAATGGCTCCAGATATACAGCAGCTTCGAGTATATGGAGCGACACGGAAACTCGCTTAATGGCGGTGAGAAAACAAGAATTTGGGAAATCCCATTAAGCCTGGGAATGAAGCCCGTGTTTGTCATCAACTCAAAAGTGCAATATTATTTCACACTTGGGCCACGCTATTTCTTTATGCATCAGCATAATACTTCTATTTATGTCGACAAAACGGTAGTTGATAACAATATCGGGGGGTTTGTTAATACAGGCTTTCACTTTCTTTTGCACCGACATCTTTTAATCGATTTTTTTGGAGAATATTCGTTTGTCTGGCTCCGCGCTCATCATTCCAAGGCGTACGTTTACAAAAAAACGATGCAAGCGGGAGGTTTTACGTTCGGTGCAGGCCTAGGCCATGCTTTCTAGCGAATTCCTTTATTATACTGCTGTCGGCCTGAAGCTTTGGAGCTTTATTTCGAATGAATCGAAAGAGTAAATGGCAATGAGTAGCCAAATCGCTGCCGCAGTAAATAGCAGAGCTGTTTTTCCATTTCACGCATGAGTCTCAGCTGCCGATTTTCTTCCAATGGCAGCAGATCCACCGCCACATCGAGGCGCTGCTTGGAAACGACAGCAATGTCAGAGCCGCGCACCTGTCTCGGAAAATGGGTTCGGAAACATTCTTCAATCGCTTCTTTCAATAGCTTGGCATCGACAATCGCTACATGAGGTTTCATGATCAAACGCAAAAAGCGACCGCGGCCGACACCGTAAAAACCAAACACGAATAAACAAGCAATCAGAGCAAAAATCGCACCCAGCCAATAAAAATGCTCGGGCTGTTCCGAAAGCCAATTCACGACGAAAAGTCTCCAATCGGGCCGTAATGGGAGAACAAAGAAAAAAAATGACAAGGCGAAGAACGAACCAATCACCAATAAATGCAGCGCCGAAGCAACCGCTTCCCTAAGTCGCATAATGCCTCAAAAAACCTCTTCAACCACGACGCCGCTGTCCATTGTCTTTTCGGATTCACCGAACGGATGAGCAATCAAGTCTTTAAAAATGACGTGAACGGAAGCAACATGAAGACCCGACCAACGACTGATCTCTTCAACGATCTTGCTCTGCACCTCTTCCGCTTTTTCAGGAATGGACATTCCATAAGCTATATTGATTTCAACGCGCACCACAACCGAGTGTTGCTTTTGATCCTGTTCAACATGGATCCCCTTCACATGTTCCACCTCGCGCCCAAGCAAGCTGTCAAAGAGATTGCCCTCTAATAACCCCACACCCTTAATCTTTGCAAGGCATTGCAAAACAATTGCTTGAAATACCCGCGTTTCGATGTCGCGAATGAAGACGGTATCAGGCAAATTGAGCTCTTTACGGTCTAATTTTTCGTACATAGATAAACCCATTTGACAAGAGATTAACAATACTCCAACGACCCGATTCTCACAATCATTGATCAGAAACAGCAATCCAAATATCATAACTGTCGTTATGTTCAGTTTGGCTATTCAGCTCCTTATCGCTACGATTGTTGGGTTTTTATCAGCCCAGATCGCAACACGTCGCGGCCGCAACTCTTTTTTGTGGTTTGGGATCGGGTTTTTGTTTGGCGTCTTGGGAATATTAGCTATTTTTTTAATACCGAAGACACAAAAAAAGCCGGAGTCGGCAAGAGATTTACCCAAAATCGAACCAAAACCCTACATCGATGGGCCAATCGATCGCTTCTGGTACTATCTAGATACCGCGAATCAGCAACAGGGACCCATGAGCCACCACGCCCTATCACAGGCTTGGGAAAATGGCGAAATTTGCCTAACGACCTTAGTTTGGCATGACGAACTGGTTGATTGGAAAGAGCTTCAAGAAATTATTAAAATCAAAGAATAGGGCCGTCTGAATAAAAACGACCCTTCAAAAAATCTTACCAGCTTGCCTTAAAGAGGCCAGGAATAAGACCCTGATGTGCCATCTCGCGAAAACAGAGGCGGGACAATTTAAATTTGCGGAGGCAGCCACGAGCACGGCCAGTAAATTGACAGCGGTTTCGCAAACGAACACGTGAGGAATTTTTGGGCATTTTATTGAGCCCGTCGACAGCGGCTTGCCGCTCTTCTTCAGTCTTACTCATATCGAGAATCGTTTGCTTGAACTGCTGGCGCTTATCCCATTTGAGTTTAACAAGACGCTCTCTTCTTTTTTGTTTTGAAATCGAAGCTTTCGTTGCCATTACCTAGTTTCCTTTAGGAAGTGTAAAAACATAAGTTCAAAAAAAGCGGCCTAAACTTATATTTTTACAGTTTCTTATTTTTTACGAGCAGGACCTTTTTGCCGCTGCTTGCGATTCGGATCTTTCTTATTAATCACATACACACGACCTCTTCGGCGGACAACTTTGTCCCCTTTCGAAGCGTCAGCTTTAATAGAAGCACCAACTTTCACAGTAATCTCTCAGTTAAGAAGCCATCATTTATACTTTTCCCGGCATTTCCTTTCAACCAAAGAGTCGTTTCCAAGCGAAATTTCTTAATGAGGCAATAAAGGGGTGGCATGTTTTTCCCTAGAGAGATTACAATAGTGACTCTGAAATATTTTGCATGAAGGATGACAAATGAAGCGTACATATCAACCAAGCAAACTCCGAAGAAAAAAGACCCATGGGTTTCGATCCCGTATGAAAACCGTAGGTGGCCGCAAGGTCATCAAACGGCGACGACGTGCCGGAAGAAAGACTCTAGCCCCTTGATAACGAATCGGTTTCCCCAAAGACTCAAGCTAAAAAAACGGGCTGAGTTTCAAAAGATCTTTAGACAGGGACAGCGGGCTGTCGGTCGATTAATTTGTATCGATTGGCGTATGTCTGATCTCTCTGAGACAAGATTGGGGATTACAGCATCGCGCCATTTTGGACCGTCTCATGAAAGAAATCGCTTCAAGCGATTGGTTCGTGAAGCGTTTCGTCTGTCTCGCGTCGAGCTGCCCGTCGGTCTGGATCTCAATATTATCCCGCGACAGCATGCGCGCATGGCCACAATGGCAACAATTCGAGCAGAACTCGTTTTTCTGCTAAACCAATCGATTCCGGTAAAGAGTTCTCTCAATGTCATTGAATCCCGAGCAAGAAAAAGCGGTTCACTGTTCTGATGGGCGCGTTCTGATATTGGCCGGCGCGGGCAGTGGTAAAACGCGCGTCATTGTCCATCGCATCGCCCATATGGTGCGGCATCTTGGAAAAAGCCCCGAATCGATCATCGGCATGACCTTCACAAACAAAGCGGCGGCCGAAATGCGCCACCGCGTACAAGAGATGATCGGGACGACGGCGGCGCAAAAAGTCACTCTCTGTACTTTTCACAGCTTTTGTATGCAAGTGCTGCGCCGCGAAATCCACAAGATGGGCTATACGCGCGATTTTAGCCTCTACGATGAGCGCGATATGCGTCGTCTCATCGGGTCGATGGCTCGAGAGATGCTGAATCACGAAGGAGAGCTTCCCTCGCTCGAGCCCACCTTTGCAGCCCTGGCCCAAGCCAGCCAACAGGGGTTAAAAGCTGCGGAAGACGATGAAGAGCGTCCCTGGCATGACAACTTCTCCAAAGACCTATATGAGCGGCTGCAATCCACCCTACGCGCCTATAACGCGGTAAATTTCGACAGTTTGATTACACTGACGATCCAGCTTTTCGAAGAACATCCCGACACTCTCGCCCGCTATCAAGAGCGCTATCGCTATATCATGATCGACGAGTATCAAGACACCAATCCGGCGCAGATGCGGCTGGCAGAGCTTCTCGCCAATCGCCACAACAACCTGTGCGTCGTAGGAGACGATGACCAGTCGATCTACGGCTGGCGCGGGGCTGAAATAAAAAACATTCTCAATTTCAAGGCGGATACGTCGATTACGCTGGAACAAAACTACCGATCGACTCCGACCATTCTGGCCGCGGCGAACGCCGTCATTCGCAACAATCAAAACCGCCACCAAAAAAATCTTTGGACCGCGTCTCAAATATCCGAGCCGATTGAGGTCTTTCACGCTCTAACCGATACAGAAGAAGCGCAAGCGGTTGTCGAGCGCATCATCCATTTTCGCCAGGACAAAAATCTGCGCTGGAACGACATGGCCATTTTGTACCGCTCCAACGCGCTCTCGCGGCAATTTGAAACCACTCTTATGCAGGCATCCTGGCAAAAAGAGGGTCAATGGGTTCGCGGCATTCCCTATGAAATTTATGGGGGGCTCTCGTTCTCCGAACGCAGCGAAATCAAAGATTTGCTAGCCTATCTGCGTCTGATCGCCAACCCCAAAGACAATGAAGCCCTCCTTCGAATCGTCAACGTACCTCGCCGAGGCATTTCCGATACCTTTCTCGACGAAGCGACGAAACATAACCGCACCGCAGGCGTTCCTCTCTGGGAAGTCTTCGAGCAAATCGCATCAAATGGCCTCTCATCGATCGGCACCGCGCGCGCGCAAAAAGCCGCCCGATCTTTTGTCAGCCTCATTCAAAAATATCGCCGGCAATTTCTCAATGAACCTCTAGCAGAAACACTCACGAGCTTCGTTGAAGAGATCCACTACAAGAGTGCGATTGAAGATGAAGTGAAAAGCGAACAGATGCGGCAGTTTAAATGGGAAAACGTGCAGGAATGCATCAATGCTCTGGCTCAATACGAACAAGAGCAGAGCAAGCAAAATGAGACTGCGTCATTGTCGCACTTTATCTCCAATACCACACTCGCCAATCAACCCATTCATGGACCGCAGCGCCAGGGAAGCGACAAGCTGCAGCTGATGACCCTTCACAGCGCCAAAGGGCTCGAATTCCCTGCCTGCTTTATCGTAGGCCTCGAAGATCATATCCTGCCGCATGAAAAAAGCATGCAGCAAACGGGCCTCGAAGAAGAGAGGCGCCTTTTCTATGTCGGGATTACGAGAGCCCAGAGATACCTCTCTCTCAGCATGGCTCGCTCGCGGATGAGATCCGGCAAATATGCGCCGACAAACCCCTCTCGCTTTTTATTCGAAATTCCCAAAACTTTATTTAAAGTCACTAGCGCAAAACTATCTCCATGACACGGCCAACGATCATCTTGCGCCATCGGCGGGAAAATCTTAAAAAATGCTCCCTCAGCGGATTGGAGGGGCACTCCGACTTACAATTTTTGATTTATCCAAAAGATCCTCTGCCCGATCTATCATCCTATGTTCTCCTTGCCGTCGGAGCTCCAGAGCTCTCGCAAAAAGATAGCGATCATGGCATTTTCCTCATCGACGCAACCTGGCGGCTGTCCGAGCGAATCATAAGACAGTGCCCGCCGATGCAAATGCGCAGCCTGCCGACACACTTTCGGACAGCCTATCCACGAAGACAAACCGAGTGCACAGACCCTGAAAAGGGCCTTGCCTCCATCGAAGCGCTCTATTTAGCGCATCTCATCCTCGGACGGTCCGTTTCGCTTCTTTTAGATGGCTACCACTGGAAAGACCAATTCTTGCACCTAAACGGGCTCAAGACATGATACCTTCTGCTTGCGCAGCGATTTCGCCTTTTGCAGCTCGATGCAATAGCAAGGAAAACAGCTTGGAAGATATTTTTCCTCAGCCCCCAGCTCCACCGAAGGCCCCTCATTCACCGCAATCCCATTGACATGCTTCAAATTCATAATTGCTTTGCGATTGCAATAGTTGCAGGTTACTTTAACCTCTTCAATTGAATCGGCCAGTTCCATGAGCCTGCGAGAGCCATCAAACAGGAACGATTTAAAATCCGTTCTTAAACCGTAGCAAATGATGGGAATATTCCAATCAGTGGTGATCGAGCGCAATTCATCGATTGTTCGGGCAGACAAAAACTGGGCTTCATCGACTAAAATACAACTGATTCCCTGAAAATCCAACGACAATAACGACATTCCTGCGTGAATTAACACGTCCGCTTCCTGTTCAAGTCCGGCTCGCGACCGGATCTTCTCTTTGCCAAAACGAGTATCGATATCGGGCTTCATCAAAATAATTTTTTTTCCTTGTTGGCGATAATTATGAGCCACGGCCAATAAATTTAACGTTTTTGAGCTTCCAACGGTTCCGTATCGAAAATAGAGCTTCGCCATCATTTCCTCCAAAAAATCATTTCTGATCAAGGTAGCGCGATTTCAATTATTTTCTCGAAGAAAAAATTTATGGAGAATTTAAAAAACTGACTTCGGATGACGGTTTATCCAGAGCAAAAAAGCAATGAGAAGAAACCCTCCCCCGCTCAGCCAGCTCAAAGGAAGAAAATCAAAAAAATAGATCATTTCTTTATTGCAAGGAATGGTGGGTCCGCAAAGCCCATGGATATCCAGAATCAGATCCAGAGACTGAATGGATGCGGCCATAAAACCGACAAAACAAAGAGGTATCCCATATAGAGCTGCGTTCGTATCGCCGCGATAAGTAAAAATCCCCAGCTGAATTGCCAGAGGAAAGAGAGCGATTCGCTGATACCAGCAAAAGCGGCAGGGCTCGATATGATTCAATTCGCTGAAATACAGGCTCAATAAAAGACCCAATAAACACACGACCCAAGCCAAATAGAGTCCATATGAGCGCAAAAATCTCATTATTTTTTTTCCATTTTCTCAATATGCGCTGCGATCGCTTCCGCTGAGGTCGTCGAAGATCGAATTCCATTGACAAAGAGAGTCGGCGTACCAAAATCTCTGCCCATAATTCTTTTTGCCCACTCAAAATTTTGCTCCAACTGCGGCAAAAAGCAGTTTGTTTCAATGCACTCGCGCATCCGTTTCAAATCAATTCCGCCTACATTTTGAGCCAGCTCAAGTAATTCCTTTTGCACTGCGTAGCCAACGTCGCGCCGGCAATAGAGATCCAGCAGAGCATGCAAATAGGGTAAAAAGCGATCCGGCGCCAATTTATAGACCGCCAAAGCCGCATTGGATAAAGGTCGAGAGCCTTCCAAAAATGAAACCGGAACCATTACACAATAGGCTCGACCCGTTTCAATATATTTTTCATATATTTCAGGAAAAATTTTCTGAGTGAAATATTGGCAAGCGCCGCATCGAACGTCTTCAATTAAGACCAGCTCAACCTTTGCCTCCAGATGGCCAATGCGAGGACGCCCATCAGTAAGCTGAGTGTTTGCCATGGCTGGCGGAGTCGAGACTTCGTACACTGCTCCGGCCGCAATCAACGACGCGGCAGCGATTGCAGTAGCAATAACTAGTACATGAAGAAAGGTCGGTTTTCTATCCATATTCTTCAAATACCAAAAAAATACTATCTTATCAATAAAAGAGCCATTCCCGCTGCGAATTTCTCGAGGAGGTTTGGGATATTTTCAAACGAAATTACCCTAATACACCGAAGCCCATATCTCGCTGAATGATATGGGCTTCGATGTATTAGGGTAATTTTGTCGAAAAGATTCCCAAAGATCGTCAGGAAGGCGCGGCGGGAATGGCTCTAAAGAGAGCCCCATGACAAATCGCAATCGATCCTTGATTTCTTTCAGTGAAAGACCTATATTTTGAAATAGTTAACACTTAAGAACTTTATTTCGTGCAGCCAAAAATTTATAGTCTCGAAGAACATTGTATATCGCCCGACAAAATTGATTCGCATGCTTCTTATGTTATTCAAAAACTAAGACAAGCAGGCTATAAATCTTACCTCGTCGGCGGCGGTGTACGCGATCTGTTGTTAAATCAGCGTCCCAAGGATTTCGATGTATCAACAGAGGCCAAACCGGAGGAAATCCGCGCTCTTTTCCGCAATGCAATTTTGATTGGACGGCGATTTCGCCTCGCACATATCCGATTTGGAAAAAAGATTATTGAAGTCGCAACCTTTCGTTCAGGGGATTTGGAAACAGCCGCCCTGATTGTACGGGACAACGTCTGGGGGTCGGAAGAAGAAGATGTGCTCCGACGCGACTTTACGATCAACGGACTTTTTTACAATCCCGAAAATCAGACTGTGATCGACTACGTTGACGGATTTCCCGATCTGGAGAAAAGAACGTTACGCACCATTGGACAGCCCGATGTTCGTTTCGTGCAAGACCCCGTGAGAATGATTCGCCTTTTAAAATTTTGCGCCCGTTTTAATTTCCAAATTCATCCTTTAACTCATGAAGCGATGCTTCATTGCCGTGATCATATTATCAACAGCTCCCCCGCTCGTATTCTCGAAGAATTGCTACGCATGCTGGAATCGGGTTCAGCTGAGTCCTTTTTTCGATTATTGCATCAATATGGTCTTTTAAAACTATTGATCGCTCCTCTCGCCCACTTCATCGATTTAGATTCGGAGAATCGCATTTTCAAAATACTGAAAATCGTCGACGATGAAATGCGCGTGCGATTTCCCGATCTGCCGGATCGAGCGCTTCCACTTGCAGCGCTCTGTTTTCCTATCTTTGACTTGACTATTCGGCATCTAGCCAAACACTCGGATAAAACCCCTCACTTAGGGCTCATTGCCCAAGAGGCTTATCAACTGATCACGAATCTCTTCTCACCGTTTTTCTGCCTCCCCCGCAGATTACAATCAGCAATGACCTTTATTCTGGCTGCGCAATATCGATTCACACCCCTCGATAACCGTCCCATCCGCCATCCACGGCTTCCTCATGATGAAGCGCTTCCTCTCGCTTTAGCTCTATTCAAAATGCGCTGCACCCTGCAGCCTGAACTAACTCCCCTCTATACTCTGTGGACTGAGGCCGCTTTTCGCTCAACGCCTGAACAAACGGAGAGCACAGGAGAACCTCGAACGAAGCGCCGCCGCAGAAGATAAATAGACTTCTTACCTAGGCTTCTAATATGTGTGATATTTTTATTCTCGCCGGCGAGCCGAGCGGAGATCTGCAGGGAGCCCATCTCCTCGAAGCACTCTATTCCCAAGCGCCGCATCTTGAAATCGCTGCGGTAGGCGGGCCGCGTATGAGAGCATTTCCCATCCAATGCCGCACACGCATGGAAGAGCTGCAAGTCATGGGATTTACCGATGTAGCAAAAGCTCTTCCCCGTCTTTGGCGGCTCTTTCGTCAAATCCGAAAAGAAATTTTGGATCTTCAGCCAAAAGCTGTCGTTTGTATCGATTACCCCGGATTTAATATCAGGCTTGAGCGCTCCCTTCGACGAGGCGGCTATCAAGGGCAGTTAATTCATTATATTTGCCCAACCGTCTGGGCCTGGGGCAAAGGCCGAATTCCGATTATGGCTCGAAACCTGGATCTGCTCCTGACTATTTTTCCCTTCGAAAAAAACTGTTTTGCCAATACATCGCTGCCTGTCGAATATGTGGGACATCCTCTCGTCAAAAAGATCAAACAACACCACCGGCTCGAAAATTTCAAAGAGCGTTACCGCCTCGATCGCGAAAAAAAAATTCTCGGCCTTTTTCCCGGAAGCCGTAAAACAGAAATTGAGCGCAACTTTCCCCTTCAGCTTCAGGCGGCGCGACGACTGCAAGCGGAAACAAATGATCTCCAAATTGCGATATCTTTGGCTCATCCCGAACTTCGAAGCTCCCTCACAATCCCCCAGACTCTCTTAATTGAACCGGAGCATCGCTATGATTTGATGCAAAACAGCCATCTAGCGCTTGCGACCTCCGGCACCGTCACATTGGAGCTCGCTCTCTTTCAAATACCCACCGTCGTTCATTTTGCCATCAAACCTTTGGACGTATTCCTCGCTCAAAAAATTTTTCGTATCAATTTGCCGCATTATGCAATTGTCAATATTCTCGAAGGAAAAACGATCTTTCCCGAACTCTTTGGTCCCCATCTGACTGTAGAATCACTTCTTCAAAAGGGAAAAGAACTCTGGTTTGACGATGAGTTGCGCATGATTTGCCTATCTCAGTGCGCCCATGTGCAAGAAATACTAGGCAATGCGGATGCCGCAGCGGCGGCAGCGCAAGCCATTCTCCGCTCGATACCGAACATGACTCAAAAATCGGATTTTGTAACATAAAGTATTGGCTAAGAATATATTATAAATTCGGACATAAAAATCGCGATCCGCACTCAGAATGTTTCAATCCGACATTAAAATTTAATACTTATATATTTAAGAACGCAACTCAATATTATAATAAGCTAAACAATACAGCCATCCACGGTAATTGTAAAAATTTTGCATCAGAGAATCGCTGGATTTTTAAGTTAAATTCCCTTAGATTGATACTCAATTTACGGAACTTTTTTCATGTCGGACCCATTTATCATTTACTTCGATCAACTGAAAGAGGGTGATGTTCAACGAATTGACACGAGCCTTTCCTCGGAATTCATTGATATCAACGAGACCGATTTATTTTTTAAAGAAGCAGTCAAAGTATCCGGCGAGGCATATGTAACGGACGACGATTTTGTGCTTCATTTGAACGCTTCCACATCTGCTGAAATCCCTTGTTCCGTATGTAATCGATTGGTATCGATACCGTTGGCCATTAAAGGTTATTATCACACAGAACCATTAGCCGACATCAAAAGCCCTTTCTTCGACTTTCGAGGCATTCTTCGCGAACTTCTTCTCGTCGAACTTCCAAAAGTTGCTGAATGCCGGGGCAATTGTCCGGAGAGAGAAGCTTTGGCCTCCTTTTTACGCAAAGAAGCAAAGGCAGACGCATCCACACATTATTTTCCCTTCAATGACCTAAAATTATCTTAAGGAGTTTACTACCATGGCAGTTCCTCGTAACCGCGTATCTAACGCCAAGAAAAACTCACGGCGCTCGCATCATGCGAAAAAACCAAAAAATTGTTCAGCATGCTCCAATTGCGGCCGTTTGCGGCTTCCGCATCGCGTCTGCGTCGGCTGCGGCCACTATGACAACCGAGCGATCGATGTCGTCGCGCAAAGCTGAGATTCGAATCGGCATTGATTTGATGGGGAGCGAAAATTCCCCACAAGTCTTGCTTCAAACAAGCGAGTTTCTGGCCTCCCGGCAACCCTCTCATATTAAGCTAATCGCAATCGGCGCTCCCGATTTGGCCGCGAGCACGAAACTCTCGTATGTTGCCGCGACCGAAACGATTGAGTTGGATGATTCACCGCTCACTGCCGCTCGGCACAAAAGAGATGCATCAGTTTGCGTGGGACTCCGGCTGCTGAAAGAAAAAAAGATCGACGCATTTGTTTCGGCAGGAAACACGGGAGCATTGGTTTGCTTAGCCAAAATGACCCTATCCATGATGCCGGGCTTGCTGCGGCCCGCCCTCCTCGCGCTGATGCCGACGCAGCGCCGCCCCTTAGCGGTCTTAGATGTCGGAGCGAACGTACAGTGCAAAGCAGTCCACCTTGTGCAATTCGCCCTGATGGGCGCAGCATATCAACGCGCGCGCCAAATCTCATTACCCACCGTCGGGCTTTTAAATGTCGGCTCAGAGGCAATGAAGGGAACTTCCCAAGTACGCCTGGCCTACCAGGAGTTGCATCGCGAAGCCGCGTTACCGAATCCTTTCTTTCAATTTCATGGCAATATTGAGGGAAAAGCGGTTTTTAATGGCGACGTCGACGTTTTAATCACCGATGGCTTCACTGGAAATGTGTTTTTGAAAACCGCCGAAGGATTAGCAAGCTTCATTCTCGATAAGCTGAACAAAAACCTTCCTCAAAATATTCTTGAACAAATGCAGGATCAGCTTCGAGATCTTCAGCGTCATCTCCACTATGCTGAATATCCCGGAGCCCTAGTGTGCGGCGTGCAGGGCATCGTCATTAAATGCCATAGTTACTCTTCCCCCGAAGCTTTTGCGAGCGGTATTCGAGAAGCGATTCGGATCGCCAGCGAAGACTTTTTGCAAATTATTCAAAATAAATTACTTGATCGTTCCGATTTGCAAAAATAATCTATTCTTTTTTTCTAGAAAAAGATGGGGATATCTTCTATAATCAATATAAACATCCGATCATCAACATATGCATGAAATTCTTCTTAACATCGAATCCAAAGAAACGCGCTATGCTTATCTCTATCATGGACAGCTCTATGATCTGATCGTTGACCGCAAAAAATCGCGTCAGATCACGGGGAACATTTATCGTGGCCGCGTCACCAATATCCTCCACAACATCCAATCTGCGTTCATCGACATCAACGAGGGAGAAAACGGTTTTATTCATATCAGCGACATCCTTGAAAATACGAAAAAATTTGAGGAAATGTTCGATATGGACTTCGATCTGGATTATGACATTTCCAAAATGAGTTCGAGCCCTAAACCGAAAGACATTTCCCAGCTGCTCAAAATCGATCAACCCGTCCTTGTCCAAGTTGTCAAGGAGCCGATCGGAACAAAGGGAGCGCGTCTCACATCCAACATCTCAATCGCAGGGCGCTATCTCGTTTTACTACCAAACAATCCTCATCGCGGCGTTTCGCGAAAAATTGAAGATAAATCGACTCGCGATCGGCTCAAAAAATTGATACGCTCGTTTGAGATGCCTCAGGATATGGGGCTGATTTGCCGCACTGCAAGCGCTCAGGTGACGACTGATACACTCATTGAGGAAGCGACAGATCTTTTAAAGACTTGGGTCACCATTGTCGAAAAATTTCACCAAACCAGCGCCCCAACCCTTTTATTCGAAGAATCGGATCTCATCAAACGAGCCGTATTGATTTGCGTCGACAAGAAATATGATCGGCTTTTAGTCGATGATTACGCAACCTTTCAGCGCTGCAAACATCTCTGCCAAAAATATTCAGGCGAACATCCTTTGAAAATCGAATTTTACCGCGACAAAATTCCGATGTTCGAACGTTTCAACGTCGAAAAAGAGATCGATCGGGCCCTTCGACACAAAATCTGGCTGCCATCCGGCGGCTATCTCTTCTTTGACAGAACGGAGGCAATGTACACAATCGATGTCAACTCCGGCCGCTCACAGTCTCAAACAACAAGCGATGTGGAAGAATCTTTAGTACGCATTAACCTGGAAGCCGCAGAAGAAATTGCCAGACAGCTTCGTCTTCGCAATATCGGCGGACTGATTATCTGCGACTTTATCGACATGCGTTTAAAGAAAAATCAGCGGCGTGTGATGGAGCGTCTCAAAGATGCGATGAAGGACGATACCGCCAAGTGCACCATTTTGGGCATGAGCGAATTCGGTCTCATTGAAATGACGCGCCAGCGCAACCGTGAGTCGTTGACCCAGACCATGTTCACGGCTTGCCATTACTGCCAGGGCAGCGGTCTCATCAAAACACATGAAACGATATCGGTGGAAATCGAGCGGTCGCTGAAAAAGTTAATTCAATCTCAAGGACAATACGCCCTCAAACTCGTGATCCATCCCGAACTAAACCGCTATCTGGAAGGTTCCGATAAGGATTATTTCCAAAAACTTGCGGGAAAAGCAAACGCCCACATCGAATTTGGCGTCAACGATAATTTGCATCTCAATGAATATCTATTCTACTCGACTACCAATGGACAAAAACTCGAACTCTGATGAACAAAAAATCGCCGCTGCTCTAGATAGACTTGTTTGCAGCGGCTCTATGCCATCAAAAGATCAAAGTTTGCTAAGACATTTTTACGAAGAAGTTCGAGATGCTTTAATAAAAGAGCACCGGCCTCTCAAACCATTCTTCGAGCTGTTCGCGCAATTTTTGAATCTCGTCGAAGAACAATTTCATACACCCTATATCTTCCCCCCCTACCATCAAAAAGTACGAAAACCTTTCGATTACTATCGATTCGGATTGAATTTCATCCGCTTGCTAATTGATCTCCCACGATCGAATGTTTTCCGTCCTGATCTCGCCACTCAAATTGAGTCTCAGTTGCAAAACGGCGAAAATGTCATCTTTTTCGCCAACCATCAAACGGAGCCGGACCCCCAGGCAATATCTATTTTGCTAGAACAGACTCATCCCTATCTGGCCGAGAAAATCATCTATGTCGCGGGCGAACGGGTAGTGACCGATCCTTTGGCCATTCCGTTTAGCATGGGTTGCGATTTACTCTGCATTTATTCCAAACGCTATATCAACCATCCGATCGAACGGAAAGCCCAAAAACAAATGCATAATAAACATACAATGGAGCGCATGTGCCGTCTTTTAAGCGAAGGGGGTAAAGCGATCTATGTCGCTCCGAGCGGAGGACGCGATCGCCGCAATGCAAATGGAGTGATTGAAGTGGCTCCCTTCGATCCGCACAGCATTGAAATGTTTTATCTCATGG
>CAISYW010000147.1 GCA_903889795.1 uncultured Chlamydiae bacterium | reverse complement strand
TCTTTCATAAAATATTCGCCCATGAGGATCATTCGGGCGACCCAGAAAAAGATGATGTCGTGGCCGGTGACTAAGGTCGATGTGGGGTAAAATTTTTTCAGATCGGCGGTCTGATTCGGCCAACCAAGTACGCTCATCGGCCAGAGACCGGATGAAAACCAAGTGTCGAGAACATCGGGATCTTGCTCCCATCGGTCAGGCTCTTTTTCAACTTCTAAAGGTAATCCCTCTCCTTCAAAGCAGATGATGTTTTCGGGATTTTTTTTATCATACCAGATGGGGATGCGATGCCCCCACCAGAGTTGACGGGAGATGCACCAGTCGCGTAAATTTTCAATCCAATATTCGTAGGTTTGTTCCCAATGAGACGGGATCATCTTGACCCGTTTTTCTCGAATGGCCGATAGAAGCTCTTTTTTGTAACGGGTGATTCGAACGAACCATTGTTTTGAAAGATAGGGCTGAATGATCGCCTTGGAGCGGTATGATACACCGACGCGCAGGGTATGAGGCTCGATTTTCACTAAAAGATTCGCATCAGTCAGAGCTTTCACGACTTGTTCGCGTGCTTGTTCCATGCCCAAATTGGCAAATCGTCCGCCCTGTTCGTTGATTTTGCCATCGGGCGTCATGATGTTCATGATCGGCAGATTGTGGCGCTGGGCAATTTCATAGTCATTGAAATCATGCGCCGGAGTGATTTTGAGAGCGCCTGTCCCGAATTTTGGATCGACATGTCGATCGGCGATAATCGGAATGAGCCGGTCAGTTAAGGGAAGCTGAACCTTTTTGCCGATTAATGATCGATATCGCTCATCATCGGGATGGACTGCGATGGCGGTATCGCCCAACATCGTTTCAGGACGCGTGGTCGCAATGATGATGGATTGATTATCATGGCTCAATGGATAGCGGATATGCCAAAGAGAGGAAGCTCTCTCTTCATGTTCGACCTCATCGTCGGATAGAGCGGTCTGGGTGATGGGATCCCAGTTTACCAGATAGTTGCCGCGATAAATGAGATCGTCTTTGTACATCTTGGAAAAAGCGGTGCGCACCGCTTGCGAGCACTGTTCGTCCATCGTAAAGCGCAAACGTGACCAGTCGTAGCTGCAGCCGAGTTTTTTTAGTTGGAAAATGATGCGTTTTTCGCTCTGCTCTTTCCATTCCCACACATGGCTCAAAAATTCTTCGCGGCTGAAATCCTTGCGACGACGCCCGGTTTTGGCAAATAGATGGCGCTCCACAACCGTTTGTGTGGCGATTCCGGCATGATCTGTTCCTGGAACAAACAGAGCCTCAAAGCCTTGCATCCGCTTGTAGCGTATCAAAATATCATCGAGGGTGCCGCCTAAAGCATGTCCCATATGCAAGACGCCCGTTACATTCGGCGGCGGAATCACGATGCAAAAAGGTTTTTTCTTAGAATGGGGATCAGCATGAAAATAGCCTTCTTTTTCCCAAAAGAAATACCATTTTTCTTCGACGAGCTTTGGATCGTAGGCTTTTGCTAATGTGGACATAGGAAAAATGCTAACATGTTGCGAGAGATTTATACCAGAGCGCCGCGCACATAACACCATCAATTTTTGAGCCTGCCTGGATCTCTTGGTGCAGCTGCTTTTCCGTTTTTAGCTCAATATTGATGAATTCGAAGGGATCGAGACTTTGGCCACCCTTTAAAATGGCATTTTTCGCGTGAAGAAAATAAATTTTTTGATCGAGAAGACTGGGAAGGGGGTAGCAACAGCCGATGATTGAGATATCATCCGACCAATAGCCCGTCTCTTCAAAGAGCTCTCTTTGGCCGCCCTTGATGGGGTCCTCGCCCTCTTCCAGTCGGCCGCCGGGACATCCGAGAACCCAATCTCCGGCCGGTTGACGATACTCGCGATTCACGACAAATAATCCGTCGCTCGTTTGAGCCACGACGACGGCAGCGTCAAGGGGTAGAACCATACAGGTGTAATCAAATAATTGACCATCCGATCTCATGATCTGATCTTTTCGGATATCAAAAAATCCACGGTAAACAATCTCGGATGAACAGAGGGAAGGTTTTTTCATTTTT
>CAISYW010000146.1 GCA_903889795.1 uncultured Chlamydiae bacterium | reverse complement strand
GAAATCAATATTCGATTTTGCAAGGCGATATTCCGACCGCCCTCTTTTTATTGGAAATCAATGATCTACTGGCTCAGCATGTTGCAGTGGCCGCCCAAGAGGCTCCCGATGGTTTTCCCGATGGCTATCGTTCAACGTTTCTCGATTCAACGAAAGAATTTCATCAATTGCTTGCTCTGAGCGACCTAACTGAGAACGATCAGATTGCGCTACAGACCTTTAGAGCTCTAAGATATCAAAGCTCCCGATCAATTGAGGGAGACGATGTGATTCAACTCCTATCGGCGGTAATTTATTTAAATATGCTTCCCCCGAAAGCTCAAAAAAAAGAGGAGGGCCGATTTGGCATGGCTATGCTCGATCAGGCTTTCGCAGATTCAACAATAAAAGAAATATTCGAAGATCTTCGCTCGCCCCGCCCTTCTACTGAGTCACCTACCTCGACTTTCCAGATTTCTTCCAAACAAATGCTGACGATCCGAGATTTGTTATCCAAATTTCGCACGGATATCTATAGGGTTCTTCATTCCCCCAGCCAAAAAAACCGTAATGAAGTTCTCAATCGGATCGTAAAAAACATCTACCCCGATTTTTCTAATGTTCAATGGAAAAGCGATGGCTACCCTCGGTTCCAATCCATCGATGGAACCATTGAAGTGGATGTCCAATCCGGAACAATCTTCATGAAAACAGGAAAACTTGCGTCGCTGCCGATTTCTCTACTGCAAGATCCCTTAATCAAGCAATTTTTTCCTGAAGGCGCTCGAATCATCGGCCGCCAAATCGATGCCGCATCATGGGAAATTTCGACTCCAACTCACGAACTGTATCGCATCTCAGGAACCAACCCTTCCATTTTCTATCAGCAAATCGATGGAATTTGGTATGAGCACATCGATCCCAACATTCTTCCGGTGCATCTCGGAGATTCTCTTCATTTCTGGCAGCCTGATCTTCTCGAAGCATCGAAAATTCTAGTCGGCGATCGCTCGAACCATTTTCAGTTTACCATCGATATTACTTCGCCCGATTCCTGCGTCGTCCGTCAGATCATCGATGGAAAAGAAACAGATCTTGTCCTGGAAAACTTGCTAGCCCACCATCATCCATATACAACTCTCGCAAAATTTGAGGATCTTTCGCATATTTTAGTGTGGAAAAATCAACATGAAACAACCTCTCATTCGATTAATCTGTCCCGACTCAATCTCCATTTCCAGATTCGAAATAAAAAAGCATATTGTTCAGACATCAAAGGATTTTGGATCGCAAATCGTCAGACAATTCCCGCACTTGGCGATATCCCTCAATATCTGGTTTTAGAAAATGCCCAGCACAAAAAAATTGTATTGATTCCCAACAGAGAACTTCTCGATGTCGACAGCTCTTTAAGATCGGATTTTTCATTAGGAGACGTCGCAAGCTCAAGACTCAAAATCAAGCAAGAGCTTTTCAATCTGGACGCGGAAACGATTCAACCAACCTATTTTCGCTATGCGCTTTCAGATGAAGGCGATCTCAAACCATCCGATTTGCGCTCGCATCTTCATCTAGCGATGCTCATGCTATCAGAGCATGACTATGAATCCGCTCAAACCCTTTTAAAAAGTTTTGATTCGCAAACAAGAACCTACTCATTAAGCGAAGTCGCCCAATTATGGGAAATCGCCACATTTGCTTCGATCAATTCGGACCATGATCCCCGAGCGGTCGCGATTCGATTGCATGCGCACTTCATACTGATCCGTAATTGCATCAATTTTTCCTCTGAAACAAAAAAACTGATCCTCAAAGGAAGCGACATAAAGGCTGTTCAGGAAGAATATATTCAGAAAAAAGACCAGATCCCCATCTACTTGCAGCTGCAAGAATCCCAACTCCAATTGATTAATGACTTTCTCCCCCAATCACCAGACTTCAGCAGCGCGCCATTGGTGGGTGTCCGACCCCTGCCTCATAATAACTCGATAAATATCGTACCAATCAATTCCTGGGAGCTTCGAACACTTTTTAATCCTCACGAGGATCCTCCGAAAGCACCATCGTATCTTCTTGCCCAGCATTCGTTCAGTGAAAATTTTGGTAAGTTATATGAACTCATCCAATCTACTTTGGATGAATCCAAGGCCCTGCAATGGATCAAACTTTCATCCAACCTCATCATGCCCGCCGGATCGCCTTTGCAAAATCTCAAAAAAGAAATTCAAACCCAATTGATTTTATTCATCCGCTCTAATAGCGAGAATGATCTCGAAAAACAGGCCGCCGAAGTCTTGTTAGCTGTCCTCCAAAAGCCAGATGATTTTCCGCCGATTGAAAAAGTGCAGGGAGCTCGGGATTACGATCTCTCGCCCTTCATTGAGATTGTCAATCAACACCTCACCCAGATCAACCAAAAAATCAAGAACCGCCTACTACGAGCGGACCACCCAACAGAACAATCGATCTGGCCAACATCCCCACCTCTGCTGCCGGATGCGCCTTTGCCTCATGCCTGTTTTTCAATTAACCCGCCACAAACCCCTCAGCTCCCTAGCCCCTTCGAGCGACTTTTAATTCCGATTATCCCTTCCAAAGAAGCCAGGGAAAGGACCGAAGCAGTATCGGAAAGTCTGCAAAAGGTATTTGCCACAGATCCCCGCGATCGCCACATGCGCCAAAAATTCAATGAGCTTCGTAAAAAAATCGAAAGATACCGTCCGCCGCCTGCTCAACGGTTCCGGCTTCGAGAGGGGTTTGATCTGACGCTTCAAGAAGATCATCTCAGAAAAGATGCCGCCGCGATTGATATCCAGCTCAAGGAACAAGAGGAAAAGATCCTGACACTCGCAAACCTCATGCCGCATATCTCCGAAGAAATCACTGAGCGTCATTTGGACTTTGCCAGCACCGATCAAAAAGAAATCGAAATGAAAGATGTAATCGTCTCGTTTTCATTATTGGATTCCGACCAGTTAGCCAGAGCTAATCCGTCACTAACAACTGTAGAAATCGAGCAAATTTACCAGCAAACGGTCGAATATCTTGTCATGGCGACCCATCGCCAGCATCTGCTCCGGATTATTCAAATGCTGAGCCAGACTCAATCAGCGGCCAAGGAAGGAAAAAAAGCAGAACTGGATCTCAATATCGATGCGTTGGCTCGAGCTCTGCAAGGCCAAAGAGAATACGATATCCGAGAACATCCCGAATTCCTCGTCTTTGAACATGCCAATGATCTATTGCTCCGAAAAGACCAGGTGGAAGCTTTAATGAAAATGAAAACCTCTCCATCTTTGCTAACGCCGCATGATCTAGGCGTGCTTCTCGAAATGATCATGGGGTTTGGTAAGACCGCTGTCTTATTGCCATTGATCGCAGCTGCAGCAGCCGATGGCAAACATGTTCCCTTTGCCATGATGCCAGAATCGTTGACCCCCACCATGGCCGCGCTGCTTAAGCAAATACTGGGCCAAACCTTCCATCAACCGGTCGATAACATCCCCATCAATCGTCAAACAGATCTCGACGCGGCCAAACTACGCAATTTGCGAGATCTGTTGCAAACCGCCAAAGAAGAAAGAAGGGTGATGGTCGAGACAAGCTCAAGCATGCAAAGTCTTTTTTTAAAATTGAATGAAAAGCTGCTGGCCGCATTAGAAAGCATCGAGCCCAATACGTATGAAGAAATTCATCTTTTCCGCGAGATCATCCGAGAACTACATCAATCCCCATTGAATATGGATGAAGCGGATTTTATTCTCGACATTTTGAAATCACACCATTTTAGCGTCGGAGCGCCCCAGCCGCTGAAATCAGAAACTATCGATACAACCGTTTCTCTCTATCATCTGTTGATAACAAGCGAGCGCATCAAACCTCTTCTTCAAGTCGGATTTTTGGCCCATCGATCCGGCCATCCTTTCACGACAACTCACTATGAACAAACAATCCGCCCCATTCTCATTGACGAAATTCTAGCCGGGAATGGATCGGCTTATGATCCGGAACTTAATCGATTTTTCCAAAAACTCTCTTCGAGCGAACAACTGCTTATCAAGGCATATCTCAACAACCAGGCCAACCCCGCTGCAGCAACTTATGTCGACAAAATCCCATCCATGAAGATCAAAAACTGCCTGGCCGTATTGAAAGAAGAAATTAGCCAGGTGCTGGCGCTAACCATGAAAAAAGAGGTAAATGTCCACCACGGCCCTGTTCCGCCCAATGCGCCGCCCGATGTTCCTAGGCTCCTTTCAATTCCCTTCCACGGTAGCGACAACCCTGCTGTTCGCTCCCAATTCGGCACAGAACTGGAAATTTTGAACTATTCGATCCAACAATATCTCGCCCTGGGAATTCCTCTCGATTTTCTCATCAAAGAACTGGAACTGTTGCGCCATCAAATTTCCCTGGATGTTCTGGAAAAAAAGCTCAACTTCGAAGATTCACCCGCTTACCGCGATTTTCTACAGCTTTGCAACGGCCTTAAAATCGATTTACTTCATACTTCATCCCAACAACTCCAAGAGCTTCTCCATCAGATCAACCAAAATCCGGCTAAGCAACTTCACTTCATCCGAAAATTTGCTCTTCCCGATGTGCGCGTCTATCCTAAACAACTAAATACCAATGCACAAATATTATCCCTTCTATTTCGGTCGATTAGTGGATTTTCAGGAACACTGTGGAATGCCGAAACATTCCCCGATGCTTTTGGCCAGCGTGAATTTTCAGATACTGATGTGAAGACATTACATATTTTATGGGATAAGTCTCCGCACCAGGTGGCAGTCATCGACGAAACCCTTGTTTCGCAAGATTCATTGAAAACGTCTCTAGAAAAAATGTTTGACGCCGATGATCTGGAAAAGGGAGTCTCGATTTCCGATGCAGGCGCGATGCTGCGCAATTATAAAAATGAACAAATCGCAAGGCAGATGCTGGAGCAATACGGCCGGCGTTCCCCCCATTCCGAGATCAAAGGAGTGATTTTCTATAACGATAATGATCAGCTGGTTGTGATTGAAAAAGACAAAGACCGTCCCATTCCTCTGGCTGATACAGATTTGAAATATGATCAAATGGCTGCGTTCTGGGATCAAAAACACGCAAGAGGATCGGATTTAAAACTTTCACCCGAAATGCGCGTGATTGTGACGATCAGCCGCCACACGAAGCTGTATGATCAATCGCAAGCTGCCTGGCGTCTGCGGCTATTGGATTGGGGTCAAAAAGCATCGTTTGCCGTAAAAGAAGAGGATCGGCAAGTAATCATAGAAACTCTTAAGAAAGAATGGCCAGATCGCCCTGACGCTCCATTAAGCCTTGGCGATATTCTCATCTACACGTTTTATATCCAGGCAGAGCGCCAGGGGGCGGACAATTTTCGAGCTCTCAAGCAAAAAATGCAAAATGTCCTACTCGATCCATTCGTCGAGCTCTTATGCGATCCGAGCGTCACAGAAAAAGAAATTGTCGAGGTTTTTAAGGCACTGCAAGAGCTCTTCGTTTCCATAACACCGCAAGATCCCTATCTCGTTTATGGACAAATGTCGGAACAAGCGCCCTCTCAAAAAGTAGTGCAAGAAATCACCAAGCAATTTCTATCTTCACAAGCTTTCTCTGCATTTCGTCAACATCCGATCCTGAAACGCTTCAATGTATCTGAATTGGAAGCCAAAATCCGAAAAATCGCCGCTGACGAACAACTTCGATTGCCCGATTTCCTTCAACTCAACACAAAATATGAAACCGAAGTGCAAATTGAAAAAGAAGCGGAGAAAGAAAAGGAAAAAGAGAAAGAAAAAGAAAAAGAAATGCAGGTTAAAATAGCTGATCCACCCAAACTTAGTGCATACCCCGTATTTGAATGGAATCCGGACAATCTATTTCAGAAAGAGTATTTCACTGTTGGCGCCGCTTCCGAAATCACTGAATCCGGATTCTCACTGCAACAGTATCGATCCGCCCATCAATCGCCCTTTTTCTCTGTTAATGAGGCTTTGGGTGTTTCTAAAGCGGCAAAAACGCCCCAATTCCATCCCAACCTACTCGCTACACCCAATTTCTATCCGGTGTATCGTCGAGGATCGCTCAAAGACTATTCATTCATTCAATACTTCATCAACAAAGACTGGATCGCTCCTCCTACCCCGCCGTTTGATCCCTTCGGTCCATATCAGCAAACAAACCCGCATCTGTTGGTCGTTCTGGATAAAAAAAGCCATCAAATCCAAACGATCCTGCTCGACTTGGAAGATGCTGATGCGTTTGCCAAATTTATTGAACAGGATTGCAAAAAACGTCAGCATGGCCGACGTGATGTCAATATTTGCCTCTACCATCTGGACACGGGGATCTACCGGACATCCAGCGATGGTTTTGATGAACAAGCACTCGAACACGACCCCTCGTTCATCCTTTTAAAAGCGCAGGCTAAATTCTTGAATGGAGCCACTTTCTTTTCCTCTCCGGAACAAGAGGCTTTGAAAGCGTGGATCCGGGAGCAAGGCCCCGTCGAGATTTATCAGTTCTTCCAAGAGAAAATATTGCAGAACAAACCTACATCACGCGCATCTTTCGAGCACTCCTCGCTCGAGCAAGTATTTCAATCCGTCGGGATTGAAACAAAATAATGATTATCCTTTTATCACCAGAGAGGGCTTCAATCGCGCAACCATTTTTGCGAGATTCGCTTCCTCGACCGCTTTGACAACTTGGTCGACGTCCTTGTAAGCATCCGGCATTTCTTCGGCAATTGTGCGAAATGACTCCGCCAGCACATGAACGCCCAGAGATTGCATATGCGCGGCCAAATCTTTTCCGCGCCATGAATCAAGTGATTTCATCCGACTCATCGCGCGTCCGGCTCCATGGCAGCAACTGCACCAAGTCAATGGGTTGCCCATCCCCACCAACAAATGGCTGGCCCGACCCATGTCGCCGGGCACCAGAACGGGCTGGCCGGTCGTTTGAAAAATGGGAGCGAGCTCTTTCGAGCCTTTGCCGAAAGCGCGCGTCGCTCCCTTTCGATGCACACATAAACGTTTTTTCTGTCCCTGAACTTCGTGCACTTCAAATTTCGCAATATTATGACAAACGTCGTACAGAAGACGAAGATCTCGAGGGGCTATCCGACATACGGCATTAAAAGCATCGCGTACTCCAGCTAATATTTGCTGGCGATTGTTAAAAGCGAAATTGGCTGCTGCAGCCATCGCTTGATAGTAACGCTGCCCTTCCACACTTTGAATGGGCGCGGCCACCAGTTGTTTATCCGGCAAATCATTGGCAAATCCCTTTTTAAGAAAGGCATCGAGAGTATCTACGCAAATCTGATGGCCAAATCCTCGTGAACCCGTGTGAATCAAAACATAGGTGTAGCCGGCTTCAACGCCCCAGACTTTCGCAATTTCCGGTTGAAAAATCTGATCGATCGAACCTATTTCAATAAAGTGGTTCCCCGAACCTATCGATCCAAGTTGTTTGCGCCCCCGGTTTTGAGCTTCCATGGAGATCGCTCCCAGATTAGCGCCTTCAATGCAGCCATTACTTTCAATATGATCGAGATCCTCCGGATAACCGTAACCGCGCTCAATCGACCATCGAGCCCCCTGTTCAACCAGTTCTCGATAATCCCGCTCGCTTAATCCGCGTTCATTTTTACGCTCTCTACCGACGCCCGAGGGAATGCGCTCAAAAATAGCCTGCAACAGCTCTGATCGGGTTCTTTCCGAAATATTTGCAAAAGGAACCGGCAAAACCGCCAAACGCACACCGCAATTGATATCATAGCCAACGCCGCCGGGGCTAATGACGCCCGTCTGAGCATCCATCGCAGCCACACCGCCGATCGGAAATCCATAACCCCAGTGAATATCCGGCATCGCCATACTATAACCGACAATCCCCGGTAAATGAGCGACATTGACAAGCTGCTCTAAAGAGCGATCCTGTTGGATTCCCTTCAATAACTCTTCCGTTGCAATGATAAGTCCCGGGACTCTCATTCCACCCGTCTTGGCAAGCTCGTAAGTAGCCGGAGCGATTTTTTTAAGCTCAAACATCGACAATCATCTCCCATTCAAAAATATTCGCACGTTTAGTCATCGTGCTATGATAGCTGACAGCTTTAAATGGACATCCTTCCTCCGCATCAGCGCGTGCGATCAAGAGATTTAACTGAAAGATCAGCTCGTCAATGCCTTGGGGCTTAATCTCATCCATGTAGCGAATCAAGGGAGGAAAATGAAAAGCAAGAGCCAAGCTAGCATGAATAAACAATTGCTCATCTATCTCCCCGCGTATCAAAAAGGCAAGATCAGCCGTATGCTCGAATCCTTCAAATGGAGCTAAAATTTCATGAGTCCAGCAGATATTATAGCGTGAAAAGCCGAGACTTTCGCAGAGATGAATATTTTTCAAATATAGGGGCAGCTTGTGAAAAGAGCTTTTCCATTCTTGAATATCAAACGGCTGCCGCGCAATCGTCACATGAGCGAGAAACTCATTTTTTTGCTCGCTAAAAGCGATGTTTTTCTCTTCTAACCATTGGCATAATCGTCGCTGAAATGCATGAAAGAGATCTTTTTGTTCCAGCAAATGCACATGCCATCCGGCCGTTTTTGGCTGAAGGTCCGGTAAAAAAATCGGCCGATCGAAAATCCCTGCTAATCCCACATGAAATCCGGGGTCGGGAAATTCCTGCAATAAATTTAAAATCGAGGGCAAATGGTTTTCTCCTAAAAACAGCAAAGTCAAATGACGATCAGGCTCAAGCAAAATCCTTCCATTGGGAAAGACTTGGGGCCAAGGCGAAAAAACTTCCATCGCCAGAAAAAGTCGTTTATTTTCCATAAGAGGCAGTCCTGCTATACTCACAATAGCGAAATTGTAAATTATAATGAGATGCTTTCAATGAAACAAATATGGTTTATTCCCGTAACCATCGAAGAGATCAATCGATGGTCTTCCCATCGTTTGATGGACAATCTTGGGATTGAATTCACCGCAATTGGCGATGATTATTTACAAGCCAAAATGCCTGTAGATGAAAGAACGATTCAACCTCTGGGATGCTTGCACGGCGGCGCATCATGCGTCCTTGCCGAAACAATCGGCAGCGTAGCCGCCCACTTCTGCGTCGACCCCAAACTCAAGTTTTGCGTCGGATTGGAAATCAATGTGAACCACGTGAAATCAATGCGTAGTGGATGGGTAAGTGCAACCGCTCGCCCACTGCATTTGGGTCAGTCCACACAAATTTGGGATATTCAAATCCGAAACGAACAACAAACTCTCATTGCCGTTTCACGTCTCACAATAGCTGTTTTGAATAAAAAGAATACGGGCTCAGATAGCTTTCGCTAAATGAACCCGTTAAACCTAGCCGGATCCCGTTAAAGGACCCGGTTCAAAAAGACGATCAATTAACGAAAATAACGATCATTGCCGCCGCGAGATTCACGACGTTCGCCACGATCACTATTTCCATTTCCACCCCAGTCACGGCGTGGGCGGAATTCGCCTGGGCCGCCAGCTGGACGTTCACGACGCTCGCCCATTGGACGATCGCGCTGTTCAGTACGCGCCCAATCGATAACTAATGCTTTGCCTTGAAAAGGTTGGCCATGAAGAGCATCTTTAGCCTTCGTAGCTCCGTCAGAAGTAGCCATGCGAACAAACGCAAATCCTCTCGAACGACCTGAGAAGCGATCCATGATGATCTTTACTTCTGCGACTTCGCCATGTGATGCAAACTGTTCACGAACTTGATCTTCTGTTGCATCAAAATTCAAATTTCCAACATAAAGCTTTTGATTTTGTGGATTCATTCCTTAAACTCCTAAAGATAAAAAAAGAAAAAACTCGAAGACTACCAAACATTGGCAACGCAATGAAACCGTAAGAACGGATTTTCGAATCGAAGGCCTAGTCAAGAAAAATCTTCACATTTATTTACGTACTAAGCAGCTGGTTATAATAAACCTTACTCTTAGACGTCTAATCTTATCAAAATTCCCAATAAAAGCAAATGATTTCCTTCACACCTGTTGGCTCAGGCTCTTTTGATCAAAAAGAGCTGAAGATATGAGATCTAATCTTTTTTAATAAGCATTCGCCTTTAAAACCCTTGTACAGAACAAGATACCAAAATAGTAACAGAAAATCAGATTGATGACTATTCCGGTTTACAAATACATATATACATACGCAGAAAGAACGAAATGAACTTTTTAAAGAGACACCTTAAATAATTGACAATCAGTTAAGATTCGTCTATAATTAATTATTTACAGAGGTTAGTAAAAACAAACTGCCATGTCCATTTCAAAAGAGAAAATCCAAGAACTCGCCGAACGAATGGAGCGTTGCCATATTCGCAAAGAGGATCTGATCGAAAAATTCATTCTCGGCTCCGGTAAAGGCGGCCAAAAGATCAATAAAACAGCCTCCTGCGTCTATCTCAAACATATTCCAACCGGATTGGAAATCAAATGCCAGCGAGACCGTTCGCGCGAACTCAACCGCTATATCGCCCGCCGAGAGCTGTGTGAAAAACTGGAAAGTAAAATATTTAAAGAACAGAGCGAAAAAGAACAGCAGTTTGAAAAGATCCGCCGCCAAAAAAGACGGCGCTCACGTCGGCAAAAAGATAAAATGCTCGAGGAGAAAAAGCATCGGGGCTCATTAAAACTGGCACGCCGTTCACCGATAAGTGAGTAAAAGCTTCCATTTCCGCTGCGATTATTGTCCCCATTCCGTTATAATAGTTTTCAATATAAATGATTTGAATCTATGGACTTTGAAATCCCAGAGCGAATGAGCGTACTCGAGGCTCTTCGGCAACTTTTTCCGCAAAGCTCGCGACGAACGCTCCAGCATTGGATCAAAGGCAAACGCTTTGCGCTCGATAAAAGACCCATCACTCATGATAACATCATGGCTGAAAAGGGACAAACTCTAAGCTCTGTCGACAGCTTCTCCCCTAAAAAGGTAGCGAATATTAACATTCTCTACGAAGATCGCTATTTGATTGCCATCGATAAACCCGTTGGATTATTGAGTGTTCCGCTCGATAACCCCCTAAGCAAACGACATGCTCTTGGTATTTTGCGTGATTTTTATCAAACAGATCAGATTTTAGCCGTTCATCGGATCGACCGCGAAACATCCGGTATTTTACTCTTTGCTCGTGGTTTTGGTTCGCAAAAAAAATTCGATCTGCTCTTCGAACAGCACGATATGCATCGAGAATATTTTGCTATTCTTGAAGGACATCTGCCGGCTGATAGCGGCACATGGGATTGCTCTCTCAAAGAATTGCCCAACTACGACGTCGTGATTGCTCACGACTCTGAAGAGGGCAAACATGCCATATCACATTTCGACGTGATCCGCCGCTCGACCAAATATAGCTATGTTCGTCTCATGTTAGAAACAGGACGCAAACATCAGATCCGCGTCCATTGCAAAGAGGCCGGCTGCCCTATATTGGGCGATCAGAGATATGGCGCCATCGAAGATCCGATCCATCGGCTTTGCCTCCACTCCCGATCGATCGCATTTATTCATCCCTTCACTAAACAAAAAATGCACTTTACCTCGCCGCTTCCCTATTCTTTTAAAAAGTTGGGGGCAACAGATGCATTGTTTGAGCAAAAAACCCAAGAGATTCAATAAGATTTTTCAAATCAGCTTGCTCTTCGCAGCCGTCTTCCAATCGCACTCAAAGCTTTTCAAGGCCTTCAGCGTCATCGGATGATCTGTGACATACTCATCAAACAGAGTTTCATTTAAAGTCAGTGCATGAACGCCTAAAGCACAGCATTCTTGCGCCTGCTGCGTGGATCTCAGAGAAGCCGCGAGAATCTTGGCTGAATAGCCATAATGCTGCAATAGATGGACCATGGATCGCAACACCTCGATTCCATCCTGATCAGCTTCGCAAATATGTGAAAAATTAGGAGAGATATAAGAGGCTCCGGATCGAGCGGCGAGGAGCGTTTGGTTCAAATCAAAAACAGACGTTGCGATGACGGGTATTTTTTTTTGAGAAAGTTCATAAATGGCTTGCAAGCCTTCACGCGTAACAGGGACTTTAACGTTAATACGCTCGGAAAATGCGGCGAGCGCCAATCCTTGCTGGATCATCGCTTCCGCTTTCGCAGAAACGACCTGTGCGGTCACGGGACCTTTTTGTGTCTTTAATAACTTTTGTAAAAGATCTTCGAGCGCCAACCCCGATCGAGCGGCGATCGTTGGATTTGTTGCGACACCATGAAGTACGCCCATTTGATACGCTTTTTGTACTGCGCTCAGATTCGACGTTTCTAACCAAATTTCCATTTCAGGCCTGATAGTTTGTGTATCAATTTGAACATTGTCTTTCTCCTATATTATTTCAAGCTGGCAAACAGCTTGTCTATATACCACTCGTGATTCAAAAATCGGTTCTGCCTGCGTCAGATAGCCATTGAATATGAATCCGCCTATCGGATAGGGGGGAGCCTTTCAGTTCCCGCCCTTCCACACCACCGTACGTACGGAACCGTATACGGCGGTTCATGATCACTATGACCTAGCTCGTACCATATCTGCCATAGGAGTATACCCCATTGCTTCGAT
>CAISYW010000145.1 GCA_903889795.1 uncultured Chlamydiae bacterium | reverse complement strand
CAAAAGATGTCGATGAAAAATCAAATGTTCAGGCCGACAGCAGTATAAATCCAAGGGTGCATTTAGCGGATGAATTATATACTGCTGTCGTCAAAAATCAAAGCTTCAGGCCGATAGCAGTATACCGAACGTGACTCAAAAATCTGATTTTTGAGTCACGTATTGATTTCTTTTGTTAACCACCCGCCACGTTTGCTTCAACACGATCTTGTTCAGCTCTTTCTAATACATGGTACGCATGGTTAATTAACTTGAATGCCTCTTGGGCTGTTTTTCTATCTTTTTCTTCCAGATGATTCGTTCTGTCAGGATGAAGCTTTAACGATAACTTTTTATATGCAGACTTGACTTCCTTAAAAGATGCATTCGCAGGAACTCCAAGAACTGATTTCTCATGCCGATCAGCGAGAGATGGAGCAGCCGCACCACTAGGGAAATATTTTTGTAGGTATATTAAGGCTTCTTTTGATTCAGCTTTTGGCGAGGGGTCTTGAGGAATAGATTGCGACCCTTTTGGAGTCTCGGTATGGGTTCTGTCACTTTGTGGTTTATGAGCTGATCGGCTGTGTTGCTGACTGCTTTGAGCGGGGAAGGTGTCGTAAAATGCCTTAGAAGTTCGTTTGTGGACGGGCGAATATCTTCGTTCCCACGTTGTTGGAGGCCATTGATACTTGTTCTCAGATGTCTCTGCTTTGATCTCTGTCGATAATACAAGTGAAAGAATTATCAAAAGATCGGTATTCTGCCTAAAAAACTGCGGCATCAGCGATTTGAGTAAGAATGCCGTGTTCAGCATGTCATTGAGTATTTGAGGATCATTCAACATTTCTGCAAGTGAATAGGTTGATTTTACATGAAACACAAAACCGGGTGACATGTTCGCATTCATATTATTGTCTCTTTGTTTATTTTTTTTATTACGAAAAATGCTTATATATTATTAATTATACCATTAGTTATCCTTTAATAAAAGGCTTCGTTAAGCTTGGTATGTCTAATTTTTTCTAATACACAGATTTTTAACAACTTGAGGCGGTGTTTGTTTTTAGAACCTTCTAAATTTAAAGTAATATTTGCGGTTGTTTACTAAAATATATGTTATGTGTATAATGTTATTATAAACATAATAAGTGAGAAAAATATGTCATTAGTTGTTGATGCAAAAAAAATGTTTACACCTGCCGTACATCAAAATGAACAAGGTAGTTTGAACGGCCATTCTGTGCATTTTTTAAAAATGGAAGAGGATTCTTCAGAACAAAATTGTTTTTGTGTTGCCGCTAGCATCGCAGGATGTTCGTCTGCGGCTATCTTTATTCTAAATGCAGCATCACTGCCCACGGCAATCCTGGTCGGTTGTGGGATTTATGCAGGAATCAGGTTTGGTTTTGGTCAATATTTTTCAACTAAGCCAAAAGAATCAATTAGCAAAAACGGATCTCTACGCCCCGTTTTAGTTAATACCGAAGTGAAAATGGATGATTTTTTGACATCTCAAAGAGATGATGAAGTGCTTTCTACCAGTTTGTTAACTGCATGCGTTGCTATTGGTATTGGCCAAAAATTCGATAAGGTTACCGGAATCTATCAGGAGCGCAGGCTAGGCCATATATTTGGCGGCGCTTTTGATTTCAATCCATCCATGGCAAAAAGACTTTTCGAAAATTTGGAAAAGGATGTGTCTATTGTCGTCGCGTTTGGCACCCTATTCCAACCGGGCGGCGTCGATCAAAAACATGTAATTGCAGATCTTCGTGGATTTTGTAAAAAAAATAGATTCATAATTAATCTAAGAAAAATTAGTCTTGTATACACGTATTATAAGAGCGAGTTTGTAAGAAGTGATGATGAGCCGGGAACGATTCAGTTATTTTCAAACGGTATGATCGCTCCTTTGAAATTGACACGCCCCATCGGTGAATTTAATTATCCAATTTATCCGGTTCCCTCCATTCTCGATCTCGATCCGATGAATATTTAATACCATTTTGTATACCGGGAGCGATTCAAAAATCGGGAATAGGCAAGGAGGCTGCTTGCATTTGTGT
>CAISYW010000144.1 GCA_903889795.1 uncultured Chlamydiae bacterium | reverse complement strand
TTATAGGAGAGCATAAACGTTTCTTTGTCGATTATACTCGAATAATTATTCGATTATACATTAATAGTCAAGCGGTGAGTCAAAATGAGCACACACACGGCTGTTCGGTGATATCGACTCTATACCGAAGATTTGCGCGTATCCGCATTGGATCAATCGACTGAACGCCTTCTAATTAAGCGATTTCGCTGCAAACAATTTGCTTGCCAAATCGCTGCATTAAAGAGTTTTTCTTAAAATTAGTGGCTAAATTTGTATTAATTCAGCCAGGACACTATCCTGAATTTTGATGATTTACGAACCCGACTCTATTTTCGAATGCGTCAAATCAGACTGATATCTTGCGATGGGTTTTGCTCAATCGGTGTTTTGTCATAGTAGCGCACCAACTTGGTATCGGCATGTCCGCTTACGCGTAAAATTTGGTCCGCATTATAACCCTGCGCTGTTAAGTAGGTGATTGCCGATGCGCGCAAAACGTGCGGATGAACTGTAAAAGGGATACCCGCCTGCCTGCCTGCTGTAGCAAAAGAACGATAGAGATGCGGCTGACTGAGCGGCTTTCCATTTCGCGAGACAAAGATCGGACCGGCTGTGCGCTCCCCAAGATAGTCTTTTAGCTCGTGCATAAAAGTTTCGGGGTAAGTAATGACGGTAAATTTTTCGAGAATTTTCGATTTGAATTGCTTGAATGTAATTTGATTATGCACCCAGTCAATCTGATGAATTTGGGCGGAAAGAACTTCGCCGACACGCTTGGCCCCTTGAAGGATCATTTTAGCGGCGAGATAATCCCGCTGGGAAGTTCGTTGCAAAAACAATAAAAAGCGCGACCATTGAACCCTCGTGAGCGCTTTGGTCAAAGACGTTTCCCTCACTTGCTGGAAAGTCGGGTTGCTTTTTTCTTTTCGAGGCACCACTTTTCGAATCAAGCCGCCGGTGGCTCTCTGTAAAAATCGAGTGAGAGCAATGAATGCCGCCGCCCGCGCCTGTTTCGTTGAATCGGCGCCTGAAAGTTTGCCGCGGATTTCATCGAGCAAATATTCAAGATTCGAAAGAGCGAAAGTCTGAAGATTGTTGCGCGGATCGAATAATTGGTGGTTTTCCATCAAAACGAAGATGGAATGGAAAGCGGCACGGTAGGCTCTTTGGGTGTTTCCGGATAAAGTGTCCAAAAATTGTTCGGCCGCCTTGATCAGGCTGATTTTCGAAAGTTCTCGCCAAATCGCTTCGTCCCGGGTTGCCACAGCCCGAGCCAAGGTCGAAGAGGACTTCAAAGGTTCCAAAAAGTTCATCATTTTTCTAAGTTATGATAATTAGACTTATCATAACAACCAGCCCATTTTAGTCCACAAATGCCGGATTTGGGGTCTTCTGTAAAGTCGAATCAATAGAAGGCTCCAGGATCGCACATCGAACCTTGGTTGGTCGTTTACCCTTACCCCATCTCAACTCGTCGATTTTTCAGGAGCCTGACTCCTCGAAAAAGCACGCCCCATGAGGGAAAGTTAAGAAGATGTTAAATCGTAAAAAAATTGCTATTAAGATTCAAGAAATTTTTTAAGTAAAAACAGAAATACAGGAGAATGCGGCTTTCATGAGCGTTCGGTATAAGCAAAGTAAGCTTGTGAATATAATTGTGTTTGATGATATATAAAATTGTTTCCCTTACAAATACATTACTGCGCAGAATTACTAAAAAGCTTTGTTGAATTAAAAATCTAAAACAAGGTCAAGATGAAAAAAGCTTTAATAACAGGGATTACGGGTCAAGACGGCTCCTATCTTGCCGAGCAGCTGATTGAGAAAGGCTATGAGGTTCATGGAATTCTTCGGCGAACCAGTTCATTTAATACCCACCGATTGGAAACAATCTTTAACAACCCGGAAATTAAAAATAGATTGATTTTACATTATGGAGACATTACTGATAGCAGCAATCTAAATCGCATCATTGATAAAACTGAACCTGAGGAGATTTATAATCTAGGCGCGCAATCCCATGTTCAGGTTTCCTTCGAAGTTCCTGAATATACTGCGGAAGTGGATGGAGTCGGAACATTACGATTTTTAGATGCGATAAAAGAAACGGGTCTTAAGGACAAAATTCGATTTTATCAAGCCTCAACAAGTGAATTATTTGGAAAAGTTCTCGAAATTCCGCAAACGGAAAAAACTCCATTTTATCCTCGATCTCCTTATGCGGCAGCTAAACTATATGCCTATTGGATCGTTGTAAATTATCGTGAAGCCTATGGGCTGCATGCATCAAATGGAATTTTATTTAATCACGAATCGCCACGACGTGGAGAAACATTTGTAACGAGAAAAATTACGAGAGCCGTAACTAAAATTAAGGAAAATATTCAAGAATATTTGTTAGTTGGAAACCTGAATGCAAAGAGAGATTGGGGATATGCACCGGAGTACACAGAAGCGATGTGGCTGATGCTTCAGAGCTCCCATCCTGAAGATTTAGTAATCGCAACAGGAGAAACCCACACGGTTCGCGAGTTTATTGAAGTAGCATTTCAGCATGTTGGCATTGTTATTAAATGGAAAGGTAAAGACGTTAAAGAAATCGGTATCGATCAAAAAACGGGAAAAACGCTTGTAAAGATTGATGCGCATTATTTTCGTCCGACGGAAGTAGATATTCTTATTGGTGATCCGACCAAAGCATTAAATAAATTAAACTGGAAACCAAAGATAAAATTCGCAGAATTAGTAAAAATTATGATCGACGCTGATTGGAAATTAGCAAAAAAAGAATCGAGCAAATAAATGGAAAAAAAATCAAAAATTTATATAGCCGGCCATTTAGGTATGGTTGGTTCGGCAATTAAACGTAAACTTGAATTGGAAGGGTATACAAATTTAATATTCAAAACTCGCAAAGAATTAGATCTTTTTGATCAAAAAGCCGTTTCAGATTTTTTTGTTAAGGAACGTCCGGAGTTTGTTTTTTGTGCAGCTGCGAGAGTGGGTGGTATTTTAGCCAACGACACCTATTCAGCCGATTTCATTTATGAAAATATAACAGTTCAATCAAATATAATTAATAGTTCGTATCGTAACAATGTAAAAAAGCTTTTGTTCTTAGGATCGTCTTGTATATATCCAAAAGAATGTCCGCAACCCATTAAAGAAGAGTACCTTTTAAATGGATTGTTGGAGAAAACAAATGAAGGTTATGCCGTGGCTAAAATAGCCGGCATCAAAATGTGTGAATTATATCGAAAACAATACGGCTGTGATTTCATTTCGTTAATACCAACTAATTTATTTGGAATGAATGACAATTACGACTTGCAAAACTGCCATGTTTTACCAGCGCTCATTGCAAGGTGTTATCATGCGAAGATTTCCAAGGCGGAAGAGGTTCATTGTTGGGGAACCGGAAAACCATTACGAGAGTTTTTGTATGTCGATGACTTAGCGGATGCATGTTTATTTCTAATGCTAAACTATTCAGGTTTAGGTCCAGTCAATGTCGGCACGGGATCGGATGTAACGATTTCAGACTTAGCGAATATAATTGCTAAAGTAGTCGGATTTTCCGGCGTTTTTAAATGGAACACACTGTTTCCCGATGGCACAAAACGGAAATGCCTAGATATTTCAAAGATTCAAAAACTTGGTTGGAATCCGAAAACGGCTTTAGTCGATGGAATAAAACGTACCTTTATCGACTTTTTAGAAACTCAAAAATGAGCCGATTGCATTTTTATTGAGTTGAGTCTTTCTAAAAACGGTTTTGCAAAGCCCGAAAATGTATAGGGTTGATATTGTTCGCTTTGAATAAACGTTTTTGCCGCTTCAATATATTGATTAAAGGCGGCTCGATCAACCGACTTAAGAAACTGATGCAGCTCTTCATTCGATGAAAAATTTCTACGATCAATAAAACATTCTGCGGGAATATATTTTGTTATATTCGACGCACCCCAATATATCGGGACGCATCCTGCGAATAAGGGATCGAAGATTTTTTCTGTGACATACCCTAATTGATCTCGCATGTTTTCATAAGTGATCGAGAATTTATAGTTCTTGAGGGTTTTTAATTTATCAATCTTTAATGGTCCTCTCCAACTCGATATATCTTCCCATCCGGCGCCAAATAAATCAAATTCAGAAGTTTCGGATAAATATTTTGCGAGTCTATATCGTTCTGAGTACAATTCTTTGGGTTGTTTGTTTTTATTTCCATTCGTTTGAATCATTATGCAAAATTTCTTTTGATCAAAATCAGGGATATTATCAGTGATTGCTTCGCGAGATTGCGGATTGTGTAGTTTGAAATATGTTTCATTGTCAATTTGATCGTCAAACATCGTTAGAATCGATCCAAAATATTCTTTTAAAACTGGATCGTATAAATAGGGAAGTTGAACCGGTGGTTCGAATAGACCAATAATGCACTTATATTTGGGATGCTTTTTAAGATTACGTAATATTGTGTAGTTAATATTACTAAAAGATATGATTGCAGCTACATCAGTTAAGTTAGAACAATCGTTTGTTAATTTTACTAAATATCCCGCTTTTTCAATTTGTTCTCTTAAATATACGAATGGTTTTGCCAGACCATCTCTATGCGCTGTAATGTCATAAAAATAGCTATCAGGCATTCCCATAAAATTAATAAAATAAACAGTTTTTAATTCAGGATTTTTTTTAATGTTTATCATTTTAATTAAGCTCTTTTAGTTAGTCTTAAATAACTTATCACCCATTCAATGATTGAAATAAATCATTATAGCACTCCATATCTACTGGGTAGGGGCTGTCGACATTAACCGGAAGCGTTATCCAATCGTTTAAATAAAAATCACTTAGTGGAAATTTTGAATCAAAATAGGGAGCGTACTTTGGTGCCACTACGATTTTGTTTTGATTTTGATTGAAATAGGAACCCCACCACGAAAACGTAGAATTCGCAATAATATTATGTTTCATTTTGCTCATCAAAAAAAAGTCTTCAACGTTATCGTTACCTTCTATGAATGTCATTTTCCGATCAAACTCTTTTACAAAATTCATTTTGCACCAATTAATTCGATCTGAAAAAACAACTAATTCTGAATCTTTAGGAAAGAACTCGAGAGCTTTTTGATAATATTCAAACCCTATAAATGGATGCAATTTATTTTCATGCAAATGTTTGCTAAATGTGCGGACATGAACTGCAATGGTATTTGGCTTATTAATTAAATCGCCATATTTGTTAAGAAGCTTTTGTTCAATGGATTGAGTTGGGGCAAGTATTGACAAAATGCGATCACGGTGATGATGAAAATGTCTCCAGCTCTGGAAATATCCGCACAGGATCTGATCGACTCGAAACGGAACTCTTTTCGAACTACAGAATGAAGATTCCTGAAAAATATTGCGAAAGGGCCGCGTAGGATTGGATGTATCGAGCCGAAAAAAGATTCGGTCTCGATTATATGAAATGCGATCCTCCTGTTTATGCAGCTCAGGAAAAATAGGGATCGCATCATAGTCCCACGCGTATGCCAAAGTCGCCGCAATCTGATATAGCTGATTGCCCATCTGCCCAAATATTCTGCAAGTAACCAACGGATGATTTGAATTCATACTCCCGCTAATGACCTCCAAACAGTTCCGCTATAATAACATACGGCGTTAAGGGTACTGTCATATACCATCAGTCCTTCTGCCGGAGAACCAATAGATGTTTTTTCGCCTGTTATCATTACCGGAGGCAGAAAACCTTTTGTAGTTGAGTAAACTTCTAAAGCTGCGGAAACAGTTGGATTGCCTCCGATACCAACACCACTATCAAGCCGGGCTGTATATTGATTTACTCCGAATGCAGGGTTATTTACGTATAATCCGTAGCCATTGGTAACTGTACCCCCTCTAGCGCCGGCAATGCCGCTTGAAATATACAGACAATATGCATTTGTTATTGTGCACCTAGCCTCAGGAGCAAACGTAGGAGTTATCCATACTGCGCCAGCAGTGGTTAACGTTCCTGGAAAAGTGGGAGCCAACGTAGGATTAACAAATAATGAAATTCTATTTCCGGTTGAACTTTCAATACCGACATGAGATCCCTCAAACGTATATTGATGATCACTGCTCGTAAAAGAAGATGTTACGCAGTGTAAGGCGGCTGAAGGCTCCGTTTCGCCAATACCAACAAGAGGATCAAAATAAGCCGTGTATTTATCATTACCGTATGTTGGCGTACCTACCCATAAAGAGGTTCCTCTTGTAACCACACCTGTACCGGCCTGAGAACCATAACTGATATTTAATCCATATGCGTCTGAGATTGTACATCCGGCTGCAGGAGCAAACACAGGGGAAATCATTTGCCCCGACATTGAGAGCACTGGTGCTACGGTATAGGTTGGCTCAAGCGTAGGATTTATGAATAGTCCTGACTTTTCGGTATTATCACCTTGGCCAACCAAAGACCCTTGAAGAGCGATGATATAATCATGCACCGTATAGCTATCTCCCCAAATATAATGAAATGATAAGACGTTGCTACTACCAAATCCTGTTTGCCCCCGAACGATCACCCCATCTGTCGGCGAGATCGGATCAGGAGTGCCTATACAAGCCGATCCAGCAACAGACAGGTAATTGTTAGATGCCGCTATATTAACGCCGACTTTTCCAAATTGAACGGTTGAATCGGTAGCAATATCCTGCGGCGTTGTAATTGTGAGCGCTCCTGTTTGCGGAGAACCGCTCGTGCCATTGACATACACTTGATCAACTGTTCCCGCGACTGAATTTGCGACCGCCGTAAATGAAGGAACTGCGCTGGCTCCGTTAGACACGAGTGCATATCCGGTAAAACTGAGTCCTGTAAATGCGCTTTGATAGGCCCCTGTGGTTGTGGTACCACCGCATATCGGAGCATAGACGGATGCGGATGAGCGCCCCGTTCCTCCGCCGGCAACCACCGCAGTTCCAAATGCAGGATTTGCAGTAGCTCCTTGAGAAATCAGAGGAACGCCGACTGTGACCGAAGCACCAACGCTTGCAATCGGCGAAGTGGCTACACCGCCAACCAATACCGAATATTGCGTCGTTATATTACTATAAAAAAGCCCAGCTCCATTATATACCGGAATACCAGCGTCACTAATATTAATTGCATTATTTGTTTTTGCCATAAATTACTCTATTGAATATTAAGCATAAAAATTCGTTACGTAGTTTTTATTCACTGGATTGAGATAGTGCGAGTAACGACAAGATGCAATCGCGGTCACGTAACCAACGGATGATTTGAATTCATACTCCGGTTAATGTCCTCCAGGCAGCTCCGGTCCAAAAACATATGGCGTTAAGTTGATTGTCATATACCATCAGTCCTTCTGCCGGAGTAGAGATAGCATTTTTCTGGGCTGTTGTCATTACCGGAGGCAAAAAACCTTTAGTAGTTGACTGAACTTGTAGAGCTGCGGAAGCCACTGGATTGGCCCCGATACCTACGCCGCTATCAAACCGGGCTGTATATTGATTTACGCCGAATGCAGGGTTATTTACGTATAATCCGTAACCATTGGTAACTGTACCCCCTCTAGCTCCGGCAATGCCTATTGAAATATACAAACCATATGCACTTGTTATTATACACTCATCCTCAGGAGCAAACGTAGGAGTTATCCATTCTGCGGCTGCAGCGGTTAACGTTCCTTGATAAGTAGGAGCCAACGTAGGATTAACATAAAATGAAATTTTATTTCCGCTTGAATCGAGACCGTCATGTTCTCCGCCAAATATATATTGAGTGTTGCTGGTCGTAAAAGAAGATGTTGAGCAGTGTAAGGCGGATGTAGGCTCCGTTTCGCCAATACCAACAAGAGGATCAAAATAAGCCGTGTATCTACTATTGCCGTAAAGGGGCTTGCCTACCCATAAAGAGGTTCCTCTTGTAACCACACCAGTGCCGGACCGTAATCCATAACGGATATTTAATCCATACGCGTCTGTGATTGTACATCCGGCTGCAGGAGCAAACTCAGGAGTAATCGTTTGCCCTGCCACAAAGACCACTGGTGCTAGGGAATAGGATGGCTCGAGCGAAGGATTTACATATATTCCTGATTTTGCATTGACTGTGGCTTGACCGACTAAAGATCCTTGAAGAACGATGATATGATCATGTACCGTATAGCTTTGTCCCCAAATATAATGATATGATCCAAGGTTGCTATTACCAAATCCTGCTGCCCCCTTAACGATCAATCCATCTGTCGGCGCCTCCGTATCGGCATAGCCTATGGAAGCGGCTCCATTAACAGATAAATAATTGTTAGATGCCGTAACATTAACGCCGACTTTTCCAAATTGAACAATTGAGGAGGTCGCAATATCCTGCGGCGTTGAAAATGTGAGCGCTCCTGTTTTCGGAGAACCGCTCGTGCCATTGACATACACTTGATTGGCCGTTCCCGTGACTGAATTTGCGACCGCCGTAAATGAAGGAACAGCGCTGGGTCCATTCGACACGAGGGCATACCCGGTAAAACTGAGTCCTGTAAATGCGCTTTGATAGGCCCCCGTGGTTGTGGTACCACCGCATATCGGAGCATAGACGGATGCGGATGAGCGCCCCGTTCCACCGCCGGCGACCACCGCTGTTCCAAATGCAGGATTTGCACTAGCTCCTTGAGAAATCAGAGGAACGCCGGATGTGGCTGCAGCACCAATGCTTACAATGGGAGAAGTGGCTACACCCCCAACCAATACCGAATATTGCGTCGTTGTATTACTATAAAAAATCCCGGCTCCATTATATACCGGAATGCCTGCAGCATTAATATTAATTGCATTATTTGTTTTTGCCATAAATCACTATGTTGAATACTTAGTATTAGAAATATCTGCGAATTGTATCGGAATTTTCAAGAGTTCCTCCGACAACAATATTGTGTTTCAGATTAAAAAATCGAATTTCGGGAACAAAAGCAATCTCAACATCATAGGGGAGATAGATACCGTGCTGTTTTGCAAACTCTAAAATCTTTCGGATTCCCGAGCGTTGCATAATGAGCGAATGCGCTTGGCACCGCCCGCCGATTTGATTAAAATCCTGCCCCATCTCTTTGCATTCGAATAGAGGATCAAAATTCATCGAAGGCATATCGGGGCGCCAAACCGTCCCAGGTGTAAATGGCTCAAAATAAGCAAGATCGTCTGTATATAGAATGTCCCAGCCATCATTGCCAACGAGTGCATCCAGCTTCTCCATATAATCTGAGATGCTATGCGGATCGGTCTTGACTGTTACGTCATCTTCTAAAATCCAGATTGATTTAGCATTGGCCTCGTAGGCATTTTGCAAAATGGAGAGATGGCTGAGCGCAGTGCCGACAGCTCCATGGGTCATTCGAGGATAAAAGATGGCTGATCCATAACTTGGCTGAAGAACTCTTTGTACGGAATTCTGCCGCAAATAAATTGATCCCTTCCAGTTCATTCCTGAAGCTAGTTTAAGGCCGACATCTTCAAAGACCTCGTTAGTGAGAGACCATCCATAAACCGCAGGAAGACGATTCGGGTGGATTCCATAAGAAGAAAATTGTCTTAGCGTTCGTTCTAATTTTTCAGGTCGTTGATCAAGATTGATTAAATAAATCAAGTCTACGTTTTTAACGTTACTAACAATCACTTTGTCGATTGAGCGAAAATGCTTTATGAGATTTTTCTCGTAAGGAAAAACAAAATCCGTCGACTCGACCATGAAAATACCCGAATGTTTTGATTATAAGAAACAGAGGTTTATAAATATCATTATAATCAAAGCTGATCTATTTATTCTTTAAAATGTTTTATCGTTGTATCTGAATTTTCCCAGGTTTCACCGATAACAATATTATGTTTCAGATTAAAAAATCGAATTTCGGGAACAAACGCAATCTCAATATCATAAGGAAGATAGAGCCCATTACGTTTGGAAAATTCTAAAATTTTGCGAATCCCGGAGCGTCGCAAGATCAGCGAGTGGGTATGGCATCGGCCGCCGATCTGAACAAAATCAGATCCTAAGTCTTTGCGCAAAAAAATAGGCTCGAAGTTCATCGATGGCATATCGGGACGAAAATTCGTTCCGGGTGTAAAGGGCGCAAAATAATCGTAATTATCTGTATATAAAACATCCCAGCCATCTTTTCCGACGAGGTCATCCAACTTTTCAATATAATCTGAAAGACAATGGGGGTTGGCGTTTACTGTTACGTCATCTTCTAAAATCCAGATGGATTCTACATTGGCTTCATAAGCATTTTGCAAAATGGATAAATGGCTTAGTGTACAACCGACGGCTCCGTGAGACATTCGATAATAAAAAATGGCAGAACCATAAATTGGCTTGAGAACCAACAGAGAATAATTATGCCGCAAGTAGACCGAACCTTTCCAATTCATCCCAGGAGCCACCTTAAGGCCGATATCTTCGTAAACCTCGTCTGCAAGAGTCCATCCATAGATTGCCGAAAAACGATTCGGGACGATCCCATAGGGTGAAAGTTGATTCAAAGTCCGTTCTAATTTTTCAGAGCGTTGATCAAGATTGATTAAATAAATCAAATCGATGTTTTTAATGCTGCTTCCAATTAATTTGTCGATTGGCCGGAAGTGTTTTATGAGATTTCCTTCATAAGGAAACGTAAGATTCGACGATTCACTCATAAAATCAGGTTATTCCATCAAATAGGTCTTTTATTGAATAAAATTCAAATTTTTGATATTTAAATAAATAATCGCTTTGCTTTCGGCAATCACTTCTGCTTCAAAACCATAAATAATTATTTAAATATGTAGATGCATGACAACCAATAATTCTTGCAACTTACCCAAACTTACTTCACCTGGGCAACTATTCATCGGATCGTCCGTAGGAAGGCCAATGGCAAGCACATTGACGGCCGGTACCGGTATTTCAATAGAAAATGGCTCGGGATCGATCCGAATCAGTGCCGATGGCATCAATATTAGCTTTATAGAAAATGACAATACAACGGCCACTCCCGCAAACAATATTCTCTACCTTTACGGCTCGGCTGCGCAGGGCATTATCACTTCGGGCTACAGCAATACCGTCATGTTTTACAATCTTGACTGGACAACGGCTCAAAAAGGCGTTGGATTTTTAGCTCAGGATTCTGAAGCGATTGCGGGAACAGTATCGACAAAAGCCATTGTTCCGACCTCTCTTAAGGCTAAACTTGGCGATCAGACGGCCTATGCATTGCCGGTCTCGCTCGGTTCCACACTCGCACTTTCCTGGTTAGGGCCTTTGACGAATGGCCAGGTGTTGATCGGTCGGACGGGCAATGTTCCTCGGGCAGCGATTCTTACAGCCGGAACGGGTGTATCAATTGACAATGCTCCCGGTTCAATCACGCTTGGTGTAACGAACACGAATCCTACAATGACAATTACTCCCGTTTCGGCATCTTATACCGTTACTGCGAGTGACTATTTTCTTTCGTTGGATACAACTACGACAGCCATAACTCTTTGGCTTCCAGACTCGCCATCCACCGGAAGAGTCCTCATCATTAAAGATGCCACGGGAAACTCTGCAGCAAAAAATATACGAATTACCACTGTTAGCGGTGTAAAAACGATTGATGGACAGACTACATATTTAATCGCAAATAATTACGAGTCGATTCAGACAACATTTAATGGCGCTTCTTATGAAGTTTTTTGAAAAGGAATTTTAAATGGCTTATACAGGTATCACACAACCATTAAACACAACGGCGTTTGGCGAGTTAGCTACAGCGACAAAATCTCCCCGCATCCAACTTCAATTCGCATACAACATTAATCGAGATGAAGTTTCCGTTTCTGTTACGGGAAGCGCAACGGTTTACCAAAGCCAGCCCTTTGCCGTTTGCAGCGCAACGGCAACGAATACATCCGCGATCCTTTTTAGCAAAAACAATCTTCATTATCGAACAGGTCAAGGCGGACTCGTATTTTTTACCTCGATCTTTACCGACGGAAAAGAAAATAGCACTCAATTGGTTGGCTTAGGAAGCGAGACGGATGGACTCTTCTTTGGGTATAGCGGGACAGTTTTTTCAATTCTCCGAAGAGACAATGGCACCGATAACTGGATACCCCAGTCAGCATGGAATAGTGATCCATTAAACGGAAGCGGTTCATCTTTAATGACCCTCGATCCCACAAGGGGAAACGTCTACAAAATTCAATATCAATGGCTAGGTTTTGGAGCGATTAATTTTTTCGTCGAAAATCCGGCGCTGGGCTCGCTTAGTTTAGTACACCAAATTAAATATTCCAATTCCTTCACGGCTACAACGCTTTTTAATCCTTCGCTTCCATTATATATTCAGGCTAAAAACGGAACTAATAATACAAATATCTCTGTAAAAGTACCTTCAATGGCTGCGTTCGTTGAAGGAGAGCTAGCCAATACGGGATTATTAAATTCCACATATAGAGAACAAGTCGTAGATCTTACCGGAACCAATATCGTAACAATACAAAATAAACCCACATTTAGCGGCGTCACCAATCGAAAATACGTGCAGCCTCTAATGTTATCTTTAGCAGATGCCGCGGGAACGGACGCGATATTCTCCCTCACTCTCAATCCGACTTTCAGCAGTTCAAATTACCTTGATATTTCAACGGATACATCGGTCGTATCCTATACCGTATCAAATCCGGCAACCTCGCAAGGTCCACTGATTACCGGAGGAAGAGTTTTGGCCACTTTTTTTGTGGATTCCGGCCTTAGTACGACAATTGACATCAGCGATTTAAATATCCTTTTGAATGCCAACGATCTTTTGTCTCTTAGCGGCCGCCCTGTCTCCGGCGGCGACATTACTGTGCGCGCCGCTATCATGTGGAATGAGCAATTTTAAAACCTGTTTACCGCACTGACTCGTAAAAGGGCGCGTCTCATCAATTTTGGAAAGGAACTTTAGATGGGTTTTACCGGTATCACACAACCATTAAATACAACAGCATTTGGCGAGTTAACTACAGCGACAAAATCTCCTCGCATTCAACTTCAATTTGCCTACAACATTAATCGAGACGAGGTTTCCATTTCCGTTACGGGAAGCGCAACGGTTTACCAAAGTCAGCCATTCGCCGTTTGCAGCGCAACGGCAACAAATACATCCGCTACGCTCATTAGCAAAAACAATCTCCATTATCGAACAGGTCAAGGCGGAGTCGCATTTTTTACCGCTATTTATACACCCGGAACGTTTAGTTGTACTCAATTGGTCGGCTTGGGAAACACGACCGACGGACTGTTCTTTGGATATAATGCGACAATTTTTTCCATCCTTCGAAGAGACAACGGCGTCGATAATTGGATACCCCAGTCGAGCTGGAATATTGATCCATTAAATGGAAGCGGTTCATCCTTAATGAGCCTCGATCCCACAAGAGGAAATGTCTACAAAATTCAATATCAATGGCTAGGTTTTGGAGCGATTAATTTTTTCGTCGAAAATCCGACTCTGGGCTCGCTTAGTTTAGTTCACCAAATTAAATACTCAAACTCCTTCACAACTACAACGCTTTTTAATCCTTCGCTCCCATTATTTATACAAGCCAAAAACGCACTTAATAACACAAACATCACGATTAAAGTGCCGTCCATGGCAGCTTTTGTAGAGGGAACGCTAATCAATACAGGATTGTTTAATTCCGTTTTCAATATTAAAACCGATGTTGAAACTCTGGAAAATATTCTGACAATACAAAATAAGGCCACTTTTAGCGGCCTCCCGAATGCAAAATTCGTACAACCGCTAAAGGTATCGTTTTCAAATACCGGGGGTCCTGGGACGAACTGTGTATATCGATTAATTCTCAATCCGACTCTTGGCGGTATTCTTTCTTATACTGATATTTCAACCAATACATCGGTCGTATCGTATAATACTGCAGGAACAACGATTACCGGAGGAAGAATTTTAGCTGTTTTTTTTGTAGGTAGAAATCTTAGCGATAGAATTGACATCAGCAACTTGAATATTATTTTAAATCCAACCGACATTTTAACGATTGGCGGAACCAGCCTTGATGAAGATGCAGGAATGCGCTGTTCCATTATGTGGAATGAGCAATTTTAAAAAAGACCTCTTTAAAAAAAAGCAAAACTTATGAGGTATTATTTTAATTTGATTTCCGATAGTTCATAGTTTATAAGGATCTCTTACGTTCAGAGATCAAAAAATGAAGACGATTATTTTAGCAGGCGGCTTTGGTACGCGCCTGGCAGAATTGACTGCGAATCTTCCTAAGCCAATGGTTGAGATCGGTGGGAAGCCGGTTCTTTGGCATATCTTAAACTGCTATTCTGCGCACGGTTATAACGAATTCATTATCGCTCTTGGTTATAAATCGGAAGTGATCAAAAAATATTTTTTAGATTTTTATGCGATCAATAACGATTTGTCGCTCGATTTAGCATCAGGAAACACAAAAATTTGCGCAGGAAAGCAGCCTCCTTGGATGGTTCATCTCGTCGATACGGGATTGACTACCCAGACAGGTGGGCGAATCAAAAGGCTGGCAAGCCATGTTGGCGGAGAAACTTTTATGTTGTCCTATGGCGATGGGCTTTCAAATGTCGATATTTCTGCGCTGGTCTCTTTTCATAAAAAACATGGTAAATTAGCGACGGTTACCGCTGTTCGTCCCACCGCTCGGTTTGGCGGTCTGGTCATTAAAGATCAGCAGGTTGTTAAATTTTCAGAAAAAAATCAAGCCCATGAAGGCTGGGTGAGCGGCGGATTTTTTGTGTTAGAACCGGAGGTGTTCGATTTTATCGGCACAGATCAGACCGTTTGGGAAAAAGAACCTCTTGAAAATTTGGCAAAAAGCGGCCAATTGATGGCCTTTTTTCATGATGGATTTTGGCAGCCGATGGATACTTTGCGAGAACAGCGCATGCTCGACTCTCTTTGGGCTTCCGGCGCGGCTCCCTGGAAAAATACAAAAGAAGTGTAACCGTTACACAAAAATTCCGGTGAAGATCTGCGTATGAATCAATTTTGGAATCAAAAAAAAGTACTTGTGACCGGCGCGGCCGGCTTTGTTGGCTATTGGGTTATCAAAACATTGCTCAATCGCAAAGCAGAGGTTTTTGCATTGATTCGCGATCCTAACCCCCAAAGCGAGTTCTTTCGCAGTGAGGATGCGGCGAAAACGACCATCATTCAGGGAAAGCTCGAAGAATTTCATGATTTGGATCGAGCGATCAACGAAAATGAAATTGATACGGTTTTTCATTTAGGCGCTCAAACGATTGTTGGAACGGCTT
>CAISYW010000143.1 GCA_903889795.1 uncultured Chlamydiae bacterium | reverse complement strand
CAGTCAGGTTCGATTAAATTGTTTCCGAATGGAAAAATAGCTTCTCTTAATAGAAATGAGAATCATCATTAGGGAGACCTGCACCCATCTGGTTAATAAATTATTTTTTAATCATAGTGATGCGCCATTTCCTTGCGGTCACTTCTTATTGTTTAGTATAAAGCGAACATTTAAAAATATTATTATTACGTATTAAATATATGTGTCGTTATTATTATTAATAATGTTATAATTTTAATAACAATATAATAAAAAATAGGTTTCTATGTTATCCACTGATCAGCGGGGAGAGAGCCGGCTTCCTACACCAATCCGTTCTCGAGAAGATTTCGTTCCTTCTCGATCTGTCCTTTTCGAAACGGTTTCTACGCATGCAGACGCTGAACCAAAGCAGCGCTTGATTCAAGAACAGGTACAACGAATCATCGAATCAACCGATCGCGCCCTCGAACAATGGCATCTCGAACGAACGGATGGCCTAGGTCGTGCGAGTAAAATAACCGACCCCACCTTGCCTCTGTTCATCAATATGGCGCGTAACCTAGCCACGTTGATGTCCATCTACTCACAAAGCGGTCTGTCCTCTTCTTGTCAAATCGAGCTCTTGCGCACCATCGCCCGGTTTGTGAAAACCTTTAGAGATGAAGAACAAGATTTTGCTCAGGACATGTTACCGATTCTCATCGGAGATCTGCACCAAGCAGCCAACGCTTTTTCTCTAGCTCTTCAAGCGCAAGAGCATCTTCTCGCGTCTCTAAAAGAACCGCCTTCCATGCCGCAACTCCTCGCCGCATATCAACGGCTGCACGAGGCTCGGGCAGTCTATCTCTATCATCAGCATTTGTGTGAAGCATCCGATCGATCATCCCTTGCTTCGGCGATTACCGGTATTGAACAAATTCTTTTGCCACTCAAACAAACAGCCCCCGCAGCAGGGTGGCTGCGAGAGAGTTTCAATGCCCTCATGCATCCTTTCCAAACGGCATTTCCAACGATGGAGCAGGGCATTGCAGAAGACGAAGAACGGCTCAATAGCGCCATCACCGCTCTGACCCAGGCTTTTCACGACAATCTCCAATCATTACGGATCGCCGCCCAGCCGCTTGAAACAACCGCTTGGGAAAACGCCAATCGGGCGTTTGTTGCCCGTATCATCGAAATCGATCCACAAGGCGTCATACTCGGAGCGATCCTCAATCACCCCTTCGATGCCAGATCGCCATTCGCTCAGCATAAGCAGCTCGCCTTGATTATGTCTCTCGAAGCGGCTTTACCTTCGCATGCGCACCAACTCAAAACATGCATTCAAGCAGCGAAAACAACTCTCCTTCAAGTCTTGAATATCACCCCTCCCGCTGATCCCACGGCATTCTCTATCGATGTCATCCAACGAGAAGATCAGTGGCAAACGCTCCGGCAAGTGGCGGCATGGCAGGCGCGAGAAAAAATAGCCTATCAACAAGAGATCAACAGCGCCGCCGACTCGAAAATTCGCAAGCTTGGCTTATTTCTATTTTTACCACTGCAGCTCGGAGCCATTGCCTACGACTGGCAACAAAGATTCCAGCAAGGCGCCTGGCTGCAAGAGCAGAAAGAGCAGGCAAAGATCCGTGGTCATATTTCTCGATGGGCGAGCGAACTTAGGGAATGCGGCTATGCAGAAGAGCTTCCTCTGGAGTGGAGAGAAAACCCCGCATTGATTCATTCCTGGCTGACTGCTCTTTTTCATCAATTGACGCAGATGAGCGATGCAGAATTTGAGATTGGGAGCCAACATCTTCCTCTTGGCCCTCGGCAGATGCTAGCTCGGTGGCGCGCAGAAACTAATCCAACAGCAACACCGCGGGAACGTCCGATCGTTCCGCTGCAACTCAGCGCTTTTCCTTCTGATGAGTTGATTCAAACTTCAGCGGCTGCTACGAATGAATTGTTCCTCGCTTCCATGGTAAAAAAAATATGGGGATGGTTGCGGCCTTCGATTTCTGCTGACACAATTCATCGAGAAATCGAGCAATACCAGGAATGGACGCAAGAATTAAAAAATCAGGTTGAAAAAGGGAAAAGACCCGAATATCAACCGTTGCTCGATCGCGCTGAGCAAACCTCTAGCCAACTCACTACTCTCGCCGCCACTCTATCTGGAGCAAATGAAGCAGAGCGTAATCAAACATTGATTGACATACGCACCGCTTTGCATGTTTCCATCGGCCAATTACAACCCATTTGCCAGGCGCTTCAGGAACAAAAAGCGTTGCGTTTCACACTACTCATTGAACCAGAGCCGTTTCCGGTTGATGATCGGCTTCTCCAGCATGTGCTTTTATCTCGTTCGGCAGCAGGTAAAGGCACCGGACTCGAGGGCTATGATCCGCCTCGGATGTTAGAGCATCATCTCACCATCATGTCGCGCAAAGCCAATACGATTACGAGACATCCGCTCTGTACATCTCTTCAAAAGGAATTTTGTGAAGCGATGATCGGCCAACCATGCGATTTAACACCCAAACAAGAAACCGCATTATTTCAAACGATCCAACAGAAAATGGAGACGGCTCTGATCATGGGGCGCGCTTTCCAGGGAAGCGATGAAGAGTTTCGATCCGCGATGCAGACGACCGTTTCTGCGCTAAATGTAGGCGATTCCTTTTTCTTTCAGGGAGGTTGGTTAAAAATCGGCAGCGCGAGCGCCCATAGTATTGTTTACGAAGTGATCCGACAGCAAAACGGAAAGTATACGTTCCGAATCTATAATCGGGGAGAGGGCATCAACAATTATTATGCGTGCGCTCGCATTCAATCCAAAAATCAATGTCTTCCTTTCACCGAAATCCTCGACGTTCGCAAAGTTGATCTACTCAATCCCCTTTTTCTTCTAGCGCTGCAAGAAATATGGCATCCCCCCGTGGATGGCGAAGATTGGGACCCCGATGAATTATATCAAACAGCGCTGAGCTATCTCCAGGGCCGCGAAAGCCATTTTCATTATAGCGCAAATCAGGCGTTAGAACTGTTGCAAGTGGGGCATTGCACCTTTCTTTCTCTCGGCGCGTACTTAAGCCAACAATTGGGCTCTCCCGAGCGCTATGAGCGATGGCTAGAGGAAATCGAGTTCATCACCCTGTACGACTATTCTCGCGGCGCCGAGAGAGACAAGATCGATCCGATTCTATTCAAAAAAACGATCAGGCAATTTGCACACGATATCGAGATCCATTTCCAAAAGGGACTCATATCCGTTGATGAACTGCAGTTTCTGCAGGCAAAAGTGGCTCAGCTCGAACAATTGCATGAGGAAATCGTAGCCGAGCGCTTCGCTATCCAAGAACAAAAGGCTACCCGAAGACCGCTCATTACCCGCCATCAAAAATCAGAAACGTTCGAGATCGAAGCGCCTGTAATGGACGAAAACCCTCCCAAACCGATTGAAAATGCGCCTTATGATTTACTATCCGTTCGGGACTGGACATTCTCTCCCAGCACATTCTCTCACGACCTCGATCTCTTTCTTTCAAAAATTCAAAAGGCTAAACAATTACGACCACCTCTCGGCATCAAAGAAGCCATTCGTGAGGCTATTGAAATCCCTCTGGATTGGGTCCGGGAACCAGGCACTCCCTCCTTAGATTTCTTTTTTCCAAAAATTCAAAAGGCTGAACGACTCGAGCAATCTCTTGTCATCAAAGAAGCCATTCGTGAGTTTATCTTGAAAATCCCTTTGGATTGGACCCGAAAACCAATCAATGAATGGGATACGGATCCCAATGCCTTTTGTAGTCAAATGTCTGTAATAGACGGCGAAGCAACAATGCAAAACCTCGCAACTCTTTCGCAAGAATGGATGGACAGTATTTTGAAAACCGAAACACCAGATTATGCGACGATGGGAGAGTATGATAAAAGAGTTGCTTTTACCAAAATCCATCCTCGCGAGATTTTGATCCAGGCTAAAATATTGACCCTGGCCGATATGCTATTGAGGCGTGCGGTCGGCATTCCTATACCCAATCTGATCGAAAAATCACTTTGGAATTTTCTCGATGGCAGTCATCCTTATCATGATATCAAGGATGATCCTCGCTCGGCCATCGATCGTGAAAATCTGGAGCTCTATTGGCAACAAATATCCCCTCATAAGTATCAAGTATCATTTTTTCAATTGGATCACCCGATGATTAAAAATGGCGATGTCAGCGATCCTATTAAAACTATCGATCAGCTCCCCAAGAATAGCGACCTGCAATTTGCTTATCAATGGCTCATGCAGCATCCCCAAGACAAACAAGTTATTCATAATCTACTGACACCTTATGTGAAACATTCCGATCTGTATCTTGCACATGCGGCGCTGTGCGATCGCATCGAATTGAAAGAAGATGAATATGATCGCAAGCCAAAAACCATTACCGGTGTTCGACTTTTTCCACGCGGATTTTATCTATTAAGAGATATGGCATTACAAACCCACCAACTATTGGAGAGTGGAATATATTTCCCATCATTCCAACGTACCCTCACTTTTGCGAATGGTCGTTTTAATTATAGGTCAATCTGTCCAGAGTACAGCACACATCTTTTTAGAATCTTTGAATGGAGTGATTATCGTGTCAATCGAATCGACAAGCGACAATTTAAGATCGAACATTATATCAAGAAAATGCCGTCGATAGAAAGCTTCGTCGAAGATCGAGATGGTGATTATTTGGTTCTCCGCAGGCGGATTGTTCCTCATGAACGGTTGTTGGTTCCTGGGGACAGCAAACAATTGCTTCCCATAAGCAGCATTCCCGATCTGCAAATTCGAGAAACATTATCTTATTTTGAGCAAAACAGGGCACTTTTACAAAATCCGGAATATCAAACTCTATTTGAAATGCTTCTATTAGAACAGATCCATCTATTGAATGAATTTTCCAATCATCCCGTGGAAGTCGACCACCTGGCTGCACACATCGCTCACTTTTTCAAAGGGCAAATCCATTTTTATGAGCAAATCCATGACATAACGACCACGAATTTCATTCTTCGTATGAACAATCTCGTTGAGCGCATTTGGCGTTTTGCCCAAACGAAGAATGGGTTCACTGCGGTTTCTCCCTTTGAAAATTCGCAAGATCATTGGAAAAGTCTATTAAAACAAACCTCTTCCGTTGATGAGCAGTCAATATTGTGGGGTCAGCTGGCCATTAGTTATGCCGATGAAAAAGAGTTGACCAATACAGCGGCGAGCGATCTTCTCGCGGCTCAAATTTTCTTTGAATGGAATGGACTTAGCCGTGAACATCCAATGTGGAGTGCCGAACAGGAAGAAGAGCGCCGCGATCTGCTTGTGAAAAAGCGATTAGAAATAGAAGAAGCGCTCGCCGATCCCGCACGGCGCGATCAGATTTTAAATGAAGTAACGGACAAACTGACGGGAGAACATTCGCAGGAAGAGTGGTCAGGCCAATTTCCCCGATATACATCAAAAAGCCAAACGACCACCATCGATGTGCTAAGAGGGAAATTCTTTCGCCAAGGCGCATCTTTGCAAAATCTCCCCTTAAAAATGCGAAACGCTCAATACTATACCCGATTTTTTGGAACTTCTTTCTCTCCTGCCGTAGAAATTCAACCTCATCTGTGGGAAATGATTCACCAACAACGTCGGTATCGACTTCGTGAATATGGCGACAGGATCTTTCGATATGATGGACAAGAATGGCAACGCTATTATTCACCCGATGACTTTGTGGCTGATCATTTCAAAAGCCTTACCAGCCGCTCGGACACATGGGTGTCATCTCGTGAAGTCATTTTCGAAAATGCGAAAACAAAAAAAGTTTGGGCTCGTGCTGATGCAACTCTCGTAGATAAACCCTTGAAAACAGGGGAAGTTCATGCGGCCGATGCAATTGATGCAGAAAAAATCTTGAAAATAGGAGAAATTCAAGAGATCGTGGATGGAAAACCAACGGGTCTCTGTCTTCGTCCCATTGATAGAGAAGACTATTCATTTATACAAAATTTCGAAGAACTTGGCTGGATCCTGGTATGGCATGACCAAGGATCCCATGAACCGCGAAGACTGGAATACCCGCGCTATGGACTTTCATTTCAGGCACGAAAATCCCCCGATGGTACGTGGGAATATGATTCCGACCAATATCCTCATTATCGCTTGGCTCGAGTCCAAGCACACAAAGATCTGGCAGGCATTCGCGCTCTTCTTATTTTAGAAAATGAAAAGACGCAGGAAAAACGAATCTTACTCCCCGCCCAGTCGACCGGAGGATTCAATATTCTTTCCCATCCGAACGATCATTTGCGTTTCATCGAACTGGAGGAGGATATCACGACCGGTTCTCTCAAAATAACTTCGATAGAAGGTACGTTAAAATTAGCCGAATTCATGCTCTGGACGGGCGATTACTATCAAGCCATGCACTTTTTAAATGGCTGCGAACCCAAGGATCAATACACATACCGCTCAGGAGAATCGCTTCGGCCATTCAATGAGCACGAATTGAATATTATTTATAATATCCTGGCGATTGACGATATGGCTCCCGATGCTATAGCCGTTCGGATGAAAGCACAACTGATCCTGATTAAAAACCGTCAGGAGTCTCAATTACCCAAAAACATATTAAAAAGAAAAGGTAATGATGTAGCAAGTGCGGGTGAAATCCAAACAAGGCGGGATGAGTATGAAACATTTTTGCAACACCGAGATCAAGGTCAAGACCCCTTCTTATCGGAACAAGATGAAAAACTATTTATCCAATATGCATTAGATAGAACCAAACTACAGAGAGATGAAGAACAAAAGCTCACGCTGGATCTGGAGCCATTTGGGACAATTGAAAGCTCTTTTCATGACTTCTATTATGGCGACACTCGACCATTCGACGATGCCGGTGGTTTGTCCGACTGTGAATTGATTCCCTTGAAAAAGCCTTCAGTGCTGCGTCCGACGCTGGCACCGGAGATGGCAAAACATTTTCTCAATTTAATTCGTCAATCAGCATTTAAAATGCTCTACTTTGAATGGACGGGGCTTTCTCCCGAATCGCACTGGACTAACCTGGAGTTAAAGAAAATCATTGAACAATTATTGCAATCGTTCCTGTTAGTGAAATATGATCCCAGAAAATCGTATTCTGGGCATAGCGACCCGAAAGCGGGTGCCTACATTGGCGCTTATTTATTATCGGCACTTCGAAAACCAGAGGCCTATCATGAAGAACTACAGGCTGATGCTCTCGCATTAGCGAAGTCTTTTTCTCTCTCTGTGGTCCAACCAACCTCACAAAATCCTGAAACAATCAGAGCTCCCTCCATCCCACTCCTTCTCCCTTCTTCTGAAACGCTAGGCCAGGAAAAGCTCTCTTCTTATTGGCATCGATCTCCCAATGCTCTTTTGCCCTCGCAAGAAAGACTCATCGATGCTCCCGAAAACTATTTTACCATCGCTCCGCCCGATTTACAGAAGAAAGAGCAAACCAAACAAGCCATCGATGAATGGCTCTCCCCCGCAACTCGCGATCGGACGACCAATGAACACATCGTCCAATTGCGCGAGGAATTCCATCAATATTTCGCTTCACCTGAAGCTTTACGATCCTGTTATCAAGTGAGTGATCGCAATTTGCAAGATCTGACAGCGCTTCGCGCCGACCTCGTCCGCCGCAATCGCGAGCAGCAAATTCAGTTACGATCTCTCGAACTATTCATCTTGACACTCGCAAACCAATCGCCTGCCGATCCCACGGCTGCAGCCTATCGAGAAGTGACAGCTGCCTCGGGAACCTATCATTACCTCACTCTCCAAGAGCTCATGCACTTCGCATCATCTCACGATATGGCGCCCTTTCGCAGCAGAAATCCCTCTCTTTCCGAACAGGAAATCGCCGATCTCTTTTCTTATATTATTACCTACGAAATTGCATTCACACGCCATCAACAAATCAATCGCATTGTGAAAGGAATCGACGCTCTCTTTCAAGCCAAAGCATCTCATGCGGCAGGTGAAGAAGAAGCATCGCTGGCTGAAAAGCTCTTCAAGGAAATGCAGCAAACCCGTGTATATGACGTCCAGGCACATCCCGAATACTTGAATTTGGAAATTGCCCTCAACTGTCAACTTCGTCTCGACCAGCTTAACAATCTCGCGCTTTTGCTATCCGATCCGGTCGCCCTCGAGGCATCGATGGGGAGTGGAAAAACCACCGTGCTCTTAACCATGTTGGCATTTTTAGAGGCGGATGGCGAACAATTGCCCATGGCCATTTTACCCGAAGCGCTCCTGGCGTCGCAATCGAGTGAAATGAAAGAGCGGATATCGACCTTCGGCAAGCGCCTTGAAGTAATGAATTTTGTCCGATCCGATGATTTTTCATGGAAGAGTCTCGATCGCATCCTCATGCGCCTCAAAGAAATCATTCGCGATAAAAAAGCGCTCGCAATGGCCGATCCCAGCATCCAAAGTCTATTTTTAACATTCATTGAAAAAGCGCTTGGAGGCGATACACGCACATCCTTGCAAGAAATTAAAGTGTTCCGCGAGATCTGGAAGCTTCAAAAATCCAAAGCTGCCATCACGATCGATGAGGTGGATTACATTCTCGATGTAATGAAAGCGCACCATTTTGCCACGGGCAGCGAAGCGCCGCTCCTTCCGGAAACCCTTTCGACGATCATCGACCTCTATCGCTTTGTGGCCAGTCAAAAGAGGGAACATATCGGTTTTTCTTTTCTACGCGACAAGCTTCCTTTTACACCCGAACTCTTTCAAACACAGATGCGTCCTACCATTATCCAAGCGATTATCGATGGAAAGGTGGTCCGTGAACCGGAAACAACTGAGTTTCTTTCTCAAGCAAAGGACAGCGAGCGAAAGTGGCTGCAGCGATATCTCACTAACGATCCTGCATGCGATGCGGATGCTTTTTTTCATAATCGATCGATGACGATTAAAAATGTCATGGCTGTGCTAAAAGAAGAGTTAACCACATTTTTGCCTCTCACTGCCAAAAAGAACGTGGATGAGCATTATGGAGTAATTCCATCGGATGTCACCGTATCCGAGAGGCAGCGTCTCTTCGCCATTCCCTACCATGGCAGTAATAAACCTGCGATCATTGCATCCGACTTTGCAGAAAAAAATGACCAGGTGAACTTTTCTGTCTTTGGCACCCCGGAAGAGACGATCAATTACACGATTCAAATGTATCTTACCCACGGCATTACACTCGATATTCTCAATCAAGAACTCTCTCAATTAAAAGAGCAGGCGATGCAAGATTTTCGCCATCGGAAATATAGCCCCGCCACCCAATCGTTCTATCGACTCGCGGGCAATCAAAAACTGACGCTGTTTAATTTATCCGAAACCGATCGCATGCAAATTCTCGCTCACGTAAATCAACATCCTGAAATGATCCTCGAGCTGGTGCACCGCCATGTTCTTCCTGAGCTTAGAATCCACCCCATGCAGCTGATCTCCAGCGGAGAAATTTATGGGGCTCTCTTTCATAAGACAAATGCTTTTAGCGGAACCTTACGCAATACAAGGTCTCTTCCCAACCTATTCAAGCGCATCATCCCTTCACGGACAATGGTGGAAAGTCTTAGGCTGCTACAAGAAAAAAGCTCTTCTGAAGTTGCCGTCATCAAAAATGAAGGAGATCCGTCTCAGCTCGTCGATTCCATTTACGATCGGGGATTTACAGGCTCTTTCATTGATATTGGCGGGCTCTTTCGAGGCATTCCCAATGAAAAGGTCGTGCAAGAGATCCTTCGCCACACCGATCGCAAGGGCATCGTCTTTTATCAAGAAAATCAACGAATGGTCATGTTGAAAGATACGCAGAAAATTGTGCCATACGAACACTGCGATCTGAAAAAAGAAGAGATCATCGCTTACTGGGATCAATCACGCTCGCGCGGCTCTGACATTCCTCTCGGTACGATGATGGCCGCACGCGCTTCCTTTAGTCAGCATACGACCCTGACCGGCTTGGTCCAGGGCATCCGAAGACTGCGAGAATTGCACTTTGGTCAACGCGTTGATCTATTAGTCAGCGAAAAAGATAGCGTCATCATCCGCGCCGCTTTGAAAGAGCTCACCGGCAAAGATCCGCAGCCGCTCACACTCAAAGATCTCGTTCTCTATGCTCTGGTTAACGAAAACAAACATGAAAAGGATCATAATTATCGCTCTTTGCATCACAAATGGAAAGGCTGTTTGCTCAAACGGGTTATGGAAACAGTGATCGATTGTTCGGATCCGCAAGATATTGTCCGGCTCATCCAAGCCACGCGAGATTTATATGTCTCGACCTCCTCGCTCAATCCTTATGATCAATATGGAACGATCGCGAAGGAAATGGAGGGGAAAAAAGTGGTCGAACAAGAGCTGCAAGCCTTCTTGCAAGGATCTGCCATGAAAGCCTTCGCCGAGTTGCCGATCTTGACCTCGCGCTACAAAATCCAAGATATCATCGATGAGCTTAGAAAAATGACTCAAGAAAACCTGCCCTTTATTCCGGAGCGGCTGGACAGCCGACAAGGACGCCTGGGGTTAGAAGTTCATGTCGAGGCAGAAAAACAGGTGGAAAAGCAAACGGAAAAACAGACCGAAATTCAAAGCGAGATCGAACTGCGCGGGTATAATGCAAAATTCAACAAGCCTCGCCCTGTGATTCCTTGGGCCTTGGATCAGCTGTTTGTTCTCGAAACCTATCAACCCATTTCTCAATCCTCTGCAAGACAAATGGATGCCGGACAAGTGACAGAGCAAACCAAACGCTGCATGAATATTTCGGAAGTCTTGGCAGCCGACGACACATTATGTGATTTTGCCTCGGTCTTCGATCTTGAAGAGAGCGTCAACTTTATGCCGGCCTATCTTCGCGACAGCGATCGAGAACCTCCCTGTACTCCGTTGGGAGGCGCCTATGAGGCAACGAATCCTCACATCATCATCGTGCAAGAGGGTTTGAGTGGAAAAATCCGATTCATCCTCGCAGATCAGGAAGAGGCGAAAGCGATTAAAAAACTGCTGCAAACCGAAAGCGCTTCGCCCTGGCAGGGAAAGCGAGAGCTCAAGATCTGTCTCTATCAACTCGATACCGGCATTGAACAGCAAGGATCGGATCGATTCAATGAAGATGAATTAAATCAAAATCCCCAATTTCAGCAGCTTCGCACAGAAGCCCTATTCCGCCGCGGGGATCAATATTATACGGAAGAAGATTTTCCTCGATTAAGCTCCTGGATTCAACGCAAAGGCGCTCTTCTCATGGAACGGCTCTTCCATACGCTATCGAGAAAACCCAAGTCTCCCGACAGCGATATTGCCCGGCTATTTCGAAGGATTTAAAACATTGGCCAGATAGCGGCCCGTGTGTGATTTTTTTATGCGAGCCACTTGTTCTGGAGTGCCTTTGGCGACAATTCGCCCTCCCGCATCGCCGGCTTCCGGGCCGAGATCGATGATATAATCGGCGTTGGCTATGACGTCGAGATTATGTTCAATGATCACCATCGTATTTTTTTTATCGACAAGACGCTGAAAGATCGTTAAGAGCTTGGCGATATCTTCGCTATGGAGCCCCACAGTTGGCTCGTCGATCAGATAGAGCGTGGAGCCCGATTCGCGCTTGGCCAGTTCGCGAGACAAACGAATGCGCTGCGCCTCGCCGCCGGAGAGGGAGGCGATCTCTTGCCCGAGTTGTAGATATCCCAGACCGACATCGATGAGTGTTTGCAATCGCTTCGCAATGCGGGGAATCGCCCCAAAAAAGGCGATCGCATCTGTGACCGTCATCCCCAAAATTTGTCCAAAATGCTTTTCTTTATAACGAATTTCGAGGGAAATCGGATTGAGCCGGAATCCTTTGCATGATTCGCAAGGGACTTTGACGGAAGAGAGAAATTGCAGATCGACGGTGCGGTAGCCAAGACCCCAGCAAGTCCGGCACATCCCGCGGATATGATTGGGAGAAAAATAGCGCGGCTGCAAGCCTTTGGCTTTGGCGGCGGGTATGCAGGAGAAATGGTCGCGGATGAGCGGCTGGATTTCGGTATAAGTGCTCACATCGGCGCGAACGGTCTGGCCGATGGGGCTTTGATCGATTGTCAGAACTTTTTCAAAGTCCTTCAGGCCATAAAAACGGGTGCCCAGAAGCTCGATCGGCTCCGGTTTTTTCGAGCGCTGGGTGGCTATTTCCGCTGCGGGTTTCAGCAAGTGGCGCATGAGCGTGGATTTACCCGAACCGGAGACTCCCGTGAGACAAGTGATCGCTCCTTTAGGAAATGCGACAGAGATATTTTTTAAATTATGGAGCGAGGCGTTTTCAATGCGAATGTCGGGTGAAAAGGGGCGGCGCTTTGTAGGAATCGGGATTTTGATACGTCCGCTGAGATACATACCGGTGAGAGATTGAGGGTTAGCGAGAATCTGATCAATCGTCCCGTGCGCAGTGATCTGTCCTCCCGCTTTGCCGGCTTTCGGGCCAAAATCGAATAGGTAATCAGCATGGCGGACGATCAGCGGGTCATGTTCGACCAGAACCAGAGTGTTTCCGAGATCGCATAATTTGCGAAGAGCCGTGAGCAGTAGCGAACAGTTTTGCGGATGGAGGCCAATGGTCGGCTCGTCGAGGACATAGAGGCAAGAGGTGAGTCCGGAACCTAGCTGCCGCGCCAGGCGGATTCGCTGCAATTCTCCCCCGCTCAGAGTGGGGGCGGAACGATCCAGGGAAAGATAGTGGATTCCGATTTCCAGTAAAAATGAGAGCGATTTTTTGATCTGGGAAAGAGTCTCAGCGAGGAGTTCTTTTTTGTTCTCGGGAAGAATGAGCTTTTGAATAAAATCGGCGGCTTTTTGGATGTTGAAAGCGCAGAGATGGGGCAGGGTGACTTTGTCGATGCGGACATGGCGGGCCAACGGATTGAGCCGTGTTCCTTCGCAAGAGCTGCAGGTATGCGATGCCAGGAGGGGTAAAAGGACGCGGCGGATGTCGGGACGAGCAAAGCGGGCGAGGTGAGCGAGCATGGGATGCAAGCCGATCCAGCGCAGGGTCAGTTTTGATTTTGTGGTGAGAGCCGCTTCTTCATTTGAGCCGTTCATGATGAACATCAGCTGCTCTTTAGAGAGCAGCTTGAGCGGGCTCGTGGGATCGATTCCCGATTTTTTTAGTAGTTTCTCTACGATGCGGAGAGCTTCATCACTGCTTTTGCCATCAAAAAAACGCTCGACAATGGTGAGGATATCCTGTCGCATGATGCTCTTGTTTTCATCGAGATGAGCGCCGTAAATGATTCCGAGACCTTGACAGTCGGGGCACATTCCCGCCTCGGCATTGAAGGAAAAAGTTTGTGCTGTGATCGGAGGATAGGATTTGCCTGTTTTTTCAACGGCGAATGAGAGGTTAAAGAAAAGATCTTCCTTTTCTCTGGCGATGACGACGATGCCGCCTGAATAGTTGGCCGCTTTATCGATCGATTCATAGAGACGCTCTTTGGATTTGGGATCGACGGTGAGGCGGTCGATCACGAGGAAAAGTTCGTTCTTGCGATGCTTTTCATAGGGAATCTCATCGTCGATTCGGTAGATCGTCCCATTGAGGCGCAAACGTAAAAATCCCTCCCGGTTCAATCGCTCGATCATATCCTCAAAGCTCTCTTTTCTCGGCGGTGCGAGCGGCGTGAGGACTTGAATTTTTTCATCTTTCGGTAAATCGAGAACGCGCAGAACGATCGTTTCTTTACTAATCTGGCGGATCACCTCTCCGCTTTCAGGACAATAAGCCGTACCGAGGTGGGCATAGAGAATGCGAAGCCAATCGTAGATTTCGGTGATGGTTCCGATGGTGCTTCGCGGATTGAGGCTTCCTGTTTTTTGCTCGATTGCAATCGCAGGAGAAAGCCCCGTGATTTCATCGACTTTGGGTTTTGGCATTTGCCCAATCGCCTGCCGCGCATATCCCGATAAAGTCTCGGCATAGCGGCGCTGTCCTTCCGCATAAAGAGTCTCGAAGGCCAAAGAGGATTTTCCTGAACCGGAGGGCCCCGTGAGAACGGTAATTTTATCTCGGGGAATCGAAAGGGAAATGCCTTTTAAATTATTTTGCTGGGCATTTTTGATCTGGATTGATTGAACGGGGGGCTGTTTTTTTGTTTCGGGGTGAGCTGAAAACGCCTGTTTGTTTTTCATGGTGTTTTTCAGAGCGATTCCGGTAGGCGTCGAAAGCTTTGCGATTTTTTCGGGAGGCCCTTGTCCAATGAGCCGGCCGCCCTCTTGGCCGGCGCCGGGTCCGAGATCAATGACCCAGTCGGCCACTTTCACGAGATCCATGTTGTGCTCGATGACGAGAACGGTGCTGCCCTTATCGACGAGCTCTTGCAATACGGCAATCAAGGCGCGAATATCTTCAAAATGCAGCCCCGTAGTGGGTTCATCGAGGATATAAATGGTTTTCGTCGTGGAAGGGCGGACGAGCTCTTTGGCGAGCTTGACTCTCTGCGCCTCTCCGCCGGAAAGCGTTGTGGAGGGTTGGCCGAGCTCGAGATATCCGAGGCCGACTTTTTGCAGCACCTCCAACTTTTTCCGGATCGTCGGAATCGAATCGAAGAGCTCCAAAGAATGATCGACGCTCTGCGATAAAACTTCATGGATGTTTTTGCCTTTAAAGCGCACGGATAGAATTTCCGGATCAAAACGCCGTCCCAGACATTGCGGACACTCGATCATGGCATCTTCCATAAAATCCATATCCACACGGACAGTGCCGATGCCATTGCAATAGGCGCACGAGCCTTCTCTTACATTGAAGCTGAAGTGGCTTGAGGTGTAGCCGCGTAATTTGCTCTCGGGCAGTTCAGCAAACAATTCGCGGATATTGTCGAGCAACTTGATATAGGTCGCCGCATTCGAGCGCGGTGTACGTCCAATAGGCGATTGGTCGATGGCAATCACTTTATCGAGTTGATCCAGGCCGCGGATGGATTGGTGCAGGCCGATTGGTAATCGTGCATTGTGGAGGTGGTTGCTCAGAGCCGGGGCGAGCAAATCGGTGATGAGCGACGATTTTCCTGAGCCGGAGACGCCGGTCACACAAATTAAGGCGTTCAGCGGGATTGGTACGTCGATGTTTTTTAGGTTGTTGTGCCGAGCGTCGATGATCTCAATTTGGGCGGCTCCAATCGGACGCCGTTTTTTGGGCACTTCGATTTTCTTTGTGCCGCTTAAGTAGGCTCCCGTTATGGATTCGGGCGATTGCATGAGATCTTGCACCGTTCCTTGAGCCAGAATGCGGCCGCCGCGATCTCCCGCGCCGGGACCCACGTCGACGATGGTATCGGCGGCGAGCATGGTGTCGAGATCATGTTCTACAACGATGACGGTATTTCCCTGATCGCGCAACTTCAGGAGTGTTTGGATTAGTTTATGATGGTCGGCGGGATGAAGCCCGATGGAGGGCTCGTCGAGTACATAGATTGCGCCGACCAATCCGGCGCCGATGTGAGATGCGAGCCGAACACGCTGCGATTCGCCGCCGCTCAATGTGGGCGCCGTGCGATCGAGAGAGAGATATTGGACGCCCACGCGAATGAGAAAGCCTAAACGTTCGCGGATCTCTTTTAAAAGCTCTTCGGCGATTTGCATCTCCAGCGGCTCCAGGAGCAGTTTTTCGAAAAAGTGAAGAGCTTCTTGAATGGTGAGATGGGTGATTTCAGCGATCTTGAGCCCGCCGATTTGCGTTTCGGCAGGATAAGGTTTAATGCGCGCTCCCTGGCAGGCGGGACAAATCGACTCGATCATGAGATCGGCCATTTTTTTGCGATACGTCTCGCTTTTGGCGGCGATGAGCCGTTCATTGGCTTCATGAAGGACGCCTCGCCATTGAACAAATTCGACCCAGCGAGTGCGTTTTTGGGGATGGGTAAAGGTCACGCGCGTCCATTTTTGTTCGGTTCCATATAGAAAGACACGGCGGGCCGCTTCGCTCAAATCTTTCCAGGGCGTTTCGAGGCTGAATTTGTATAGACGCGCCAGGCTTTTATAAATGTTGCCGTAACGCACCGTTTGATAGGAGCTTGCGATTGAGCAGCAATCTTCGCCAATGCTGAGAGAGGGGTCGATAATTTTGTTTTGATCGAATTCCTGAACGAGTCCCAAACCATGGCATCTGGGGCACATGCCGGCCGGGTGGTTAAATGAAAAATCGGACGGTTCTAATGGGCCGTACGAGAGGCCCGATTTTTGGGAGTAAGCAAATTGTGAAAATTGAAGATCTTCTTGCGTATCGAGGTTAAAGATACTGAAAAACCCCTTGCCTTGTTCCAACGCCTGGTTGGCGGCCTCCGCAAGGCGCGAGCGTGAATCAAATGAAACGACGAGGCGGTCGATCACGAGATCGATGTCATGCGCGGCTTTTTCATCGAGGCTTTCTTGTCCGGTCAGCTCGACAATGGCGCCGTCAATGCGAAGACGGGTAAATCCCTTTCGCATCAAGTCGGCAAAATCTTCTTTGAACTCTCCCTTTTTTTCGCGAGCATAGGGACTCAGGATGTAGAGTTTTGTCCCTTCTTTGAGATTCAAAAGGGTGGAAATGATCTTTTCACGGCTTTGAGCGGCGACTTTTTCTTTGCTCACGGGGCAATGGGGGATGCCCACGCGGGCAAATAATACCCGCAGATAATCATAAATTCCGGTCATTGTGCCAACGGATGATCGGGGCGTTTTACCGGCAAATTTTTGTTCGATAGCGATGGTCGGAGCGATTCCTGAGATGCTCTCGGCTTGGGGCTTGGGCAGCTCACCGAGAAATCTTCTGGCATGATGGGAGAGAGATTCGATGTAGCGCCGCTGACCCTCCGCATAGATCGTATCAAAGGCGAGAGAAGACTTTCCTGATCCCGATACACCTGTAAATACAATCAATTGTCCGGGATCGAGGGTTAGGTCGACACCCAACAAATTGTGTACAAACACTTTTTTTAATATAATGGGATCACGCGTCATATTTGAACAGTTTATCAAACGTGGTGAGTTTTACTGAACTCTAGAAAAAAGAACTATTCTTAGGAATGGATCAAAGGCACAAAAATGGGTTTTATTCGCACCAAGATTGTCTGTACGATCGGTCCCTCAGTGGCAAGCTATGAAAAAATGGTTGAATTGATCCACGCGGGAATGAATGTCGCTCGCATCAACTTCAGCCACGGAACGCAAGATGAGCATCTCATCACGATCAATAATCTCAAAAAAGCCCGTGAGACGACCCAAACTCCGCTCGCCATTATGCTCGATACAAAGGGGCCCGAGATTCGTATCGGAAAAATTGTGGGAAACGAGGTGAAGACAACTCCCGGTATGCGTCTGAAGCTGGTTGGGAAGCCGAGTAAAGATCCTCTCCACATTCCAGTCCATCCCTTTGAAGCTCTTGAATCGGTGGCCTCCGGAATGGCGGTCTTGTTTGACGATGGCTATATCGTATCGAAGGCGATAAAGGTTGAAAAAGATCAAATCGAGGTGGAAATTCAGTTTGCCGGGGTTTTAAAGAGCGGTAAAAAGGTCAATGTTCCTGAGGCTCATCTCAAATTGCCGGCAATGACGCCGGAAGATATTTCTGATCTAAAGTTTGGGTGTGCTCAAGATATCGATTTGGTAGCGGCTTCGTTTATACGCTCGGCGCATCATGTCCAAGCGATCAAAGACTTCCTTGCGAAAGAGGGTAAGCCTGAGATTTTGGTGATTTCAAAAATTGAAAGCAGTGAAGGTATCAAAAACCTGGATCATATTATTCAGGTTTCCGATGGCATCATGGTTGCGCGCGGCGATCTTGGGGTTGAATTGGATCTGGCGCTTGTCCCCAAGCTGCAAAAGTTGATGATCCGCAAATGTTATCAGGCATGCAAACCCGTCGTGACAGCTACGCAAATGCTCGAGTCGATGATTGTCAATCCGCGGCCAACCCGTGCAGAAGTTTCCGATGTGGCCAACGCCATTTATGATGGTTCTTCAGCTGTGATGTTATCCGGAGAAACGGCGACGGGAAAGTATCCCATCGAAGTTGTTCAGTGCATGAAGAAAATTGTTGAAGTGTCCGAGGCTGATTTTAATTATCGTGAATTTTTTGAAGAGAGAGCTTTGCGCGATTATCACGACGCAGCTTCTGCTCTTTCCCTGGCGGCTGTGCAAACGGCTTATAGTGCGAATGCGCGAGCGATCTTTGTTTTTACGACCAGCGGAAGAACCGCTCAGCTTGTGGCGCGCCTACGCCCATCGATGCCCATTCTCGCAATGACGCCGAGTATGAAGGTCTATCAGCAGCTCTCATTAAATTGGGGAGTCATTCCCGTTTACTTTCCGAAATGCAGTAATGTGCGCGAGGCTTTTCATGCCGCGAGTTCCTTCGCTCTTAAGCGGGGATTGATCTCTTTTGGGGATGTCGTTGTCTTCACTGCCGGATCACCTTTTGGAAAAAAAGGGACGACGAACATGATGATGCTCGAAAATATTGGAGATGTCGTGGTTCGTGGATACAAGGGCTTGGGCCGCAAGGTTCAGGGACAAGTTGCGATCTTACTTTCTCCGGAGGAGCGCGATCCCGAGTCATTACGAGGCCGTCTTGTCGTGATGGCTCATTGCGATCATACTTTTTTGCATGTTCTCAAGTTTGCAGCGGGCATAATTGTGCAGAATTTTATTAGCGACACGGAATCGGAAACCTATGCAGCGACTCTTGCGAAGAACTATGGTATTTCCATGATGTGCCGCGCGGATGGGGCGACGGCCGTTTTACGAGAGGGAGAAGTCGTGACGCTTGATCCCCATCGCGGCTTGATCTATCGCGGGACGGAGGAGCTATCTACTTCACCGGAGATCGGTTTTGAAGCTTAGGAGAACTGAGGGGCTTTGTTGCGCAAATATCCACCATAGAGATAGATACCATCGCTTGCAATGCAAACTCTACCAGAGCAAAACCGAATACATGATTCCAACTAAATGAAGTATTCATAACCAACGAATACCCCCCTTCAAGTGCAATGGAAGGCGTTAAAAATACTATGCCTGCAAGACCAACAACGGCGGGACCAATCAACAGTACTGCTGCGACCATCTTCGTCTGATTGATTAAGGAATCTAACTTGGAATTATTTGATCGCCGGGAAACATAAAATGTTGGGTCAGTTGTTGAAATTTTTACTGCTAAAATAGACATAAAACTCCCATGAAAACAGAGAAATGATAGAAAAAAAGGCTGTTTAAAGATACATTGAAGATTTCTTTGCATCTCCTTAATGAGATATAGTATTTTAACAATCCATGTTCGTAGTATATATACAGTTATAGAAAGCTAATACTCAGTTAACAAAGTTTTTGCCATTTGGGCTGCGTCAAACCCTAGGGCTTTGACGCTGAAAGTATTCTAAGAATTTTTGTTAAGGACTAATTAACCAAAAATTACTCTAAGTCTATAAAGATCATTCTTGATAAAGCAAAATCTATTCTTATCAAATCAGGGTGCCAACCCGATAATTAAGAGAGGCGCTCCCTCATCTTCAAATCCCGGCACCGGTTTGCGCTAGCCGCAACGTTGATCTTCGCATGCGCAGCTCTGTGAAGCTCATTTGAGCGTCCGGCTCAACAGACTCAAGGCGACGATCGGCGCTGTTTCGGCCCGTAAAATATTCATATGGAGCCGCACTCCTTTAGCTCGTTGTTTTAAAAGCTCGTCTTCGCTTGTTGAAAATCCCTTTTCGGGTCCGGTGATAAAGAGGATAGGGGAGCTGTCGGGAATGGCTTCCAGCATGGGGGCTTTTGGATCGGTGTCGCCGAAAAGAGCCATTGCACCGAGCTCGAGTACCCGTTCTAACGAAGGGAGAATGGCAATAGCGGGAAGATAGAGCCGTCCGCACTGCTTCATGGCGGCGATCGATATATTGCGAAGACGCTCCACTTGATTCTCGCTGAGCTGTTTTTTTTCAGAGTGCTCTGCAGGAAAAAGAGTGATGGCATCGGCGCCAAGCTCAGTTGCTTTCTCAATGGCCCAATCGAGCTTTTCCATCCTGAGGATTGCGATTGCCGAGATCAGGGAGGGAGAAGGTTTTGATTGTTTTTCTCGATGCAAAATGCGAAGGGATGCGCTCTTTTTTTTGATTGTTTCGATTCGGGCGGAAGCGAGGACTCCATGGCCATTGACCAGCTCGATTTCGTCGCCATTCTGGGCTCGCATCACATGGACAAGGTGATGAAATTCAGAGCCGTCGATGGTCGGCGATTCTTCAAAAGAATCGTTGATATAGAAACGGTTATTCATGAACAGGCTCGGGGTTCCAGATTGTGCCGGGACGGCAGAGGGCTCGTTTTAAGATTTCAGAAAAATCATGCTGCTGAGCCGGAAGCAGGCGTGGAGCTGCCAGTTCGAGCAGATCCGACATATCGAGAACTTCAAAGGCGCTTAGTTTCTCATAGTGTTTCGCGGCCGGATAGGTTGAGAAGTTGAAGATCAGCTTGAAGCGATAGTCTCGGAGCAAAATCTCTTTAGGCTCATTGTAATAAATGATCTCATCCACAGGAATGAGCGGGGCGTTTTTGAAACAATCCGGCACAAGAAGAAATAGAAAGTCCAACGGATAGATCTGTTTCAAAGTGGCGAGGTGGGGTTGGATCGCGGCGAACTTATCCGGATCTTTCGGCAAGATGATGCAGATGCAATCCTTGCGAAAGCGCTTATAAATAATTTGGGGCGTTTGCTGTTTCCAGCGATTGTGCTGCCAAAGCCACTCGCCCGGCGATTCTTTGATGCTCTCTTGCAAAATGGTCAGCGATTGATCCATCATCCGTATGGTTTCCTTGTCGAGAGGCTCTTCGAGATTGGGCCAGATGGGATCTGAATAGCGGATGCGGTAGCCGCCTTTTACGCGCCTTGTTGTCGCGACGATAATCGGGCAGCGGGTTTTATAGGCGAGCAGTGCGGGAGCTGTCGTTGTCCATGCTCGCCGACCGAGAAAGGGGAATGAATAACCGCTGTCGGGCATTCCCTGATCGCCGACAATGCCCATGAAGACCCCTTTTCTTAAAGCGCGCAGTCCCTCTTTGACCGCATTGCGCGGGGCGATGATCCTGCCGCCATTTTTCTCTCGAATGGAGACAATCCAGCGATAGAGGCGCTTGTTTTTGATCGATTTGCCAATCGCAATGCCGTTCATGCGTTGTGTTCCGTCGAGAAAGAGAGCTTCCCAATTTGAAAGATGACCGCAGAAAAAGATAATCCCCTGGCCGCTCTGGTAGAGCGCGTCGGCTGTCTCGGGGTTTTCACACTGAATTACTTGTGAAAAGTCGGTTTCGCGTGCAAAGCGCGGATATTCCAAAACATTGATCGCGAGATTTTCAAAGGATTTTTTGGCAATGCGCACGAGCTGTTTTTCTGATTTGAGCTGCAAATCTGTGGCAAGAGCCAGATTGCTGAGCGAACGTTTGCGATAGTCTCTCATGCAATAGAAAGCGATCTTTCCGATTACGCGGCCGATCCTGTGCAGCCAAGTGTAGGGCATCCATTGAAAGGGCGCAGCGAGAGTTCGTATGAAAAAATAGCCCCACTGTTCACGATCCATAGCGATCTTGGGAAAGACAGGAATTGATGAGAAGGTTCATTTGGCGAGAAAAATCCAAATGTTGCACGCTCTGACGGATTTGCTCTGAGCTGTCAGCCGTTTTTGGATGCATCAGAGCGGTCGATAATGATTCAGCCACCGAGCTGCGATCGAGCAGATCAGAAATCACTGTCCCATTTTGCGGGGTGAGAATTTCATGGCCGCCGTTGGATTTTGAAGAGATGACGAAAAGACCCATTGCCAAAGCCTCAACGGTGACGTTTGCAAAGGGATCGTAGAATGAAGGAATGACCAATGCGTCGGCGATCTGGTAGAAGGGACGGATCTCTTTTTGAGGACCAAAAAAAGTAACGCGGTTTTGAATATTCAATTTTGCAGCCAGAGATGCGTAATCTTCCCAGTGATTGTCTTTGCCGATAACTGAAAGATGAAATTCTTTACCTCTAAGCAGCGCCAGAGCATACATCAGTTGTTTGAGACCCTTGCGTAAATAACCGTTGCCGATGAAGAGAAAATGAAAAACATGTGGATCGAGTTTGCGCTCGATGGCGGCTTTCTCTTTACAGGAAGACCATTCTTTAAAATCCTTTTCCATCTCTTGCCATTCAACGCCATTGTGAATCACCTCAATCTTGACGGGATCGATCCGATAATAGTTGAGGATTTCGCGACGCACCATATGCGAATTCGCATATAATTTTTGAAGAGCCGGATTTTCAAATGCTGCTTTTTCAAGCTGTAAGATTTTAATATGTAGCGGGTTAATTTTAAAGGATAATTGTTTGATCCACCCTTCGGTATCAGCGCGGCTCTGTAAAAATGCGGCGTGGACGCCATTGCCGGCGCGGTAATGGGTTTGGTAGCGGTTGCGATCCATGCCGAAGACAATATGAGTCGGATTCTTTTGTAAATAGCTCTGAACAAAACGGTCAAACTGCTCCATACGCCAAAAGGCGGGCCATCGGCAGGTTTTAACGGAGTGGACAGTGACTTTGGGAGGATGAAGCGAGTCTCTCTGTTTCCCTGTCGTCAGGATGGAGACTTTCATCCCTTTATTGAGAAAGCCTTGAGCGATTCGGGAGGCGTATTTTTCCAATCCGCCATGTTGAGCGACCTGCGATTTTAATAATACAATCTGCATAGCCAGCCGATTTCTCGATCAATGATTTTGCGGTGTGACGGTAATGGTATTTGCTTGGAGCTCGATTTGCAAGACCAGCTTTTTATTTTGCGGAGTATAAAGGCGAAACCGATTCATGTAACTACGAAAGCGATTGCGTAGATATTCTTCGCGTAAATGCGGCTGTACGTCCTCATTTTCATCATTCGCGTCGGACATGATTCGGGCGACATAGCGATCCTCGAGTTCATGGGGGTAGATAAATTGCGCGTTCCATAGGAGAGTATCGCGTTCGCTTTTAGGGTAGGCGATCACCACGACTTGAATCATATCTTTGACGATTTCGGCAAAGAGTTGGCTGACGCCGGATGCATAAAGGGGGAAATTGATCATCTTTACGCCATTTTTCTTGACGATGAAGTCATTGGTGGCAAGGGTATATGTTTCAGGGTTCAGTGTTGAGCTGAATTTAGGAGGAAAAAATACGGTGATCGGGATGGATCCATCGAGAGGAATCAGGTCTTGGCGGGAAAAGTCGATTCTGAGCCCTTTGCTTTGAGGATCATCAATTTCGATGGATGCGTCCGATAGCATGGGAAGGTTGACTTTTTTCCAGGAGCTCGGCACGAAAAAGCTTACTTCATCCGTGGGCTGTTTTTTTGATGATTGAATTCTTTCGAGCTCGTCTTTCGAGATATCGCTCAGATTGAACGTCAAGGTGAGACCGCGGGATTTTAATCGTTTAACCGCTTCCTCGGGGCCTGTGACGGTTACGTAGAGAAGGTAGGGCCAGACGTCAAGAAACTTGTATCCTTTGGGAGCTTCGCCGATGGGCTGGGTGACGCGAACGGGGATCTTTTCTGTGACGAGCTTGCTCTGTTTGATGATCATATCATAAGGAGCCACGCGGCTGATCATTTTGGAGATATCCAGATCGGGGTGTAAACTGATGAGGTTTTTTTTCGAAATTGAGGCGATCCATTGGTCGTTTTTGCCCTGCGCATCGATGACAACTTCGAGATCCTTGCTCGTCAATTCGTCCATCGCGGTTTTATTTCCGGTGATTGTCAATATGATCCGTTTATTGAGGATTCCATTGACTTGCATGCCTTCGATGGTCTTTTCCTTTTCCAGATTGATGGCGCGCACAGGAATATTCGAGATGATTTTAGTTACGGTCATGGAGAGGCTGATGGCAATCCAGATGATCATCGCCAAAATGACGGAAAATAATTTACGCTGCCAGTTGTCGATGAAGAGCCGCATAATCAATGTTTTCATCGTTTCAGCCACTCGAAGAGGTTAAATTTCGTTTGTAGTTTGCCATGTATCGGGGGATTAAAGATGCTGCGGATAATCCCTTTAAAGCGATCGATTTTAATCCCCCGCGTCATGATTCCTTCACGGGCGATTGAAACTTTTCCGCTCTCTTCGGATATGACGATCACGAGAGCATCGGTTGAATGGCTGAGTCCCAAACCGGCTCGGTGGCGCGTTCCCATCGATTTCGCCAACTGTGAATTATCTTCGGACAGAGGCAAAATGACGGATGATGCCATTAATACGCGGTCGCGCAAGATGACCGCACCATCGTGCAAAGGCGTATTAACAGCGAAGATCGTTTCGAGGAGTTCCGGTGAAAATTCAGCATTGATGATGATTGCCTTTTGGGCATATTCCTGCAAAGAATCTTCGTTTTCGAGCGCGATAATGGCGCCGACCCTTTTTTCCGACATTCGATAGACGGAGGTGGCCAATTGGTCGAGGAATTTGTCAAATTCGTTGATGTCGCGATAGCGTCGATTTTTCAGGCTAAGTTTGGAGAGCGCGACACGCAGTTCCGGTTGAAAGATGATCAAAACCGCAATGACAGCGACATTGCCGATTAAAATCATGATCTTATGAAGAACGGGTAGGTTGAACCAGCTCGAAGTAATGAGAATGAAAAAGAACGCAAAGAACCCCAGTACGAGATCCATCGATTTTGTTTTCCAGAAAAAAGAGAGCAGGTAATTGAGCATGATTGAAATGATCAAGACTTCGATGAAAGGAGTGATGGTATGAAAGATTTCGAGCATTTCATCATTACCAAAAAGGTTCAGCAGCTTCAGGCCAAATCATCATTTGGCGCAGAATAGTTTATTTTATCGTTTGCAGCTCTTGGGAGCAAAGACAAAATAATAGCTGATGAAATTATGGTGCTGAGTTGTTCTGGTTATTGAGCTTCCGCCACGAGCGGAGGTTCTGGTTTTTGGGTTAGTGCTTTGGTAAAAGCAACAGGATCCTTTGCAATGAAATCCAGCATATCGAGAAGTGGTTGATAGCGCTCTTTGTTTGGTGCTCTTCCCTCGAGTAAGATTCCTGACATAAGTAAACCAGCGAGAGACTTAATTTTTTGATCATTAAATAATACACCCTCTTCTAATAAAGATAAAATGGCCATCATCGTTTCAATCGTTGCGCCGCGATCAACCATCTGTACGCATGGCGAGAGATAAAAACCTTCTCTACCATCTGGAATGGCCAGATCTCCTTTTTTTTGCTCCAATTGAGTGACAAATGTCTGGACGCCGAATTGCAACATTCGTCTTGAATCTTTTGTATTCGGAATGACACCTGCAAAAGCTGTTTTTGCCATAGCTATCGCTTCTTTCCAGATTTCAAGATTGACGTTTGCTTTTTGTTCTTCTTTTTTAGCGACAGTTGTCTTTATTCCTTCCGTTTCATACCAGTCGAGATATTCAGCAACTGTGGATCCAGGAGCTTCTTCTGATTTCCAGGTTGGACCATTCACAGAAGTGCTGGATGTGGTCAGATTGGTGCCGCTGGGAACGCTTTCGTCCCAATGTTCGCGCCGAGCATTTTCTGCTTTGGTGCGACTCTGGAGATTATGTATGTGCATGTGGGTATTTGGATCGGTTTGCAATTCAATGAAAGTCATTTGTTTTTGCGGATTGAAAATTCCGTCCGCTCTCATGATCCAAACTTTACCTATTTTGAGGACACGACTGGAAAGGCCGCATAAGAAGCTTTGGTCGTGCCGGACTCCCAGAACTTTAGATTGGAGGCTCTTGCAAAGTTGCTTGGTATGAAATAGTCCCCACCAGATTCCTCTTAATTTAAGGCCGCCATCTTTATGAAAGGTTCCTATGGGAGGGTGTTTGAACATTTTCTTAAAGAGATCGCTAAATTCTTGCATATTTGTAGGCGTTGTAAATGTGCCCAGCATTTCGGATCCCAAATTTTCAAATACAGGGGATCCATCAACGTCCAGTTCCTGGACTCTTCCGAGTTTTTGAAAAAACTTCTGAAACTCGCTGAGTTTTTTCAAGTCGGAACCGGTAGCCCATTCTTGGATGTTTGCGTTAAAAATCGAGCGATAAAGTTCATTGTACCTTTTTAGGTCGGATAATGAAGATCGTTTAGATAAAAGCAATCTCATCAATTCTCTAAATTCCGGGATTCCTTTCCATTTTGTCTCTATTTTTAAATCAGTGATTACAAGATCTAGATTGCTTATATCGATATTTTTGAAATGATCTGTAGTAAATAATCTCAATGCTTTAAAAATTTGTATTGCCATTTCCCCCTGAAATCTTTTTTCTCGACGTTTCAGACATTGTTTCAAAATAACATGTATCAAACAGAGGGTGAGAAAGGTTATTAATACTATGTAAGGGAATAACATTGGTGGAAACACCACAAAATTAGCGATTAAAAAGGTGATTCCTACAGCAATCCCTATAAAGGCAATGATTTTGAGAAGCTTAAGTGTGATGGGCAAGATAGCAATTGCTTGAGCCCGTCGAATTGAACCGGGTGTTTGTGAGATTAATGTATATTTGGTTTTGTCAGCTAGAGCAACCGCAAGAGGCTGTTGTTGTAAAACACCGATAGCAGCATGTATGGGTTGTTGTGTTGATGGAAAGCTATTTGGTTTTGCTGTGGTATCTACAGCGTTGATTGGATTTAATGCTTGGCTCATAATTAAACTATGGTGTTATTTTAATAGATTATACAATATTTATTGTTAATATTGCAATGAAATTATCTAACTTTTTTATAGTCAATAAAAACCAAGATGTTGTGTGTAAGGTCTTTAGAATTTTAGAGGTTTATTATATTTACGGTGAATATAAGTGGCATAGGCTAGGGATATTAATACAAATAGTACCCAAATCGTTAAATTGGGGATGGTTAGGTGGGCGATTGCAGGTTGAAGCAGGCGGCCCCATCGGGAGCCAAATGGCCAGATGAGCAAACAAGCTCCTCCACGTAAATTGTCCTGAGGAACGAAGCCAAAGTGACGGCTGTCGGCGCTCATGGCGTGGTTATCTCCGAGCACTAAGTACATCTTTTCGGGGACCTTCAAACCATATTTTCGAATGAAATCACCATCGATCTGGCCATTCGCGGTCAGAGGAGGACCCATATCTTCGAAAGGAGAGTAGTTGGCTGAAGCTGCTTGTTTTTGATGTTCGCGCCGGAAATAAAGAGATAGGTTTGAATCGGTTTGTTTTAAAATGGGTGTGCCGAGCAAATAGAGATCGTGATTGCGGAAATAGGCATATCGAGAGGGGTAAAAGAGGCCTGATGGATGAGCGGGAGTAAAATGGGTATCCATCTCGATTCCGAGATTATATAAAAGCTGAACATTCATTGGATCTGTCGCCAGCAGGGGATGGTCATCGGGAAGCCGTAGGGTGATACCGCCCCATAAAACGCGGTAGGCTTTTCCATCTTGAATTTCGTAGGTTCCGTTCTCGACGTTTTTAATGTGCGGAAGAAAAGTTGTGGAATAAAAAGAGGAGCCATAGCGTGTGGCGATTCCATCCTTCACTATGAAACGGCAAGTGATCATATGGCGCATAATGGCATCGAGATTTTCTTGATCGAGCTCAATGAACGATACACTTGTTGAAAGATCGGGGCGCAAGCGTCGATATTCATCTCGTACTAAAACTGGATTGGTCAAGCTGGGGTGGTGTGTCAGCTCCAAATAAAGAGGCGCTATGCGAAGCTCTTGAGATTGGTTGTTGTAGAGTTGTTTGATGTCTGCCGGTGTAAGTAACCGAGCCATGGCGAAATTTTTAAAACCCCAGGCATCGAAATAGTTCTTCATCGGCACGAGCATTTCACCGGTAATTTTACCGTAGTCTTGAAATGTCAGCCTTGCGATTGGCTCGTTCATCTGATTGAACACAACGGGAGAAAAAATGCCTTTATTGGGAACAGTCGGGGTGTCGGGTTTTCCGTCGAATCGGATAAAAGGAATATGTTCAAGCGGTTGAATCCAATCGCTTTCTCTCAGATCGACTAAGTCATGGCCTTCCGCATCGATGCCATAGATTCTTCCTCCATAAAAATATACAGAGTCTCCCGGTTTTCCGATCAGGCGTTTTACAAATTGCTTTTTACCCGGAATGAGATAGAAATACATTGTATCGGGATCGGAGACATCCATTTGATCGATCGAGAAAATGACGATTTGGCCACGCTTGACTAAAGTTGGGTCGAAATGGAAATGGGATGTCCGAGTAACGGTGTTGATTCCGAAATCGGTTTTGGATACGAGAAGAAAATCTTCTTCTTTCAGAGTCGGGCGCATTGATCCGCTCGGAATCCGATAGAGCTCAAACCACATTTGGCGAACGGCGATTGCGACGACGAGAGCAAAGAGCATGGCCGAGCAAAAATCGCGGAGATGATCCCATGAATTTTTAGTAAGCAGCTTGCGAGAGGCGTCCTCGAGCAGAAGAGCTGTTTGATGGGCCTTTTCAGAATCTTTTTGGATGATGGCTGATTGCAGGTTGGTCAAAAAAGATTGGATCTCTTCTTTTTGCGGCGCGGAGAGAGATTTCTCTTTGCGGCGATAGAGTCTATAGCTCTGACGAAGAATGCGTTTAGGTCTAATTAGAGAAAAAAACAGCCATTTCATAGAATGAATTTTATTACATTAATCTGAATAGAACAAGAGCTATTCTTTCCAGAGAAACGGCTTG
>CAISYW010000142.1 GCA_903889795.1 uncultured Chlamydiae bacterium | reverse complement strand
TTCATTCAAGCTTTATTGCTTGCAAATTCAAAGCCAGACTTTGAATTTGCAAGGCAATACCCCTTAAATACCTAAAGATAGGTAACTTGCGTTTTTGTCAATTAAGGTAAAAAACTAAAGTTTTGCTAATGAACGATACCCAAAAATGAGAAATGGGATCGAGGCGAAAATATAAAGAAACCAGAGCCGTGCATCCCATTTGAGGGTGAGAGACCCATTATGAGATAAAAGAACGAGCAAAAACCCCAACAATAAAAGTTGGAGTCCTACGGTCAATAGTAAAACGGAACTGACGATGCGATTCGGCTTTTCTTCCAAAGCAGGCGCTACCTGGGACTGGACAGTCTCGGTTGGCGGTGCGTTTTCATTCGTTTCCTGCTGGCCAAAGGGAAGCGGATAGAGCGCTTCGGACATTTGATGCCCTCCATTGAGAGGACGGACATTTCCGGCGATATGGGCTGAGCGCTGCTGTTCAGGTTTTTCATCGCGCAAATCAGCTGCGCAATAAGGGCAGACAATCACATCTAAGTCGATTTCCCCATCACAGTTGCAGCAGAGCTTCTGGCGCTTATTTGGTTTCATAATTTCAAATTATATACAGAAAAGAGCTTTTTGCGGGTGTCGAATTTATCTTTTTAGGATAAAATAGGGAGGATCGCTCGTTGTAAATTATTTTTTAGGAAAGCCATGACTGACAGAAAAAAACATGATATTGCCATTATCGGCGCAGGTCCCGGCGGCTATGTCGCTGCAATTAAAGCGGCGCAAATGGGCCGATCCGTTGCTCTGATCGACAAAGGATTAGTGGGCGGATGCTGCCTCAATGTGGGCTGCATTCCGACAAAAACGCTTCTATCCAATGCTTCAGTGCTGCAAACCATCCGAAACGCAAAAAATTTTGGCATTTCTGTCGGCTCCGTCTCGTTTGATTACGCTCAAATGAAGAGCCAAAAAGATCAGATCGTCTCAAAGATCCGCTCATCTCTCGAAGGCCTTCTCAAGAGCAACAATATCTCCATCTATCGCGGGACAGCGCAATTTCAATCGCCCTCGGAATTGAAAATCATCGGACAAGACAATCTCTTCGTAGAAGCCGAACAGATCATCATTGCCACAGGGTCCCTCCCCCAAGAAATCAAAGCATTTCCCTGCGACCATCAGCGCATACTTAATTCCACCTCGATTTTGGAACTGACCGAGCTGCCTCGCCATCTCTGCATCGTAGGCGGAGGCTATATCGGGTGTGAATTTGCCTCTCTTTTTGCCGAACTGGGCGTAAAGATCACAATCCTGGAAGCGCTTCCATCGATTCTCTCCGCTCAGGGAAAACAGATCGCCCAATTTATGACCAAATCCTTCCAATCGCGCGGAATCGAAATCCAGACAGATGTGAAAGTCCAAAAGATCGAGAACAAAAAAACGCACGTTACGATTACTCTCCACGATGGAAAAACGATGGATGCCGACCTCGCCTTGATCTCGGTGGGCCGCAAAATCTTCCTGGACGGACTCGATCTGGCTAAAGCCGGTCTCTCAGCCAACGAGAAGGGAATAATCGACACGGACAGTCGAATGGAAACGGCCGTCAAAGGCATTTATGCGATCGGCGACGTAACCGGTAAATGGATGCTGGCTCATGTCGCTTCGCATCAAGGAATCGTCGCGGCCTCCAATGCCGCCGGCCACCCGATGCACATGCATTATGAGGCCGTTCCGGCCGTTGTATTTACCAGTCCTGAAATCGCGACTGTCGGCATGACCTTGGAACAAGCCCATGAAGCGGGTTATTCATCCGCCACCGCCGGTTTTTTCCCATTTCAGGCGCTTGGCAAAGCGTTGGCCTCCAAAGAAACCGAAGGTTTTACACAAATTATCTCGGACAAAAAAACAGGCCAAATTTTCGGCGCCCAGGTGATTGGACATGATGCATCCATTCTGATCGCTGAAATGGCCCTGGCCATCCAAAATGAACTGATATTGGATTCAATCATCCACACCATCCACGCCCATCCCACGATGTCCGAAAGCTGGATGGAAGCGGCCGCCGTCGCAAATGATACACCCATCCACCTTCCGCCGCGGACAAAGCGATGAGCCGCTTTCCCTGTCATCTGCATCGCTCGATACCGATGGGGCCACAAATGCTCCAAACAGCGGAAATTTTAAAAAAATATCGGCTGAGCACAGTTTGCATGGAGGCTAAATGCCCTAACCGGCTCGAGTGCTACACGAACCGTACAGCTACCTTTTTAGCTCTCGGCAAATCATGTACGCGCAACTGCGCCTTTTGCGAAATCGGCTATTCAAAAACGCCTCCCCCTCCCGAAGCCGATGAACCCGATCGAATCGCCTCATCCGTCAAGGAAATGGGACTCGTGCATGCCGTGATTACGATGGTCACCCGCGACGATCTCCCCGATCAGGGCGCGGGACATATCGCCGCCATCATCCGCGCTGTCCAGAGAGAAAATCCACAAACCACCATCGAAGTGCTCAGCTCCGATTTTTCCGGCGAGAATCGTTTGCTCGAAATCGTCTTGGCGGAAAAACCTCATATCTACAATCACAATCTTGAAACCGTTCGATCGCTCACCCCGCGCATCCGCCACTCTGCAGAATATGATCGCTCGCTCGCCATTTTGCGCTATGCGAAAGAGTCGAAAAGCACAATGTATGTCAAATCGGGAATCATGGTGGGTTTAGGCGAGAGTGAAAAAGAGGTTCGTGAAGCAATCGACGATTTGATATCGACAGGGTGCGATATCATCACGATCGGCCAATATTTGCAGCCAAGCCGCCGCAAATTGCCGGTAAAAGAGTTCATTTCGCTCGAACAATTTCAGGCATACGAACAATACGGGCTGAATCTTGGCGTCAAACGGATGTTCTGCGGTCCATTCGTCCGCTCAGACTACAATGCCGCTTTTTTTAGATAAGGGAATATTATGAATATATGGGCGATCGGCGATTTACATTTGAGTTTCGGCATTCCCAATAAGAGCATGGATATTTTTGGACCATCCTGGAAAGAACATGCCAAAAAAATCGAAGAGTCCTGGACAAATCTCGTCTCTGCTGATGATCTCGTGCTAATCCCGGGAGACATCTCATGGGCCATGCGGCTCGAAGAGGCGCTGATCGACTTACAGTGGATCGATCGCCTCCCCGGAACCAAATTGCTCCTGAAAGGCAACCATGATTATTGGTGGGGATCATTAAAAAAAATCGCCGCTGTTCTTCCGCCATCGCTGCATCTGATTCAAAACAACTCTTTTCGCTGGAAAGAGGTTGCCGTGGGCGGCGCGAGGCTGTGGGACTCTGAAGAATATCGTTTCAGCGATTTCATCGAATATCGGGAAAATCCCAAGGCAAAAGTCATCGACCCGGAAGCTTTAGTTCAAGAAGATCTCAGTGAGAAAATTTTCGAGAGAGAACTGCAACGGCTCGAAATGAGCCTTTCTTCTATGCCAAACGACGCAAAAATACGCATCGCCATGACGCACTATCCACCGATCGGAGCCGATTTAAAGCCATCGATGGCCTCAAAGATTCTCGAAAAACATCGCATCGATATCTGCGTTTTTGGCCACTTGCATAACATCAAGAGCGGTCTTTCGCTATTCGGCACAAAAAACAATGTACGCTATGTTTTAGCCTCCAGCGATTACATTCGCTTTCAGCCCGTTCCTCTTGAATTAACCTAAATTAAAAAGAATCAACTTCTCGAATGTTTTGATGGCAGGATCAGAGAGATGAATATCCCCGCTCGTATTTTGCCGCTGAATCAAAAGCTGCTGAATCGCCAGTTCTAAATCCTCACGATCGCGGCGTCGAAAATATTCCTGAGAGAGAGTCAACAATTCTCGAAAATCTTCTTCCGTTTCCAATCGGGGAAGAATTTTTTTCATCGCGCCGAGAAATACGGCTTTTTCACCATATCCCGCCTGAAAGCGCAAAATTTCAAGCAAGAGATCGACGCTCAACTTCTCATCGCATTTCAATAGTTCATTGACAGCGCGATTGGCTTCAACAGGATCGGTTAATGCAGTTACTCGAGCGCGTAAAAAATCAAACCAGATCAACCCAGGCGCATAGGGAGCAAAATCTTCAATTAGCTCCGATGCGTAAAGTTGATTTTGCGCATCGATCAAATTAGAAATATAATCGATAATAAAACCCATCAGATCATGAGCACAATAGCTGCTGATCTTTTCAAAAATTTTAGCCGGTTTAATGCCGCCATCCGCATTTTCGCTGAGAATTTCATCCAGGTTCGCTAATGCGTCTTGAATCGGCTCATCGCTTTCTAATTCACCCGCCTCAAAAAATGAAATCTGATAATCCAGTTCATCGCAGAAAATGGAAAGAGTCTGTCTTTCCGGAAATAACCGGCGCCAAAGTTCAAAAATCATTAAATAAGCTTCATCATGCTGCTTCAGATCTTCCTGGTCAGGCAGCAGCAATTCCGTAAGCTCTTCAGGAGAATCGCACTCATCGGCAAAACGATGCATTCTCTCCGAAGAGAGCTCTATGCCAATTTTAGCCAGTCGTTTGAACAACAATTCCATTGAAACGCTGCGCAGATCTTCCACCTGCCACTTTTCACAAGGAAGCGATGGATCGCTGACGTAGTTCAACCGTAAAAGATTGTAAAGAGCTTTTGTTTGCAAATTCATATTTGAATCTTTCGCCAATACGATGACTATCGCATGTTTACTATTTTATCTAAACAGAATAGCAGGTAAAATGTACATCATTGAGATGATCCCTATCAAACGAAATTTTCTTCTTCTAGAAGTTCTTTTGGCCGTCGCCCTGGTTGCCGTTTTTGCGGCGCCCCTCATGCGCTGGCCAATCAAGCACTACCGAGCCCAAATCAACCGGCTGGAGTCTTTTGAATGCCAGCGCGTTGCTGACTGGACCTTTTCAGAGATCAAGGAATTTCTATTAAAAGAGGGGATCCAATGGGAAAAGCTCCCCGGAAAAGAGCAGGAAATTACCCGGACGCTTCCCGATGCAAAACTTCTGATCCCCCATCTCCCCGCCCGATCGGTTCATCGTTCCTATACCTTAAAATGCAAAGGAGAAAAACAGGGAATCCGCGGCGAAATTTTCCGTATCTATCGCGTAGAGGTTCTCGTGGGGCCAAAAAAGATCTATCAATACAGACTTCTCGTTCAGCGAATGAACCTTGCCCAATAATCAGAGGTATTAACCCGCTGGCCAAATATGAGACAAAGAGCGTCAGCGAGGAGAAGCCGGATCAAAGCGAGCTTTAGCTCGCGATCTAAGCGAGGAATTCATTCTTGATTACGAAGGATTCCGAGCGAAGATTGATACGGCAAAGCCG
>CAISYW010000141.1 GCA_903889795.1 uncultured Chlamydiae bacterium | reverse complement strand
GCTCGATCTCGCTAACTTGCTGCAAGTTGGCTTCGATCTCCGCAATACATTGGAACGCAAAATCTCGCCCTCAAAAATCAAAGCTTCAGGCCGACAGCAGTATAGATTAAGAATTCTCCTTCTCAACAATTTAAACCATCGCTCAAGATATCAACATATAACCGTATATTTACAAAATTAGTTTACTAAATAAACAAGCATGTAAAACATATTTTGAGTTGAATAAAATTTCGCGCATTCTATAATAACATCCCAAATCAAACAAAACCGAGGAAATATGGTACGTATTGAAAATTTTTTCAATTCTTTTTCTACAAGCGCCAAAAAATTTGTTAATGATTGCATCGATTTAAAAAATCATTCTACTATGAAACATGAAGAGCTTCAGAAAAAAGTAACTTCTCTTGCTTTACGTGTTTTGGCATCTGCGATCGTTATTGCAGGGATTTGCGCCTTTACTGCTGGCAGCGCCATGATTTGCGGCGTGCATTCTTTAACTGCTTTTATTGCATTGCTCGGAAAAGTATCCATTAAATCGCTCGCAATTAGTGCTCTAGGTTTAGCCATCCTGATTCCAACGGAGATGGGATGTAACATGGCGCTAAAATCGGCCGCCGTCATTTCACACCGCTAAAAAATTTATCGGCCTGAAGCTTTGATTTTTAAGGGCGAGATTTTGCGTTGCAATCTATTGCGGAGATCAAAGCCAATGGCTGACGACGCAGCCAAAAACCGATTTTTCAAGTGGTTTGTGTATATCGTTGCAATAAGATTTGCCGCAAATTCCCGATGGGAAAAACTTCAACACCCATATGGCTTCTTCTATTCGCAAAGTTCAAGAAATTTTTCTGAAACATTTCGGATTATGCAGTTCAAATCAAAGGTAAAAAAATGATAAAATTTGGACGATTAAAGCTTTGAAAGCGCGAAATTGCACAATAGGCTCAACCGACAAGGAGTCAAATGGATTTTAAAACTTTATTGGACACATTGAATTACAATTTTACGTTGCTTGTCGTATTCCCCGCAATCGTCTGCACCGGAATTTACCTCACCCTACGCCTCCGATTCGTACAAATAACGAAATTAAAACAAAGCTTTTCCTGCCTTACCCGTAAAGATCAGGCTCAGGGAAACATCAGCCGCTTCAGCGCGATGTCAGCCGTCCTGGCCGGCAACTTCGGCACAGGCAATATCTCAGGAATGGCTGTGGCGATCGTCACAGGCGGGCCGGGAGCGTTGGTTTGGATGTGGGTTATGGCGTTCTTTGGAGCGGCGATCCAATACGCCAGCTGCATCCTGGGCGTAAAATACCGCCAAAAAACGGATGCAGGCGAATACGTCGGCGGCCCAATGTATTACCTGAGAGATGGTCTAGGCTATAAGACGATCGGAGCCTTTTTCGCTTTGTTTACCATCTTCGGGTCACTCACCGTCGGTAATTTTGCCCAGATCAATTCAGTCCTTCTACCACTAGAAAAGATGGGCTTTAATCCCTTCTATTGCAGCCTTGTAATTGGAGTTGTGGTAGCTATAGTCATCCTCGGAGGAATCAAACGGATTGCAAAATTTGCTTCCTATATCGTTCCGTTCAAAGCCATTCTTTACTTGAGCGTCTCCTTCATCATTATCGCCCTCAATGCCGACAGAGTTCTACCCGCCTTCGGCTTGATGTTCCGACATGCGTTCGATTTTACCTCAGTTCTCGGAGGCGTTTTAGGCGCCGGAGTGCTGAAAGCCATCACCACCGGATTCGACCGCGGGTTGTTTGCGACCGATGCCGGCACAGGAATCGTCCCGATCCTTCAATCGAGCGCTCGGTCTAAGGATCCCGTAATCGATGGCATTGCAACCCTATTCGCCCCTTTAATGGTAATGATCGTATGCACTGCGACAGGCCTCATTCTAATTTTAACCGGAGCCTGGCAAATTCCCGGATTGGAAAGCACGAACATGGTTACTCACGCCTTTACCTTAGGACTTGGCTCTCCCATTGGCGGCTATATCGTAATGATATCTTTGGTTCTCTTCGCTTTTACCACAATCCTGGCCTGGGCCTATTGCGGTGAAAAAGCTCTCGGATATTTAATCGGGCCAAAAAATGGGCGCTGGTTTAAGTATGCTTTTATTGCATTGATTCCTGTCGGCAGCTTAATCCACGTAGGAATGATTTGGACTTTGGCCGATCTTGCCATTACGCTCATGGTCGTTACGAATTTGATTGGAGTGATGGGGCTCTCTCGCCGCGTGATCGAAGACAGCGAACAATTTATACTGGCGGCTAAGGACTCGTAAAGAAACAAACTTCTCAATTTGAAACCTCGCGAGAACGAGCAACGCACCGAGATGCAAAAATCGTTGAGCTTTTTTTCTAAATAAAAGAAAATTTCTTCCCATATGGAGGATTTTATGTCTCGATTTCTCATTTTGTTTTTTGGTCTTTCTATGACTCTAACAGGATCGCTTTGCGGTGAGGTGATTAATCAACCGGTTATAAATGTCTTTATATCTCCTGAAGAAAATTCGGCAGTCGATTCCCAGGCGATTTATGGCAATCCGGTGGTTGTTGTTGAAGACGTTGGAACTGGCTGGAGTAAAATCAGAATGCCGGATGGAGTGGAAGGTTTTGTACGATCTGTTCAGGTTATTCGAAATGAGGACTTTGAAAAAAGCACTCAACTGCGGCCCTTAAAAAATCTCTTCGCCCACATTTATCGCGTACCCGATACATCTACTTTCCCCCCGCTTTTAACGATTCCTTATGGAGCGAAAATCAAGCTCATCAATGCAATCGATGATGAAGAAAGATGGGTGCCAATTGAATTAGCCTCAGGCGAGCGAGCCTGGATTCAGCGAGGAGATATCGATTTTGCCCCACGCCTCAAAACTCTGGAAGAGGCTCTGGTTTTTAGCACAAAATTTCTCGGGCTTCCTTATACATGGGGCGGCACCTCAAGCTACGGATTTGATTGCTCAGGCTTTGTTCAAATGCTTTGCAAGGAAATGGGACTGCTTTTACCACGCAACTCGCGCGATCAGGCAAATAGCAAGCTGTTGACTCCCGTTTCAAGAGAAGATCTGCAAAGAGGCGATCTGATATTTTTCGGAGAAGGCCGCATCACTCATGTGGGGTTTTATTTAGGAAACAACGAAATCCTATACAGCGGCGTAAGAGGCGGAAGCCCAACGATTATGGTCGACCACCTTCAAACAACAAAATATCATTACCTTACAGCTCGAAGGATCCTTCAGCCATAAAAAAAAGGGGGAGGCGATCAACCTCCTCCTTTTAAACCTTGACTGATGAATTAATTGAATTCATCAACAACGAGTTTCTTGAGATCTGGGTATAAAAGCAGTCGTTTTAGACCAGCATTGGTGATTTCGGTGCAGCCGGAAATGTTCAGATACTTGAGGTCTGGAATGTAACTCAGCAGATTTTTTAGATCGGAATCAGTGAATTGGCGACAGCCGCTGAGATCGATACTCTCCAAATTTAGCCAGAAACGCGTCAGTTTCCCTAGAACATCCTGCGTGAATTGATTGCAGTTGCTGAGATTCAGGCTATTCAAAGAAAGCCATCTAATTTGCTCAAGTCCGTTGTCGGTAACATAAGAACAGTTGGTTAAGTTGAGCTTCTTCAAATTTGGAAAGTTTCTAGCTAACTCATATAGCTGTTCATCGGTAACATGTGAATTGGATAAATCCACACTTTCGACTGCCATAAGCGGTTTTTGCTCAAATCCTAAACATCTAGACGCTTGCGTCCATGCCATATATTCAAGATAAGTCGTCTCATGGCCTCGCAATTGCATGCGTTCATTCAATTCGATTAGAATTATTGGAAATTTTCCACGCAACATGAGTTCGCGAAAATGCCGATCCGTTTTAGATAGAGCTGCCAAATCGCGGACATCTAAAAATTGCGCCAGATGCTGGATACAATTATGCGGAAGTTTTGAAACAGACATAGGAAATCCAATTATTTTAGGTTTTAGCGATGACCGAAAATAATCGTTAAAGTTTGTGGATTTTCTGTAATTTTTTTCAGTTGAGGAATTTTTACTCATTTTTTTTATTTTTCACAATGTTTTTTCGAACTGACAAGAGGTATACCGAACGTGACTCAAAAATCATTTTTGGGCTTGAGCGAAATCAACCATTCTGTTAATTTTCCATTAATTTTATACAAGGAATTGTTAATGATTGGGTGGCAATATCCATTGACATTGTATGAAAAAAGAGACTGGCTTTTGAATATTTGCCACGATTGTGAAAAGCCATTTTGCATAAATAAACCCGAACCAGAAGATTTGTGCAGCAAAATCGATCAGGAGCATCAATTCGCAAAAATCCCCCATCTTGAAGAGGCCATCAAACACACTCAGCAAATTTGGGATGATCGCAAAAAAGTTTCTAACGATGAACTGTCCGATTTAGTAGAAAAGCTTTCAATGCGAGTCATTAATCAATGTTTAACCGATGTTTTATTCGAAGAAACCTTTTGGATTCAAAACAAAATCAGATTGATTAATAAGGCTTTACATAGAAAATGTTATACAAAAGATCCAAAGCAATTAATAACATTGCAAGATCATTTACTTCGGCTTGTTGTTGATTGCAATCGTGCAATTAAGGCAACAGTAACACGAGAACCTTTGCTAAATGTCCTCGAAGAAAACACCAACCTCAAAGAAGCAATCATACGAGCCCAAAAGATTTGGAGTAATTACGTTTCGTCAAGTAATCACGGATGTTTAGACCAACATTCGAGCAGGGCTATCAACCAATGCTTAACCAACGCTTTATCCGAAGAAGCCGATTGGATCCAGGAAACCATTTCTTCGTACGAGAATTTATTGCAAAACTCTGTTCAAAATGCACTTTTAGATATTGAGATTCATCAATTACAAAAAACCAAAGATCGTTTAACACGGCTAATGCCACATTTTCATCGTACAGATCATTTTCCTGGGATTAACCACTCCCTATAAAAAGGCGCTTTTAGAAAAGCCTTCTCATAAAGAAATCTTCCAGCAGCGGTGAATCTTTTGATTATGAAAATCGATCGGAATTGTTTTTTTTGATATTTCAAGAATTGAGCATCCGCTAAACAGAGTTTCATCAAAATCAAATTTGCGAGAGTTTGTACTAAAAAATAGCGTTCCATCTTTATTCAAAAGTGTTAAAGCTTTTGTGATTAAATAAACATAATCCAACTGTACATCAAACATTTGATCCATTTTTTTGGAGCGAGAAATCGTCGGCGGATCGATTACAATAAGGTCATATTTCTCCCCCTTTTCTTCTTCGAGAAACTTCAAACAATCTTCCCGTACGATTGGATTGTTTTTCAAAGGGATCGAGTTCAAGATAAAATTATTTTTTCCCCACTCGGTATAGGTGTTTGACATATCTACGCTCTTTGTAAAAACAGCCCCGGCAACAGCCGCATGGACACTAAATGAACAGGTATATGCAAAGAGATTAAGCAACCGTTTTCCGGAAGACATCGAAGAAACTAACCTGCGGGTTTCTCGATGATCGAGAAAAAGCCCCGTATCGAGATAGTCAAGAAGGTTGACCTTGAATTTAACCCCATACTCAAGAACTGTAAAAAACTCATTTGACTCGCTGTTTTTTTCATACTGTTCGGTTTTTTCCCTCTTGACTCGCGTCCGCCAGTAGATCGAATTAACAGGCGCATTAAAAATAGAACAGATCGCGCTCACAGCCTCATCATGTAGATCTTGGCGGGGATCATCGGCATCTTGCGCACTTGCAAAATAATGGACACAAAAACGACCGTCATAAAAGTCGATAGCTAAGGGGTATTCCTTGATTTCTCGATCGTATATTCGAAAACAATTTGTCCCCGTCCGTTTAGCCCATTTCCGCACATATTTATAGTTTTTTCTAATACGATTTTTAAGTGGAGAAGTTTTGTCCTCTCCATCAGCAATCATCGGTAAATTTAATAACTTTTCATTCATCTGATGCCTAAAAAATAGCAATAAATATCAATATCTAATAGTTTGCAGTAAAAGAGGGTAAACTGTGTTTCGAAAAATGCCCATCATTCTTATCGCGATTATATTCTTTTTAATAATTGCAAATCAATTCATTCCGACTCAAATCCAGTCCGTTCTCTATGCACTGAGTTTAACGATAATTTCTCTGCTCGTTTCAATATTGCCCATCATCATTTTTATTCTTTTATTTAAAACAGCCGCAAATCTGGCCAAACACGCAACGATGTTGATTTTTCTAATATTCGTAGGTGTTTGCATTTCTAATTTTATTGGCACAATGCTAAGCTTCAATGTAGGAAAGTTAATATATCAACTCGATCTTCAACTTCAGTTGCCGGAAAGCATTCAGCCTTTAATTCCTACTTGGAGCTTTTCATTTCCAAAATTAATATCCAATGACAAAGCAATGTTTGCGGGATTAATTATTGGAATTCTTAGTGCGGTTTTTAAACCTGCGTTCACATTAAAAATCGCAAATTATTTAGACCGAATTGTAGACAAGATTTTTTTAGTGATCGTTTGTGTCATGCCTCTGTTCATCACAGGATTTGTGATTAAACTAATCCATGACAAGATTATATTCATGATCCTATCTCAATATGCAGTGATATTTTTCTCTATCGCGATCGCTCAATTTTCATACATTTGCTTGTTATATTTAATTTATAGCAAGTTTCGTTTGTCTGTTTTTATCACATGCCTTAAAAACATGTCTCCGGCTGCTATTGCAGGATTGGGAACCATGTCCAGCGCGGCTTCCATGCCCTTGACTTTGATTGGCACAGAAAAAAATTCTCAGCATCCTTCTTTAGTTCGCGCCATTATTCCTACAACGGTAAATATTCACCTGATAGGCGACTGTTTTGCGATTCCTATCTTTGCCTTTGCTGTGTTAAAAACTTTTGGGCTGCCTGATCCCACTTTTTTACAATACTTAGTTTTTGCCCTTTACTTTGTTCTCGCAAAGTTTTCAGCAGCCGGAGTGCCTGCAGGAGGCATCATGGTTATGCTTCCCGTGCTAGCGGCGCATTTGGGTTTTAATTCTGAAATGACTACGTTGATCACGGCTCTCTATGTGCTGTTTGATCCGATTTTTACTTGCGCTAATATTATGGGCAATGGTGCGTTTGCTCTTCTTATCGCCAATTTATATACGCGATTGAAAAACTAACCTACTAGAGAAGAAATAGCATAATGTAATTGATTATAAATTGGATCCCCTTGTTGGCAAAACGTTCTGATCCTCTTTTCCAGTTCAAAATAGAGTTTTCGGCCTTTTTTAGGTGTTTCTCCTAGAAAATTGACAAGGACAATCGATCCATTATCTCGTCGACGCAAACTCCTGGAACTAATGTCAATATCAACTCGTTTCATCGCAGCATAATTAAACAAAAAGAAGATTGTTGCTAAATCTTTGTTATTAAAAATTGTCGAATCTTTATGCCAAGTTGGTTGATAAGGATTCGGAACACGTTCAAAAAGAAAATAGCCGCATCCCTGAGAGGCTTCGACCTGATTATAAAATTTTGGCACGGGAATTCCCGCCGCATTGAATTGATTATATTGCGAGAGAACTCGCATAGCGGCTCCATTATCTACAGAGATTCGGGGATCTTTCGATAGTATCGATTGCTGAAGAAAAGTCTTAATGATAAGCGACTGGTTATCAGTATCCGGAATCAATCGTGGCTGATTAAACGGAATATTGGACAAAAGATAGTGAGCGCCTTCAGAAAAGGTTCTGGGATTTCCCGCATCATCGCAAGAAGTATCCAAAGGAATCGTGCGGTAGCCAAAATTGAAAGAACCCGTCTGCTGAATATTTAAGGCTGATTGGTTAAAAGAATCGGTGATTTCGGAAATACTTTTATATCCACAACGTGGCATTACAGGTATTCCGTTTATCTTGGCATAATACTCGATTTTCGTTCTGTTCTGATTAAATGGAAAATAACTCTGCAGTTCTAAAGGCGATCCGATTGAAACATTGTCTTGATTTAAACGATGGTCAGAGAACTCTAAAAAACGCTCAGCCGCGGCACTTTGAGTTTTTCGAGATGCGTCAAGGCTCGGCAAGCTGTCAGTCATCTCTGGAGAGCGCGGCCGCTTGTGACCGACATGATTGGTTTGTTGCGGGCAGGAAAAACCATTGATTAAATTCGTCATAAAATTCTCAGAATTATTTTTTTATAAATACGATGGTTTCAAAGACTCAATTGCTTTTAGTAATTGACGAAAAATTTCATCGTTTTTTTCTGGAGATAATGTTTTGTTTCTGAATGTTTTAATTCTGTTTTCAAGCTCAAAATATAAGTCTCCTCCGGTCTTGGGAGCGTTTTCTAGAAAATCAACATAAGTCAACTCCCCATCGTCACGTCGACGTAAATTCGTGGGTCTGAAATCGAGGTCTAAATTATGCTGCGCTGCAAAATGAAAGAAATTATAAATAGTTTTTAATTCCTGGTTGTTTTCGATTGTAGCATCAGGACCCCAGCCAGGTTGATAAGCATGCGGAACATACTCAAATATAAAATACCCACATCCCCGATTTACATCCGCTCTGTTGTATAATTTGGATACAGGGAATTGTAATTCGACTAATTTGTCATATTGCGCGAGGACATGCGCAGCAGATCCATCTCCCACTGAGATTCTATCGTCATACGACAATATAGATTGAGCAAGAAAAGTCTTAATTATCAGGGATTCGTTTCTAATATTTTGAATCAATGGCGGTAAATCAGCAGGGAGTCGAGATATGAGACAGTGAGCGCCTCCAACGTGGGTTCGAGTAAGAGGAATAACCATTTCGCCCCATTTAAAAGAATGGTTGTCCTGAATTTCTAATGCAGCACGATTAAATGGATCGGATATTTTAGATCGATCCCTATATGAACAGCGCGACATGAAAGGACCACCGCTTAAAACGGGAGTAAATGAAAACCTTTCAACAGGCGCTCGAGGTCTTCGAATGAACGATCCTGTCGGTTTTTGCAAATGAAAAGAAACTTCCGGATCAATTTGGATTTCTGCTGAAGGAACAGGCACTGCCCGAGGAGAAAAAAAGAGTCGTCTCGCTGTTTTTTGAACTTTTGGAGATCCCTCTTCCTTGGGAGAATCCGAAGAAGAAGAAGAATCCGGCGAGGGAGAACGCGTACGGTGGGGACGACCTTTTAAATGGACGGGTTCAATCGCGGAAAAGGATCCTCTCGGTGTTTGCAAATGAAAAGAAGCTGCCGGACCAATTTGCTTTTCCGTTGAAACAGCAAGCGCTGCCCGAGGAGATGAAAAGAGTCGTCTCGCTGTTTTTTGAACTTTTGGAGATCCCTCTTCCTTGGGAGAATCCGGCGAGAGAGAACGCATACGGTGGGGACGACCTTTTAAATCAACGGGTTCAGCCGCGGAACATGAAAAGAGCGGTCTCGCTATTTCTTGAACTTTTTGAGAATCAGCAACCAAAGGTTTAGGGAGGGGTTGATTTTCGAAAAAAACATCGCGAACTGCGCTGTGATTGGGGGTAGCTCGATTTGCCAGAAAATCCTCTTGGGTTTGATATTAAGGCGAACATTTTAGGTTCCGAGACTACTTATTGAGAAGCGATTTAAATCAGATTGCGGAGATTGCCGCAAAAAATATACAAAGACGAAAAGGCTGCTATGTCAAAAATTCAATCTATATAAGGTTTTATACAGTGGGAATGTTCAGAAATTCATCGTTTATTTTTCTTACGCTGCTTTCAGGAACGGCTATGGCGCATCAGCCCCGGATCGTTGAGAGCAATTTCGAAACAATTCGGCATCCTGAGGTATCTCAGGCATTTTACGGCGAACTCAAAGGCGAGCCGGCTGAATTTCGCATTCAATCTGATCAGGACTTTCAACTGTACGTCGGCCTATTGTTGCCTGACATCTCAAACATCCAAAAAGATATTTTCGCTGAAATAACCCATATTCAGGACGGAATAAATGAGACAATCGCCGTACTCGATGGCAGTCATTTCGATTGGACTCCGTTTTTTGAGGATTTTGCCCAAGATCATTACTTATGGGGACCGGAATATAAAGCCGATGATTCAATCAAAGGCGAAACTTTGAAAGGCCGGCCCGTTCCCGCCGGAGATTACCGCATCAAGGTGTACAATCCCTCGAATGTCGGTAAATATGTGCTGGTTACGGGATTTTTGGAAGAATTTCCCATTATAGAAATAATGAAAGCCATCATCACAGTCCCCCGCCTGAAAGCGCAGTTTTTCAACTACCCGCTTGCCTCCTTGGCTGCATCACCTTATATATGGGGCTATTTACTCGGTCTCTATGCCCTGGCATTTATTGCGGGGTTCGCTTATCGGCTGATTGTCAAACGATTGGCTCGCAGTTCTTTACGCCAAGCCAATCATAATATCCGCTGGCCCGATCGATTATTGCGGGCGGCAATCGCAATTGGACTCCTTTTATGGGCTGTGGCTACCTCATGGAGCCCCATCCTCTTGTTTTTTTCAGGTTTTTCATTGTTCGAGGCGATCTTCAGTTGGTGCGCCTTTTACGCTGCCATTGGAAAAAACAGCTGCCCAATTTAACAGCGTGTTTTTAATTGAAAAACCTTCACTGCCATTCTCGACAGGCCGTTCATTTTAATTTATTTACTTACAACAACTTACGTAGTAAAGTCAGCAATTGACGTTAATGATTGCTAAATTTCTTGCGCATGATTTAGTCATTTGCTATAATTAAAATCAGATTGAGTAACTGTCATCCATTTTTATGAGTGCTAACTTGAGAAGTCTACTACCTAAGAAACTACCTAAAAACGACCGAGAACAGGCCGTATTGTTCGGCTTGATCGACCTCTACTTGAAACATGGCAAACCCATTGGATCTCAGACGCTTCAGGATGATGGTTTCGAGTCATTAAGCTCTGCGACCATTCGTAACTATTTCGCCAAGCTCGAATCGATGGGATACTTAAAACAGCCTCATACATCCGGAGGACGAATTCCGACCGAAAAAGCATTCCGCTTCTATGCTGATGCTTTTCAAGACCAAGGCATACTCGACGCTTCCCATGGCGCCATCCTTGAGGAAGTATTCCGAAAAAAGGGAAAAGAGATCGCTCCCCTCATTCATCAAGCCTCTGAAATGCTCAGCAAGCTCTCCAAGTGCGCCGTTTTCATCTCGATGCCGCGCTTTGACCAGGACTTCATTCAAGAAGTGAAACTCATCCAGCTCGATCCCATGCGGCTTCTCACGATTATTATAACCGACTTCGGCCTGATCCGCACCGAGACGATTTATCTCGAGCAAGAAGTCGATGACTCATTCATCAAAAAATGCGAAAAATATTTTCTCTGGCGGCTCAACAAGGGCGAAAACGTTACTTTTGAGCGCGAAATGCATGCCAAGCAAGCACAGCGAATTTACAATGAGACGATGGTGCGCCATGTCGTCGGATATCTGAACTTTTCTACGGAAGAGATTTTGCGATGCGGCGTTTCCAAACTACTTGCCTATCCGGAATTTAGCGATGCGTCCGCAGTAGTCAACAGCCTGGCCCTCTTGGAAGACGAAGAACAGATGCGCGCCGTTTTAAGAGAATGCAGCCGTAAGACGACCCTAACTTATTGGATTGGCGACGAGCTTTGCCCTCACGTAGCACCGGGCGCCGAGAATACGGTGATTGCCATCCCTTACCGAATCAACCAAATGATTGCCGGTTCCGTTGCCCTCATTGGACCTTTGCGAGTGCCTTACCGCGAACTCTTTGGACTTCTCCACCATTTTAGCGAATTGATCAGCACCACCCTGACTGACATTTTTTACAAACATCAGATCTCTTTCCGACAGCCCACAGGATCGGGCGCCCAGCGGATTGAATGTTCGAGCGACATGGTCCAGGCCAACCGCTCTATACTTATAGAAGACAAAACGAGATAAATCATGACCCAAGAAAATGAATTGCCCGAATTAGTCCAGCCGCCTGAGGTTCAACCGGAGGCCCCTCTCCCTGAAGACCCACAGGTTGTTTTGCAAAGAGAGCTCGACGAAATGAAGGACAAATATCTTCGAGCACTCGCTGACGGAGAAAACGCCCGTAAGCGCTTGGCCAAAGAAAAACAGGAAGTCATCAGCTTCGGAATCGAAAATACAATTTGCGACTTTTTGCCTGTGATTGATAGCTTCGAAAATGCTTTGCGTTTTGCTGAAGCCGCATCCGGCGAAGTAAAAAACTGGGCGATGGGTTTTCAGATGATCCTGTCTCAGTTCAGGCAGGTGCTGCAAAATTACGGAATCACACCCCTTCAGTCGGAAGGCGTCCTATTCGATCCGAATTTTCACGATGCCGTGGAAAGCATTGAAACCCTTGACGCTCCTGAAGGAACGATCCTCAAAGAATTCACTAAAGGTTACCGCAGCGCGAGCCGCACAATTCGCCCTGCACGTGTACAAGTAGCGCGATTGCCGCGCAAAGCAATAGATCCGGTCCCCGAACCGGTCTCAACGAACCAAACAGAAAATTAAAAAAACAGGAAAAATTATGACAAAAAAAAGAATCATCATTGGTATCGACCTGGGCACCACCAACTCTTGCGTGGCCATCATGGAAGGGGGCACGACCAAGGTCATTGCAAACGCAGAAGGTGCGCGAACCACGCCCTCCGTGATCTCTTATAAAGGCAACGAGCGCTCCGTCGGCGTTCCGGCAAAACGTCAAGCCGTCACTAACCCTGACCGCACTCTGTTCTCGACAAAACGCTTCATCGGACGCAAGTTCTCCGAAGTGCAGTCCGAGACCAAAATGGTTCCCTTCAAAGTATGCAAAAATGACAACGGCGACGCAGTCTTCGAAATCGAAGACAAGATCATAACGCCCGAAGATGCGGCCGCACAAATTTTAATAAAAATGAAAGAGACGGCGGAAAGCTACCTCGGCGAAAAAGTCACCGAAGCAATCATTACCGTTCCAGCCTATTTTAATGACTCGCAGCGTCAATCAACCAAAGACGCCGGGCGCATTGCCGGCCTCGATGTCAAGCGCATCCTGCCTGAGCCAACAGCGGCTGCCCTTGCCTACGGAATCGATAAACTCAAAACCGATAAAAAAATTGCTGTTTATGACCTCGGCGGAGGAACGTTCGATATTTCAATTTTGGAAATCGGCGACGGCGTTTTCGAAGTGCTCTCCACGAATGGCGACACTCACCTCGGCGGCGACGATTTCGACCAAGAGATCATGCAATGGCTGCTCGATGAGTTCAAAAAAGAACACGGCATCGATTTATCCAAAGACAAAATGGCTCTGCAGCGCCTTCGCGATGCGGCCGAAAAAGCGAAAATCGAGCTGTCCGGCGTTGCTTCAACTGAAATCAACCAGCCGTTCATTACAATGGACGCCAGCGGCCCCAAACACCTCACATTGACACTCACACGCGCAAAACTCGAAAGTCTGTGCCACAATCTCATTGAACGCACAGTCGAGCCATGCCAAAAAGCATTAAAAGATGCAGGACTTTCCACATCCGATATCGGAGAGGTAATTCTCGTTGGCGGTATGACCCGCATGCCTTCCGTTCAGCAGAAAGTGCGCGATACATTCGGCCGAGAGCCTAGCAAGAGCGTCAACCCTGACGAAGCTGTCGCTATTGGCGCAGCAATTCAGGGCGGCGTGATTGCCGGCGATGTGAAGGATGTTTTGCTTCTCGACGTCGTTCCCCTTACTTTGGGTATCGAAACGCTCGGCGGCATTCTAACTCCGCTCATCGATCGCAATACCACGATCCCGACACAAAAAAAGCAAATATTTTCGACCGCCAGCGACAACCAGCCGGCTGTGACGATTGTCGTCCTCCAGGGTGAGCGTAAAATGGCGCGGGATAACAAAGAAATCGGCCGCTTTGACTTGACCGATATTCCACCTTCTCCCCGCGGCGTGCCGCAAATCGAAGTTGCCTTCGACATCAACGCCGACGGCATTCTGCAAGTTTCCGCCAAGGACAAGCAGTCCGGGAAAGAACAGAAAATCAGCATTCAAGCAAAATCGGGATTATCGGATGATGAGATCAAGCAAAAGATCAAAGAAGCCGAAATCCATGAAGCAGAAGATAAAGCGCGCAAGGAATCTGCCGAAACGCGCAATGAAGCCGATGCACTTGTATTCCGAGCTCAAAAATCGCTCACCGAATTCAAGGACAAGCTTCCGGCCAATATCGTCTCGGACGTCCAGAGCCGCATCGATGCCTTGAAAAAGGCTGTTGAAAGCGAGGATCTGGCTGCGATGAAATCCAAAACGCAAGAGCTGCAAGAACACATGCAGAAGATCGGCGAAGAGCTGGCAAAAACTTCTTCAACTCAAGGCGCAGCGCCTGGCTCCGATCCTTCCTCGGAAGCCAAGAAAAGCGACTTCGAAGAAGCAGAAATCATCGACGACGAGAAGAAGTAAGTTTTCTTTTTAAGGCTCAGAGAACTCTCTGAGCCTTTTTCCATATCTTGACGCATCCTTCCTATAATTAATGATTAATAAATATTAATGTTGTATTATTATAAAGAATTCATTGCCAAATGTTGCGCGAAGAATGATCTTTATTAGCTCACGGAGTCTCAGAGGGAGTCTCGGAGCATTTCTCCACTTTCGAGCAATCCGTTAAATTACAGGCGTTGATCGATTTGCCTTTTGGCTTTTTGTCGAAGCACTGGAATACGACCTTCAGAGCCGGAAAAGCAGTTTCAGTCATCGAAGCTGCGCTCAGCTGGCTTTTGCCAAAATCGCCCTCGATAATCATCTCGCCGAGATCTTTTTCCAAGTTCACAAGCTGTTTCACAACACGTGTTTCCGTTTCAGATTGAATCAAAAAGTAACGATATCCTCCGCTCACTGCCAATTCAGCCGCTCGATGACGAGCCGCTTGCTTTGCCTGCTCTAACGTCAGCCGCTCATTGAGAATAATTACGACAGCATATTGACCGGACTGCAGTTTATACTCGATCATCTCATCATCGACAACCAACGATTTCCAATCACTCTGACTACAGCTGCCAAACAAAGCAATCATTGCAATAAATACAAATGAAATTCTCATCGTTTTTCTCTTTGATCTTCATTTTATAAGAGAAACAGAAATTTATTAAAATTTCAAAAGAATTTCGAAAAGAGACGCAAAACATCATGAAAAGTAATGAAAATAAAGAAAGAAATAAGAATTGCGACAAATGGAATAATGAGACGTTCCATGGTTTTTCCACTCAACCGTTTCTTGGTAATCGCCTCATACAAAGAGAAGAAAATATGACCGCCGTCTAATACGGGGATCGGCAACAGATTGATCACGCCCAAATTGAGACTGATGACCGCCATCCAAAATAGAGCCTCTTTCGAACCCTCTTCCCAGCTCTGATGGATTACTTGTACGATTCCGATAGGGCCGCTTAAATATTTGGGATTGACCGATCCGGAGAAAAGCCCCCCCAACGTACGCCATGTATCTTCAAGAATTTCGACAAATTGCTGAATCGGCGAAGGATTATATATCACAGTGCGATCTTTGAAAATGAGTCCCAAAATCACACCACGGCGGCTTCGCTCCAGCTCTTTGAGCTGTTCTTGGCGCTTTTGTACGTCCGATATCGATTCGATCTCTTTTTTAATAGCCGCAAACTGTTTATCACGGAGGCGCTGAATTTCTTGAGAAACAGGAACTTCCATCATTGGCTTGGGAACAACCGGTGTTAACAAGGCCAAATGACCCGCCTGGCTGATGGAATGACTGGTGCCAATGGTCGAGACAATCGCGTTCAGATCCTGCAAATTCAGCAGCGATTCAAAATCTTGATCAGCGTCTTTCGTTGATACTTTTTGAACGGCCGCCGGGTCGCGTTGGACAATGAGAAGAACATGCCTCTCTTGAAGATTCTGCAGCAAATCATATGAAGAGCTGACGCTTTGACCGTCGACAGCCAAAATCTGGTCGTCTTCTTGCAAAGGATTAAAATGAGAGCAGCGCTGACAACGTTCAAATGCTTTTTCTTGATCCTCGGCGACAATAAAGTCGAGGCGCATTTCTACCTGTCCCTTCGGAGACAAAAGATAAGGAATAAAATAGAGATCCTGCAAACGCCCCTTAATTTCCGCTTCATGCTGCCAGTCATCCAGCTCAGCTTGCTGAACAGGCGTCATCTTTAAATCATCAATATGAATGCGGGGAACTTTCGTTTGAAATACCTGATCTCCGCGTCGAACAGTCAAAAAGGCCGTGGATTCGTTAATCACCGATTTCAGCTGATTGAGCGAAAAGATCATTTCGCCATCGACCCACAAAAGCCGATCGTTCTGCTCAATCCCGCTCGAATACATGGGCGCGCCGCTTTCCATCAAATTGCTTTGACGATCGAAAATCAGATATTGCGCCGGCGTTAAGACGCCAATCGTCATTAGCTTATCTTTCGATTTAGACGACGGATTCTCATAGGTCTTGAGAGTATAATCAAAATTGGTATGCTGGCCCGAAAGATAGTCAATTTTATAGCCTTCGATTCGATTGACATCGTCTTTCATAATCGAAGCAATCAGCAAATCCTTGATTCCATCGAAAGGACGGCCATCGTATGATTGAATCACATCGCCCGGGCGCACACCCTGCTCATAAAGAGCGGATTTCGGATCAACCCAGCCGATACGATGAGTAAACTCAGAAAAATTTTTATTCCGCCCGCCGCCGATCCACAACAAAGCAAATGCGGCCAACGCAAAGATGATATTGACGAGGGGACCCATCAAGGCGACCCGAATGCGCTGTATCGGACGCTTGCTGTAAAAACCATTATTGATTTCGTGAGGTTCGAGACTCCCCTCTCTCTGCATACCGGCGATCTTCACAAAACCGCCGAAGGGCAGCCAGCCGATTTGCCAGCGCACGCCATTTTTTATCCAGGAATAAATGGGACGTCCAAAACCAATCGAGAAAGCCTCGACATTCATACCTTCCCGGCGAGCGATCCAAAAATGGCCCAGCTCATGAATGAAGACGAGGAATCCCAATCCCAAAATCGCGAGCAGGATATAAAATAAATGCTCGAACATGAATTAACACTTCCTCGCTTTTTCTCTCGCTTCATGATCAATGGCGAGAACCGCTTCTAAGGTTACCACATCGATCGCCCGGTGTGAAGACATTAATTTTTCGAGTTTATACGCGATATCGACCCAGCGGATCTCACGATTGAGGAATCGGTTTACAAGAACCTCATTCGCCGCATTGATAAAGCAGGGATAGCTGCGCCCTAAACGCAAAGCCTCCTCAGCAAGCATCAAACAAGGAAATTTTTTCCTATCAGGCGCTTCGAAGGTCAACCGGGGGTGCTTTAGAAAATCAAAAGGAGCTAAAAGCCCCTCTTGCCGCTTTGGAAAAGTCAAAGCGTATTGAATCGGAAGCGCCATGGTAGGTTCGCTCATCTGGGCAAGCATCGATCCATCGCAATATTCAACCAAGCTATGAATGATACTTTGCGGATGGATAATGACATCCATCGAAGAGATGGGGCAATCAAACAGATAGCGCGCCTCAATTAACTCAAGACCCTTGTTCATCAGTGTCGAAGAGTCGACCGTAATTTTGGGCCCCATCTGCCAATTAGGATGGAAGAGGGCTTGTTCAACGGTGATAGAAGCTAACATCTCATGAGAAAAAGAGCGAAATGGTCCTCCGGATGCCGTGAGAATCAGTCGACGTACTGATTTGCGATCATTTCCCTGCAAGCATTGAAATAGCGCGCAATGCTCGCTATCGACAGGCAACAGCTTGACCCCCTTATTCCGAGCACGAAGCATAATGAGCTCGCCGGCGCATACTAAAATTTCTTTATTTGCTATTGCGATCTGTTTCCCGGCTTCGATGGCGCAAAGAGCGGGCTTTAAACCGCCATTTCCCGCCATGGCTAATAAAGTCAGATCAACTTGATCGAATGCGGCCGCTTCACAAAGACCCTCCTCCCCTGCCACGACATGAAGATCCGGCATACGTTTTTGAAATTCAATCGCCTTATCCACATTGCCGACGGCGACGATAGCGGGATGAAATTCCCTCACTTGTCGTTCGAGCAGATCGAGATTAGACCCCGCGGCAAGTGCAACAATTTGCAATTCATTCGGAAGATGACGAACGACATCTAACGTCGTGCGCCCAACCGAACCTGTGCATCCTAGCAGCGAAATTCTCTTCATTCGATGACTCTCTTTTGAAATGAGATTTTTATGATATAGGCGATGGGATAAAAAACAGCGATCAAAGTAGCCACAATCGCTCCGGTCGATAAAGCCATATCAAATACCGTTAGCAAATGCCGAGCCAAAGCCACTCCCAAAAGCGCAGCTCCGACTCCAATGAGAGGCGTTGCAATGAGCAGTTGCCATAGTCGGTGGAAAAAAAGACGTGCCGTGAGGTAGGGACCGACAAGAAACGAAAGGACAAGCAAAACCCCGACGGCGCGAAAAGCGCCAACGCAGCTGGCGGCGACCAAAATTAGAAGCGCCGTATGAATGAATCCGCAACGGACGCCCATAGACGCCGCGAGAAAGCGATCAAAAGATGAAAACTGCAAGGGCCAATAAAAAATGAAAACGAATATCATATTGATCATAGCCAGAGAGCCCGCCAATTGAAGATCCTCCCTTTTGAGCGCATCCACATTTCCCATCACCACCTCAACGCTCAAGTGAACATCGCGTGTAAAAAGAGTCACGGTAATGATCCCAAGGGCAAAAAGCGTCGAAAAAACCAGGCCGACACTCGCATCTTCCTGAAGATGAAAAATCGTCGTCAGTGCGCTCGTCATTAAAACGGTGAGAAGCGCGGCAATGAGCGCACCGCAAAACAGATGGGTCATATCGAATCCGGCCGTTCGAAAAAGCGCGCTCGACACAAGAAAGCTGATTGCGAGGCCTAACAAGATGGTGTGGGATAGCGAATTGGCGAGCATGACCATACGCTTAAGAACGAGCAAGGGACCGAGCAGGCCGCAGGCAATAGCGATGCAAATGAGAACCATGAGCTGCAGCTCGTCAAACGCCAAAGAACCGCTGTCACAAGCAATATGCATCAGCCGTTTACCCAATGTGGCGAAAAATTCCCAGAAATTGTTATCCCAATAGGGAGAAACTGCCCTGCTAACGAAAATCATCTTTCTCCGGAATAGGTTGTTCGTGCGGATCGAATCTCGGAAAATTGAGCTGTTTGGAGAGCCGGTTTTCAAGCTCCGGTGTGAGAAT
>CAISYW010000140.1 GCA_903889795.1 uncultured Chlamydiae bacterium | reverse complement strand
TGTTTGGCGTCATGCAAATGCAGAAATTCCATTCGAGGAAGAGATGGCCAAGGCTTTCACAATCGATTTTTTGACCCGCACCAAAAATAAAAATGCCAAAAATCTTGATCTAATGATGCAGGGATTCCTCGCTCAGATGAAGCAGTCAAGTACTCTTCAAAAAATAAATCGCCCTACTCTGGTCATTCACGGAGATAAAGACCCAATTGTACTGCTAAGGCATGGCAAAGCTGTGGCTGATGCAATTCCTAATGCCAAATTTGTCACGATTAAGGGTATGGGTCATGTTTTCTTTAACCGCTCTCTGGAAGAACAAATAGCCAAACTGGTGGCGGATCATTTGAAAAAGCATTGATAGGCTAAAACGATGCTGGAACGGAAGGAAACAAATATGAATATGAAAAAAAATTCAGCTCTTTACTCGACTCTTGCGGAATGGTGGCCATTGCTTTCACCCCCTCAGGATTACGAAGAAGAAGCCAATCTGTTTTTAGATCTTCTCCGTCGTAATTGTCATCCTTTAAAACACGTACTCGAGCTCGGGAGCGGAGGCGGAAACAATGCCAGTCATCTAAAAAAGCACTTTGCCATGACTTTGGTTGATCTTTCTCCTCAAATGCTCGCAGTGAGTAAAAAACTCAATCCTGAATGCGAACATATCGTTGGGGATATGAGGGAACTTCAAATAGGCAAGCAATTTGATGCTGTTTTTGTCCACGATGCAATCAACTCTATGAATAGCGAAGAAGACTTGTTAAAAGCCATTCAAACAAGCGCAAGACATTGCCGCTTAGGCGGAATCGTTCTTATGGTCCCCGACTTTTTCAAAGAAACATTTAAATCGTCCACTCACCATGGCGGGAACGATTTGGATAGCAAAAGATTACGGTATCTGGAATGGCAATACGATCCCGATCCGACCGATTCTTCATACATCAGTGCGATGGTCTATATGATTCGCGATGGGTCGCATCCTATGATTGTCGAATCCGATCAACATGTAAGTGGTTTGTTTACGCAAGAAACCTGGCTACGCCTTTTTCAAGCAGCGAATTTAAAACCTGAACTCGTTCCGATACCCCATAGTCAAGCAAATCAACGGCTAGCAATATTGGGAAAAAAGAATAGAATAGATAGGTATGGAATCTCTAAAAATTTTTCGAGCAGATTTGAATCATATCCATCTAGCCATGGATGCGCTTCAAAAAATTCACAATCGTAAAGAAGCTTCTGTATCTACAATGCGCGCCTTTCTTCAACGGCCAGAAAATGTCCTTTTATTGGCTTGTCAGGGTGACCAAGTAATCGGAAGCCTCAATGGATATTCATTGGGACATCCAGATCGACAATCGCCACAGTTTCTCTTATATGAAATTGACGTCCTTCCTCCGTTTCAAAAAAAAGGTGTCGGTCAAGCGCTGGTCAATGCTTTCGTCGATGTAGCTCGTCATTCACAAGCTTTTGAAGTTTGGGTGCTTACCAATACATCGAATGAAGCGGCCATGAAAATGTACCTTAAATGTGGTTTTAACCAAAAAAACAAAGATGATGTCATGCTCAATATCATGCTCGAATAGCTATCTTCGCTACTGCAAACAAAACAATCTATACTGCTATCGGGCTGAAGCTTTGATTTTTGGCGACAAGATTTTGCGTTCAAATGTTTCGCTCGATCTCGCTAACTTGCTGCAAGTTGGCTTCGATCTCCGCAATACATTGGAACGCAAAAGATGTCGATGAAAAATCAAATGTTCTGATTGCGGTTCTGGCAACGTCAAAGCAAAGTTATTCACAGCCTTCCCCTTGCGCTTATGCAGCTCAGATTCAATCCACATGACCAATACATTCCGGGACCAGCCATTTTGGATCGTTTGCTGCGCATACCAAAGACGATCTTCAAAGCGCTTCAGACGCTGCATCAAAACAATGTTGTGGCCCCAAGGAATTTGCGAAACAGCTGTTTCGTAAATACCGTCCGGATAACTTTCGGCAAACTGACGCATGAGTTCCAAATTCCGTTTTGAAAATCCAGCTATTCCGGGAAAAGCCTTTGCTAAATCTGTTGCAAGGCATTCAATCACCTTGGATCCCCATCCCTCAGTACTGGTTTTTTTTGAAAGACGATGACCAATGTCCCAATAAAGAGACGTCAATTCTTGATTAACGGAAGCGACTGCTTTCAACTGGGCTGTTTGTATTCTGAATTTCAAATCATTCAAAAACTCGGAATAATCTGTCGGAATCTTGGCTTGCGCCTTAAGCACCAAGACCTTTTTCATTTTTTTGGTCATCGACTTCCCTTTTTGAATAAAATGCGATTTTTGAATCTCGTTCGGTATCTAACATTGATAGAAGCCTATAGATCTCCGATGTCGATTCGCTCGGTCCAGAACTGGTGCTTCCAGGTTTCAATAACCTCTTTTTCTTTAGTGACCACTTGAACGCGATAAGTCAATATTTTTTTCTTCGGGAAATAAAAGGCCTGATATCCCCTTTTTCTCTGAATCGGATCAACGATCTCTTGCTGTGTATCATCCCAGAAGCGAACGGTCACGGCAAACGAAAGATCTTTCAAAAAAATGCTGCGAGGGAAATCCCAGGCAATCAAGAGCCGCTGTCCTTCGGGAGGCTCCGATTGTCTCGGATCAGGTGTGTTTACATGGGAGCTAGCTAAAAAATTACGATCCACCCACTCTTGCTGAACATAGAGATGGTTGCGGTAACAGCTGCTGAATAGAAGCGCCGCCACGAGAAACTTGAACTTCCATTTCATTTTACTTATTCTCTGTTGCATGATCATTCAAAGTGTTTCCGGCGTACTATTTTCCGCTGACCGCTCTCACGTTTTACTCATCTTGCGCCGCGACGTACCTGTCTGGGTTCTTCCCGGCGGCGGGGTCGATCCCAATGAGGAACCGGAAAGAGCCATCGTACGCGAAATTTTGGAAGAAACCGGATTTCATGTCAAAATGAGTCGTCTCGTCGGTGTCTATAGCCCAATCAACCGCCTGGCTCGCTTCACCCATCTTTACGAGTGTCAAATCCTCGCAGGACAACCAACGCCTTCTTCAGAAACGAAAGCAGTGCGCTTTTTTCCCATGAACGATCTGCCGCCAATGCCCCCACCCTTTTTAGAATGGATTCAGGATGCCCACACCGTGCAGCCGACGCTATATAAACAGCTGAAAAGCGTAAACTATTGGAACTTATTCAAGAACTTCATCCTTCATCCCTATCTCGCCGCTCGCTTTTTGCTGAGCCGGATGGGCTTGCCCCTGAACTTTTAGGTTTAAAAAGAAACCGGGACTATAATGCCCCGGTTTCATAGACATTATGACTGAACAATGGCCAATGACTGAATCCAGTAATTGGTTTGAGCGCCATCATCGAAGCGAAGTTCGATGCTATTGCTGCCCTCAACGACATACTCCGAAACATCAAATTGTTCGTGGATGTAATTCTCATTATTCGGATTATGGCCGTTAACGAGTGCCTTTCCATTCACATAGATTGAAATCGGAGCATCTTTCAATTCTCCATTCACAATGGAAGAAAGATGAAAAAGATCCAGAGAATATTTCTTTGTCGAATCGAGATGTTCGATCGTCGTATCGACCTTAACAAAGCTTTGTCCGGGAAAATGCATGATCCAGCTGCTTCCATAATAAGAATTAAAGAAAGTGCCTGGACCCACTTGCACAGCCGCATTCAAAGCTTCAAACTCAGAATTTTTGAAATCAACTGTACAGATCGGCATTGGGACATCCGCTTGCACGACAAACGTCTCTTCAACGATGTCTTTTGTAGCTACGATAGCAACTTCTTCTTGATTTTCAAGTTCTGTATTGACGATAGGTTCGTTCGGTAGATCAATCATTGTTAGTACTCCAGTATCATAATTTAAACCAACACATCTTGTGCTGGCCTTTGCGAAAAAAATCGACTCTGAGTTTAAGAGTCGGGCTGGATTTTGAGATAATAAATGATTTTATTCAAGAGCCCCTGACCAGACTAATAAATATGGGGTTTGATCATCCGCTCAGGATTTACAATCTCGTCAAACTGACTTTCGGACACAAATCCTAAACCAACCGCTGCCTGCTTTAAAGAGATCTCTTCCGCGTATGCTTTTTTAACCACTTGCGCCGCCTTCTCATAGCCAATTACCCCATTCAGCGCCGTGGCCAACATGAGAGATTTGTTGAGGTTCTCTTCAATTTTTTTAAGATTCGGACGAAGCTCTTTCAAACATTTATCGAGAAAACTTTGAACGACATCGGCTAATAAATGAATGGACTCGATGAGATTGAAAATAATTACAGGCTTAAACACGTTGAGCTCAAAATTTCCCATCGACGCGGCGATGGCGATCGTTGCATCATGGCCCATAACCTGCGTAGCGACCATCATCATGGCCTCGCATTGGGTCGGATTGATCTTTCCCGGCATGATCGAAGAGCCGGGTTCGTTTTCAGGAAGAAAAAGTTCCCCAATCCCGCATCGCGGACCCGAAGCGCTCCAACGAATGTCATTGGCAATTTTCATCAATGCCACAGCTAGCTGGCGGAGAGCTGCGCTTACACCAACAATCGCCTCATGGCCTGCCAATGCTTCGAACTTATTGGGAGCCGTAATGAAATGCAGCCCCGTGAGATGACTGACCACCTCCGCCGAGCGTTTCGCAAACGGCTCTTTGGTGTTCAGACCCGTTCCCACAGCCGTTCCGCCTAAAGCCAGCTCCGAAAGATGAATCAGCGAAAATTCAATCGCTTGCATGGCATGTTTTACCTGTGATGCATAGCCGGAAAATTCCTGACCCAGCGTCAATGGCGTTGCATCCATCAAATGAGTGCGCCCCACTTTGATGATCGAGGCCCATTCTTTCGTTTTCTTTTCCAAATCATTATAAAAAAGAGTGAGTTTGGGAAGCAGCTCTCCTCGAATGAGCTGAAGCGCGGCGATATTCATCGCTGAGGGAAAAACATCATTCGAAGACTGAGACAAATTCACATCGTCATTGGGATGAATAGGGATCTTCGAGCCGAGAATGCCGCCGGCTTTCTCGATCGCGCGGTTGCTGATCACCTCATTGAGATTCATATTGGTTTGAGTACCCGATCCCGTTTGCCAAACAACAAGAGGAAACTGATCGTCAAGCTCGCCCACGATGATTTCATCGCAGACTTGACAAATGAGATCTCGTTTTTCTTGTGAAAGCAGCTTTAACTCTGAATTGACGATGGCGGCAGCCTTTTTCACAACCGCCAAAGCACGGATGAGCTCGATTGGCATCTGATGGCCGCCAATCTTGAAATTCTGACGCGAACGCTCGGTTTGGGCGCCCCAATAACAATCAGCTAAAACGGGCACCTCGCCCATACTATCTTTTTCAACCCTGTACTTTTCTTTCACGACACTTTCCTATCGGATAATTAAAACTGCAAACACAAAGGCAAACAGTGCAAAGGATTCGATAATTCCAATAGACGCCCAGCACATGCCGAAAAGAGCCGGATTCTTCGCCGTTGCCTGAATAGCCGATGCAGCGCACTTTCCTTGAAAAATCGCAGAGAACATGATGGCCGTTCCAACGAACAGAGCGATCCCGATTCCACCGATCGGCGAGAGCGTCCCCGCTTTAATGCTTTGACTCATCAAAATCATCAGCAAAAACCCGAAGATCGACTGCGTCGAAGGAGCCGCTGAAAGCGCGACATATTTTGCATGTCCCTCTTCTACTCGCGACATCACGCCATGCGACGCCATTCCGGCGATCCCGCACCCAATTGAACTACCCAGACATCCGAGCGCCAACACGATGCCAGGTCCGATCATGCTAAAATCCATAGGTTTTCTCCAATATTTTAAATTTTAGGTCTTCTCAATTGCAAAGGATTAAATAATTTGCCGCCGCCCTCGAAACAAAAATGGTACCATTCGAGAAAATTGAGACGCAGACCATGAATGGTGCCTGCCATCGCAACAATGCCCAAATTCGCAATATGACCCAGCAAAATAATAAAAACCCCCGTTGCCAAACCAAATTCCGTACCCATTTGATTGAATGTCACAGCCATCAAGCTTCCCGCCAACCCTAGAGCATAGAGCCTTAAATAGGAAAGCACATCGCCAAAAATCTTTGTTACATGGAGAGCTTCGGAAACGCCGGTTTTAATTCCATGCTGGATGATGGTTGTGAAAATCGCTAAAGCAAACCCTCCAAAAAGAAATGCCTGGCCGAGAACTTGAGCAGTGGGTTTTGGCACCCATCCCATAAAATTAGCGATTGTTGTCGCTTGCAAAACAGTGACGGGAAAATAGAGATATCCCCCGATCATAAATAAAATCCAGCCGATACCCGCCCAATGACGCCGCAAAAACCGTCCAAAAGAAAGAGAGATATGAAGAATCCCAATCAACAATGAAATTTCCATCATCAAGCTGTCGCTGAATTCATCGAGCGCAGCATATTTTACCTTTCCGTTTTCAATTGAACTGGCTTTCATAAGAAAGTCTTGACCGTCCCGAGCCGAAGCCACTGCGGGATAGCGGCGCAAATATTCATCATAGACATCGTTTTTAACGGACATCACATATTCGGCCTTGTGCTTCACGAGATAATCAAGAGGAGAAGCTTCCAGCACAGGATTATCGGGGCTGATTTTCATACCGAAAAACGCGGAGATCAAGACCCCATAGACAATGCTCGTCGATGCAAGGATGATCAACAACTTAATAAAGCGCTTACCCTTCCCGCCAATCCGAGGAAACTTCCATTTCAAAAATAATCCTAACGAAAGATAGATCAACCCATATCCGGCATCTGCAACGATCATGGCAAAGAAAATGGAAAAGAAGACGAGCACCCAGGCTGAGGGATCCTTATCAGTAATCGACGGGGTATCATAAATATGGACAAGGTCCTCGCCAATCTTGGCTATTCCACTATTTTCCATACAAGTTGGGACGCGATCATGATGCTCGATCGCAATCTGTTCACAATAAACAGATAAACCGCTTAACAAACCGAGCAACCCTTTCACTCGAGAAACGGGCACCCAGGCTTCGATCGCAAAAACCACATTACCCAAAGGATAACTCGCGTCATGCTTGACTGACTGAAGGTGATGATCGTTGAGACAATCAATCAACCCCTCTTGAAGAAAGGGAAGAATGGCGCTCAATTTCTTCAGCTCTGTCTCTAAACTGCCCATCCGGACTTGCGTTTCCTGCAACTGCAATCGCAATTCGCTGAGAGAGGTAGTGATCTGGATTTCGATCATTTTAGGATATTGTTTTCGCTCCTCATTGATCGCTACATAATAATCGA
>CAISYW010000139.1 GCA_903889795.1 uncultured Chlamydiae bacterium | reverse complement strand
GGCGGCATGGATCGTTATTTTCAAATCGCCCCCTGTTTTCGTGATGAAGATCTGCGTTCGGACCGCCAACCGGAATTTATGCAAATCGATATCGAAATGAGCTTTTCCACCCCTGAAGATTTACTCCCCCTAGTGGAAGGGTTAATCAAGCGGCTTTTCAAAGAATGCGTTGGATGCGATATTTTAACGCCCTTTCGCACGCTGCCATATTCAATTTGTATGGAACGCTATGGAACGGACCGTCCTGATTTGCGCTTCAAAATGGAACTCAAAAAAATCGATTCCATTGCTCAACGATCTACTTTTGCCGTTTTTCTCGATCAATTGAAAGCGGGAGGGACAGTCAAAGGCCTCTGCGTCAGAGGCGGCGCTGATCTATCGCGCAAAGAAATCGACGAATACACCTCCTTTGTCGGACAGTTTGACATCCAGGGCCTGGCATGGATGAAAATGCAGGAAAACGGCCTCAACTCGAGTATTGTCAAATTCTTTTCAGCCGATCTCCAAAAAGAACTGATCGATGAGATGGAGATCAAGGCAAACGATCTCATCTTTATGATCGCTGATATGCCTGAAGCAGCTAACCAGGCGCTCGATCATTTGCGAAGAAAGATTGCTCGCGACCGAGGACTCATTCCCCCCGACGCCTATGAATTTCTTTGGGTGACGGATTTTCCCCTCTTAAAATGGTCTCATGAAGAAAAACGCTTTTTAAGCGAACACCATCCCTTTACATCGCCTCAAGTCGATGATCTTCCTCTACTCGACTCGGATCCAAAAAACGTTCGCGCTCTCGCTTACGATATCGTTCTCAATGGTTATGAAATCGGCGGCGGCTCGCAGCGAATCCATGATGGTGATTTGCAAAGAAAAATCTTTGAAGTTTTACAATTAACACCCAACGATATTGATTCAAAATTCGGCTTTTTTATCGACGCCCTTAACTTCGGAACCCCGCCCCATCTGGGGATCGCCCTGGGACTCGATCGCCTCATCATGCTCCTAACTCATACGCAGAACATCAGGGACGTCATCGCTTTCCCGAAGACACAAAAAGCGGGCGATCTCATGGTAGGATCTCCATCAGCTGTTTCCAAAAAACAGTTAGATGAGCTGAAACTGTCGATTCAAAAAAGCAAAAATTCTACTCTAACCAGCTGAAAAGCAAAGATTTCGAACTATTGATGGTTAAAGTGCGATTCTGATTTTTTAGGTAGTTTGTCTATAAATCCTGGTTCTGATTGTAAATAACAAAAGGCATTGGTATGATCAGCCCAACTTTTTACTAAAAGGTTTTCTATGCCCAGAACATGCCAAGTAACTGGCCGTAAACCCTCCTCCGGACGCAGTTATACCCTTCGCGGGATCGCCAAAAAGAAAAAGGGAATTGGTCTAAAGATCACTGGAATCACCAATCGACGCTTCCAGCCCAACCTGAAAAAAAAGCGCCTTTTTCTCGCTGAGGAAAATCGCTTCATCAAGTTGCGCCTCTCTACCGCCGCCATGCGCACCATAGACAAAAAAGGCTTGGCTGCCGTAATGCGAGATATGCGTAAAAAATAAATTCATTGTTCCAGCCGCATTCATTATTGTTTGCGGCTATTGTTTTTGGTTAATTTTTTCTTCACTCAATCCACCTCTTCCTAAGATTGATGAAGTGCCTCGTTTCTATTCCAATCAATGTCAGCAAGATTTGCGTTTGGTTTATGTTAATGCCATTCAAAAGGCTCAACATTCGATCCATCTTGTAATGTTTGGCTTGAGCGACCCCGCTATTTTAAACGCATTAGCGGATCGCATCAAACAGTCGCTTCCAACAAAGATTTATTATGACGCGAGCGAATCGATGCAAATCCACCACAAGCTCAAGCAAGCCGATCTTCATCCGGTTCAACTCGGAGGCCTGATGCATCAGAAGATCTTGATCCTGGATTCCGATCTTGTCTTTCTTGGGTCAGCCAATATGACCCCTTCGTCCCTTCTCATGCACGACAACCTCGTCGTGGGCATGCGAAGTAAAACAGTGGCCGACTTTCTCTTAAAGAGAATCCCCTATTCTTCAGGCTATTTACAAACCATGGTCGGCGGCCAGGAAATTGCGCTTTGGCTGCTCCCGGATCCCCGCGGCAGCGCCCTATCCGATTTGCGTCATCAACTTCGAAAAGCCAACCGCTCGATTAAAATCGCCCTTTTTACTTTAACGCACCCAAGTTTATGTGAAGAAATCATCGCAGCCAAAAAACGCAAAGTCAACATCACCGTCGTAATCGACCTTCATAGCGGACTGGGAGCGAGCGCTAAGGCGATCAATCTTCTGCAACAAAATAAAGTGAATGTATTATTCAGCCAAGGCATACAGCTTCTTCACCACAAATTCGTTTGGATCGACGATCAAACGTTACTATGCGGTTCCGCTAACTGGACAAAAGCCGCTTTTGAAAAAAACAGTGACTGCATTCTCGCCCTGTACCACCTGACATCAGAACAAAATGAGTTTATGAAAAGCCTCTGGAACCGAATTGAAACAGAAGCAACCTTGCCAAATCAATAAAAAATTCCCGCTGTAAGTCTCTGAAAAATATACAGCGGGAATTTAATTAGAAAAACAGAGTCAAATCGAACGTCAACCCTTGCATACCAAGATCTTCAGACATACGAGAACCATAGGAAGGAGCTCTCAGGTTGTTTTCGAATCGAACCAGCTGATTTTGACGCCACCAATAGCTGTTCTCATAAGCCAAGAGCAATGAAATATGGTTGTTGTCCTCAGCAAAATTCATCTCCCAGCACAAACCGGCAAGAGACTGAACAGAGGGAACAAGACGGCTGATATCCGCACCAATGTGAGAGGTTGTTGTTGAATTATCCCGCATCGACACGTTAAATTTTCCATATAGAGCCGACGTAGCTGCATTGAATACAAAATTCCAGTGGCTATCGAAAAACCATTTGGTATCAAGCCCAAGCCGCAAGCCGCCGCCGTTAAATTGATTTTGAAAGCGATTGTAAACGGAATTTCCTGATGATGATGAGTGGATTTTTTGATGAATCCAAGCCGCTTGAGCGCCAAAATGCGGGCGCAAATAAAATGAACGGCTGACAAAATAGCTCGATCCCATCTCAAAATTAAAGACGGAATATTTAAGGTTTTTTCGAACTCCCCCGAAGCCGCCATTGACACCATAAGGCGATACCGGCTCCAAAGCGCCGCCGGCAGGAGCGTGTTTTTCATCATCGCAATCGGATTTCATGCGAATCAAAGATACTGTAAAATCCCATTGATCCGAAAATCCATAACTCGCACCAATTCGATATCCGGGTTCCCATTCGTAATTCAGCTTTTCCATACGACCGATAATTTTCGGGAGCACGGTGTTGTTTTTCACCGAATAATCATTGCCGCCATCATAAAATTTCCAGTAGAGCACATCGACAAATGCGGAAAGATTGTAACCTGCCGTCACCGGGCGGCCAGAAGCGAATCTCGCTCCATTATGGCATAAATAGACGGACTCACCGCGTACTTTTTCCATTTTACATTCTAAGAGTGAAACACGCTGTTCGTCATTTGAAACAGCAAACAACGATGTCGCAGAAAGCGCAATCGGAAAAAACAGAAAAGAACGCATATGTTGCCCTCAAATTAAATCGCATTCATTCATAGCGAAAACGAAATTTTTTCTAAACATTAATGTTGGTTTGCGCTATGAATATTCTTACTCGGCTTTAAACATCTTTTTGAGTGGAATGTTATAAATCATAAAGATGCTGAAAGTTGTTACACCTCTCTTAAATCGAGGATCAAAATGGCCCGTTCATCCTTGCTGCTAATGTCTATCTGCACGGTAACTTCGCTTCTTGCACAAGATAGCCTCCCCATCGAAGAAATCGCAATGCTCAAACTTCCCTTAGACGAATCATCTTCTGAAAACTCGGTTCGGAAAGGAAAAGACCGTATTGGAATGCTCGAAGAACAAATGCAAGAACTGTTAACGGACACTTCTCTGGGAGATTTTGGTGCAAAGACGGCAGCGGCTCGACCCCAAATCCATAGTAACCGTTTGTTTTTCAAAGCCGATGGATTTATTTGGAAAGCGTTTTTAGGCGGAAGCGATTTCGCCGCATCAAATTCATCCATCGCGACCAATGTCGTGATCGGCGAATCAAAACAGGCTGATTTTTGCTGGCGCTGGGGATTTCGTTCAGAGCTAGGATATCGATTACCCCATGATCATTGGGATGCACTTGCCAATTATACCTGGTTTCAAGACAAGTCGAATCAATCAGTCGACAGCCCAAGCGGCGGAACGATTGTTCCCCTCATGGCTGCGTTTAGCCATTTTGCTCAAAACGCCTCAGCAAGCATTTACTGGCATTTATTATATCAAAATTTCGACCTCGACTTACGAAAGGCATACTTTTTGAGCCGCCATTTTTCCGTTTCACCTTTTTTTGGCATGCGCAATACCTGGCTTAATCAAGATTATCGAGCTAATTATACCAATCCAAACGGAACATCGCCGAAAACAATTCAAATCAAAACAAAACAAGATTTTTGGGGAGTCGGACCCCTTGCCGGTTTGAACAGCGAATGGCACATTACCGGTCAATGGTGGGTCTTTGGCTCTTTCATCGGCGCTATTCTTGCATCGGATTATGACATTTCCAGTCGAGTGCTGAACGACGGAGATATACAAGACGATATAACAGCCAACACGAAAAGAATGTCTCCGACAGTTCAGGGAGCTCTTGGTTTAGGCTGGCATATGAATATCAATCGTCAACGCAACCATCTCGCGCTGCGCTTATCCTATGAAGCGCAATATTGGTGGAAACAGAACCTGACTATCGACTATGCCAATGATTCCACTTATTACCCCGTCACTCGCATGGGCGAGGATCTCGGTTTTCATGGATTTACCCTGGATATGCTGTTTGATTTTTAAAAGGAAGAGCAGATGAAATTTACCCCATTTATTTTACTGGCCGCTAGTCCTCTTTTGGCATCGAGCGCTCTCGATCAGCGCATTTCACTACTCGAAAAGCAGATGAAAGAGATCAGCATGTGTTCAGTGTATGGCAATGTTGGAGCCAAGACCGCATCAGCCTCGCCTGACATCAATTGCTACGCACCTTTTCTGTCGATTGAGATGCTCTATTGGAAGCCATTTGTTGGCGGAAGCGAATTTGCTTTCACCGACGATTCATTTCCTGTAGCGAGTCCCTATTTTGGAAATATCGTTCAGGTAAATAATGATTGGCAATTTGGCTTTCGAACCGGTCTCGGTTATCGATTTTCCATTGTTGACTGGACTCTTTCTGCAGAATTTACCCGCATAAAATTCCATGATTTTGAACATTCAGACCATCATGGCAAAGGACTTTCCGCATCCGGTCTTCCCAACGCAGCGAATGAAACATCAGCTGAAGCAAACTGGGCCGTTTCGTTCAACGTTTTGGATGTCGACATGTCACGACCCTATTTCTTGCGGCCTCGTTTTTCTCTTCAACCGCGCCTCGGTCTGAGAAGCGCCTGGATCAAACAGCGCAACCATGCCGAATTTTTCAACGCCTCATCGAATGAGAACAAGTTGCTCAAATATGTTAATGCTACATCCGGAATCGGTCTTTTTGGCGGAACAAAGCTAAACTGGCATTGGTCGAGTCAATGGAGTTTATTTGGCGGCGCTACTGCATCCCTCATCTATGGAAAAATGAAAGTCGCGGCCAAATCAATCAATTTTGGAAGTTCACCGGCAGTTCCTCTTGATGTTTTGGCAGATACTCACAAACTATTGCCCAACATGAGCCTAGATACCGGCCTGCAGTGGGAAATGTGCTGGCGAGTTATCCGCTTTTCGCTCGCCGCCGGTTATGAATTCCAATATTGGTGGAGACAAAACCAAAGACTTCATCTCGAAAACGGCTCAACGTATTCATGGAGCCGATATGCTGAAGATTTGGGATTTCAGGGTTTAAAATTTAAAGCAGCTTTGGATTTTTAATTTATGACACTTCTTTCGCTTGCGTTTTCGCTATTCCTTCTAATGGATTCCATTGGAAATATTCCCTTCTTTATTAGCCTGTTGAAGGGAGTGGATCCGCGGCGTCAGCGCTATGTGATCATGAGAGAAATGCTCATCGCCCTTTTCATCATCATTTTGTTTAGTTTTATTGGAAACGGGCTGATGCATTTTCTCCATGTAACCCACGATACGATTCAGATTGCCGGAGGCGTGATTCTATTTCTTCTCTGCTTAAAGATGATTTTCCCACCCCCTCACGATCCTCGCGATGTCGCTCCGCATGATACCGAGCCTCTTATCGTCCCTCTCGCCGTTCCACTCATAGCGGGCCCTGCGGTTCTGGCTGCGGTCATCATCTATAGCCATCAGGAAAGCAACAGCCTCGTCATGATCGGGGCAATATTTATTGCATGGGCTGCGTCCCTCCTTATCTTACTCGGGTCATCCATGCTCAAAAATCTCCTTGGTTGGCGTGGAATCGTTGCGATGGAACGTCTCATGGGTCTTGTCATGATTCTCATCGCCGTTCAAATGTTCCTCAGTGGCATTAGCTCCTTTGTGCATAAGCAGCACTTAGGGGTATAATCGCTCTTTATTATGAGCCACAACATTCAAATTATCATTGCATATGACGGAAGCCGTTTTTTCGGCTGGCAAAAAACCCGATCAGGAATTGCCATCCAGGAAGAAATGGAAAAAGCCATCAGTCGGATTCTGGGCAAAGCCGTTCAAACCGAAGCAGCGAGCCGCACCGATCGAGGGGTTCATGCAAAAGGCCAGGTCGTCCATTTTCGCACAGATCAAATCATCCATCCGCACCAATTTCAGCGTGCACTCGACTCAGTTCTCCCTCAAGAAATTTCTGTACAATCCGTGCAGCTCGTTGACGAACAATTCCACCCTACGCTGAGCGCCCTCGCCAAAGAATATCATTACTGGATCTGTAATTCCTCCACCCAACTGCCCATGAACCGCCTCTATTCCTGGCATGTCCACCGGCCTCTGGATATAAAATTAATGCAAACGTCGGCTTGCGATTTTCTGGGAACCCACGACTTTTTGGCATTTGCCAATGAACGCACAGATGATTCCATCCGAACGATCGAGAGTATCACGATCCAACCAATGGAAGAAAAGAGGCTACGGATCGAAATTCGAGGCGATCGCTTTCTCTATAAAATGGCTCGAAATATTGTTGGTACATTGGCTTACATCGGATGCCAAAAACTACCTAAAGATTGCATCCCGAAGATCTTCGCTTCAAAAATGAGAAAAAATGCCGGCATCACCGCGCCGGCCCATGGACTATTTTTAATAGAAGTTTTCTATGCTTACCCCATAAAATAAAATCATATGATCTCACGCAATGACCTATGCTGGTGTGGCAGCGGCCAGAAATGGAAAAAATGCCACTATCCCCAACACGAACCTTCCCTATCTCAGCCTTTGGCCATGAGATATATGAAACAATATGGAATTATTTTAAAAACAGCCGAACAGATCGCAAAAATCCGCCATGCATGCAAAATCACAGCGCTCATTCTCGATGAATTATGCCAAAAAGCAGCAGCCGGCGTCACAACGATTGAACTCGATGAACTGTCCCGAAAGCTTCATAAACAACATAATGCAATCCCTGCCCCGCTGAACTATGGAGAGCCGCCCTACCCTAAAACCATCTGCACTTCTCTCAACGAGGTCATCTGCCATGGCATTCCCTCTCAGCGCCCTCTCATAAATGGGGATATCCTCAACATCGACGTTTCCTGCATCGTCAATGGCTTTTTCGGCGACTGCAGCCGAATGGTTGCAATCGGTGAAATTTCTCAAGAAAAGCAGCTTGTCATGGATGTGTCCAAAGAGTGTCTCAATCGGGCCATCTCAGTATGCCGCCCCGGTGCCCAGATTTGGCAGATCGGCGAAGCAATCGAAGATTATGCATCAGCAAAGGGATGCAGCGTCGTAAATCAATATGTCGGCCATGGTGTGGGCATCGCCTTTCACGAACCGCCCGAAATCCCCCATCATTATAACAGACTCGCAATCGAGATGGTGCCTGGAATGATCTTCACCATCGAGCCCATGATCAACGCAGGCGTCAGAGAAGGGATCATCGATGAGATCGATCACTGGACAGTACGAACCAAAGACGGCAAACCGTCAGCTCAATGGGAACACACTCTCCTTATCACCGAAAATCAGTGTGAAATACTAACAAGCTTATTTGCGTAGTGGGTTTGAACGCATCGCTTGCCTTGAGTCCCACTCATTCAGGGGTGGGTCAAGGCAAGCTGTATGATAAAGCGGTAAGCGGCGATAGCCGCACCGCCTCCTTTCAGGGAGAGTTCTTCAATCTTTTTTCTTTTTGGCATTCTTTTTGAATGGCTGATTTTTCAAATTCGCTTCTGCCGGATTCGAATTTTGCTTATTCTTCGACAGACGTTTCAAAACCTGAGGTGAAGCCTCATTAGAAAGAAGGGTGACGAGCTCAAAAAGTTTTTCATTTTCTTGCTCGACGCTTTGTCTTTCTTGTTCCAGCGCGGCAAGCTCATTCGATAACTCCCGTTCTATGTCAGGTGTATCGCCCGTCTTTTGCTGCTCTTGTTCCAAACGCATCGCCTGAAGAGCCGTATCCGTCTGGAACAGCTCAACGCGAGTCCGGTGAAGAACTCGATTCTTTTCATCAAACTGTTTTCTCAGCTCCTGATAAAGAGCCTCTTTATGAACCGCTGCCTGCAATCGCTCTTGTAAGAGCTGAACAGTCTGATCGCGCTCAGCTAATTGTTCAACCCAGCCCTGCTCTTGACCTTGCAGTCGATTCAACAGAGCTTCCCGCTCAGCGATTTTTTCTCGCACGGAACCGATATACTGCTCGTGCTCAGCGATTTTTTCTTGCAGGACTTGAATGGTTTGATCGCGCTCAACCAGTTGTTCGACAGAAGCATGCATTTGACCTTGCAGGAGATTTACCGCAGTTTCCCGCTCAGAGGTTTTTTCTTGTAAAAGCTGAATAGCTTGATCACGCCCGGCTAATTGTTCGACCCAACCATGCATTTGACCTTGCAGACGAGTCAGTTCAAATTCCCGTTCAGCAATTTTCCCTCGTAAAAGAGCTGCCTGCGGCTTGAGTTTTTCTATTTCGTCATACAATGAGATCGTTTGACGATCCTTTTCATGAAATTTCTGAACGATATCCTCACGTTCTTGATTCGTTTGAGCCGTTGTCTTACGCAAAACGTCGTTGAGAATTTGAAATGAGGAAAATTCAGACTGACTTTCATCAAAATCTTTTTGAAGAACAGCGAGGCGCTCCCGCAAAGAGATCTGCTCTTGAAGAGCCTCGTGTCGATTTTTGCTCAACTCCTCTTCCAAGTTGCGAATGGTCTTTTCGTTACTATCGACCTGTGCAACCAAATTCTTTTCCTTGGTATGAACCATTTCAAGAGCCGCAGCAGTCATCGCAAATCCGATCAACATGGATCCTTCGATCCCCCACTGCCATAAATGATGGCTCTCTATAAAAAATGCATGCTTGATCAACGCCGAAACGGCGAGCAATAAAGCCGAATAAACCCATCCGCGCATTCGACCTTTCATGCAAAGAACAGTACACACAATCGCGAGAACAAATAAATCGAGATTGCCATTGCGTTGCAATGCAACAATGAGGGTACAAAAAACGGAAATCGGACCAGCGGCAAGAAATGTAGAAAAATCTGTTTCTTCGTGCAAGACTTTATGGACAAATCCCAAAGCCCGGCTTAAGACCGACATAAGTTTCCTCCTACAAAACACCAAGGTATTCAATTGCGCGGGCAACTGTAAAAATCCCATTTTTAAACCGATCCACGCCAAAATGTTCATTGGGCGCGTGAACATTATCGCCGGCTAAACCGTACCCCATTCCTACTACGTCGGAATTCAGAACACTCATCAAATCCGCTACGACGGGAATCGAACCGCCTGATAAAATTTTTTGGCAAGGCTTCTTAAATAAATCCTCATACGCTTTTCCGACAGCTTTGGAAAGCTTTGAATCTGCCTGCCCACGGTATGGTTTCCCCCCATGCTGTATATCTACTATTAAATGAATGCCTTTTTTTACTTTCTTCAGCAAGAAATCCTTCACATATTGACCAATTCGATCCGGATTTTGATTCGGCACCAGCCGGCAAGATATTTTAATGCGCGTTTCGGCCGGAATCACTGTTTTGAATCCGGGTCCTGTATAGCCGCCGGAAATGCCATTAATCTCCATCGTGGGCCGAAACCAACAGGCTTCATGCGAAAGAAGCCCCTTTTCTCCACCCAAAGCCTCAATTCCCGCATCCTTGATAAAATGCGAATCAGCTTTCGAAAAAAGACTTTTATCATGAGGAGTAAGCTCATCCACATCATCATAAAAATGAGGGACAGCGACGCGTCCGTTTTCATCCCACAATTGTGCGATTAATTCCGCAGCCGCGCGATTGGGGTTATAAGCTATACCGCCAAAGCTTCCGGAATGAAGATCAATATTGGATCCCCGTAAAGTAGCCTCAAGAGTGATAATTCCGCGTGCTCCCAGGTTAATGGACGGTGTTGCGGCATCAAGCATATCGAAGTCAATGACGAGCAAATAATCGGTTTTTAGCTTTTCTTTCAGCTTTGGCAGGGCCTTTGCCAAACCTGTGCTTCCACTCTCTTCTTCTCCCTCAATACAAAACTTGAGATTCACAGGCAATTGACGATGCGTTTCGCGAATGAATCGAAGAGCAGCCATCGCATAGAAAATTTGCCCTTTATCATCTTGGGCGCCTCGAGCATAAAATTGCCCGTTTTTCTCAACGGGTTCAAAGGGGTCGGATTTCCAAAGTTCAATAGGATCGACAGGCTGCACATCATAATGGCCGTAAATGAGCAAGGTCGGAGCCTTTGGCCCAGCATGCATATCTTCGGCGTAGACAATCGGCAATCCGCACGTTTCAATGATCTCCGAACGACAATCGATCGCGCGAAAATAGTTGCAGAGCCACTCAATGCATCGCTTATGTTCAGCCAAAAAAGAAGAATCGCTGCTTATGGTTTTAAAACGTAAAAAGGTAAACAAATCTTCGCGAACGGTCGCAAAATTCTCATCAATCCAGCCTTGAAACTCTTTCACAAATCAACCTCATCTTTATGCTGAATGTATGTCGCCATCAGCCTGAACATTTGATTTCTCATCGACATCTTTTGCATCTCAGCGCATTACTCTCTCTTGCCAACTTTCTTAAGTTGGCTGCGAGCTCCGCACTGCTACTGAGGGCGCAAAATCTTGCCCTCAAAAATCACATTTTCGACTTAGCCAAAACCGATTTTTGACTTACGTTTGCTATATATTGATGATAGTGAAAGAATTTGTTGGAAGCAAGGATAGAGCTCAATGAGACTTTTCAAACTTGGAACGATCGTCGAATACTTGCTGCGCATTATCGACAATGAAGGATACTAAATCCTCATCGCCTTCATAAAACATTTGTACATCCATTTTCCCATCATCCGAAGGGACTCCACAGGTAATCAGGACATAGCAGGCATTGTTTTCACTAAGAGATTTTCGAATCTTAACCATGGAGATTTCTTTCGTGTCTTTACGGGACTTTTGTTCGAGTTTTACAACTTCATTAACCATCAGGCTTCCTTAGTTTGTCCCATTAAATTATTTAAAACACACTTTGTCAAAAACTTCACAAAATGGTTTTTTAGATAATCTGACAGATATAAATGACAGAAATATCGATTTCAGGCAATTGAAAACAAAATCTATATCCCATAAGATCTCGGTTTTATTCGAACCCTTCTTGCTATAAATTTCTCGATAACGCTTAAGGTATTTTCAAAGATCGTCAGAAAGGAACAAAAAAAAAGAGCCCTCCACTGCTATCTTGACACTTATAGCCAAAGCAATGAATAATAGTTTATTAACGAATGGAGTTAAATCTATGGCACTTGCAAAAAGAGTTTTCCTTTTCCTTCTACTCAACTTCTTAGTGATCATGATGATTTCTCTGATATTGAATCTGTTCAATATCAAGCCATTTTTATCGCAATATGGAATCAACTACTCTTCGCTTATGGTTTTTTGCCTAATTTGGGGTATGGGAGGCGCTCTGATATCTCTCTCGCTATCGCGAATCATGGCAAAATGGGCAATGGGCGTCGAAGTGATCGATCCAAACACAAACGATTCCAACCTTCGCGAGCTTCTCAGCACCGTCAGACATCTAACCAACGACGCCGGCATACCGATGCCGCAAGTGGGAATCTATCGATCGAATGAAGTCAATGCATTTGCAACGGGTCCCACACAAAGCCGTTCACTCGTCGCTGTATCGAGCGGCCTTTTGCAGCGAATGAAAGATGACGAGGTAAAAGCAATTCTGGCTCACGAAATTTCCCATATCGCCAATGGCGACATGATCACCATGACTTTATTACAAGGCGTTGTGAACGCGTTTGTCATGTTTTTATCTCGTGTTCTGGCCTATATATTTTCCGGAATGGGCCGCAGCCGCGAGAACAGTTCCGGCGGAAGCTACATGAGTTATGTTCTCTTTGTCTATCTCTTCGATGTCGTTTTCATGATTTTGGGATCCATACTCATTGCGGCCTATTCGCGAAGAAGAGAATATCGCGCCGATGCAGGAGGAGCCAAGCTGGCTGGCAAAAACAACATGATTGCCGCCCTGGGCGCACTGCGGGTTCTTCACGAAATCCGCGATCCCCAAACTGCGAATCCCGCCTTCAACTCTTTTAAAATTTCAACGCCAACTAAAAAAGGATTTCTCTATCTCTTTGCGACCCACCCGCCACTCGAAGAGCGCATCGAGCGCCTCAAACAATCATAAAAACAAAACTCTCTATTTCAGCATCAAAAACATATTTTTATCCAGGATCTCCAGTTATTTTAGAGATCCTGGCATCTCATTATCGAATAAATTAATTTCAAAAAAAATTACATTACTCCTATTAACAATGGGAAATATTCAATAAATATGGTAAATTTTAACCCTCATGAAAAAACATAGAATTGTCGTCGGGATGTCCGGCGGGGTCGACTCATCTGTTTCTGCGTGGCTGCTCAAAGAAGCGGGGCATGATGTGATCGGCCTCTTCATGAAAAATTGGGAAGAAACAGATGCTCAGGGAGTTTGTCAATCGTCTCGAGAATATGAAGACGTTGTGGCGGTATGCAACCAGATAGGCATTCCCTATTATAGCGTCAATTTTGTGAAAGAATACCGCGAATTGGTTTTCAACCAGTTCTTGGCCGATTGCAAAGCGGGGCTCACACCCAACCCGGACGTTCTGTGCAATCGAGAAATCAAATTCAAAGCATTCTTCAATAAAGCGATGGAGTTCGGCGCCGATTACTTAGCCACAGGCCATTATTGCCGCGCTCAAACGGACCAACCTGCCAAGCCGCTCTTACTCAAAGGAAGCGATCCCAACAAAGACCAAAGTTACTTCCTCTACGCGATCAACAAAGAGGCACTGTCTCGCACTCTTTTTCCTGTAGGACACTTACTGAAAAGCGAAGTGAGAGCCCTTGCCCGCCAAGCAAAACTAGCGACCTCCGATAAAAAAGACAGCACCGGCATTTGCTTCATCGGCGAAAGAAATTTTAAACAATTTCTCAGTCAATTTTTGGGATTTCAGAAAGGCCCCCTACTCACCCTCGACGGCAAACAGGTTGGCGAACACGATGGCTTTGCCTATTATACGATTGGGCAGCGCAAAGGAATCGGCCTTGGCGGCGAAGGAGAAGCCTGGTTTGTCGTTGGCAAAGACCCGAACCAAAATATTGTTTTCGTCGAGCGAGGCGAGAACCACCCCGCGCTCTATTGCACTGAGCTCATCGCTGACCAGTTGACCTGGATCAACGATCCGCCCCCGCTCCCCTTTCGCTGCTCTGCAAAAATCCGCTATCGACAACAAGATGTTGAGTGCGAAGTGATGTCTCACGAGACAGGCTGCCTGCGAGTCGTTTTTTTAAAACCGCAACGAGCCGTCACTCCGGGCCAGTCTGTTGTTTTCTATGATCAAGAAATCACACTGGGCGGCGGAATCATTCGACTCCTCCATCAAATTGTTGAAAGAACCGCGGATCCATGATGCTGCTTGAGAGCGGATAAGAGCGATTTTGGCGTGTCATACTCACAAAGCTGTTCATTTTCAAGACAATAAATCTCTCGAGGCTGGATCGATGCGCACAACACCTTGAGACTTTCGCTTTGCAAGATGATGTAATCCACCTCTTTCAATGATGAAAGAAAGTGAATGAACTCATCGCAGGGATGGCTGCCCTCGACATAAACGATCAACTCATCCCCTTCATTCATTCCAAGCCGGTGAAGAGATCGGAACAGCGCATTGGACATCTTTTGCCCTTTAGGAAGAACGAGCAGAGAATAACTCTTATCCTTGAGCACCTGGCGCAAAGCAAAGGTGTGGCTATCATCAAAAATTTTGGTATCCGTGTCATATTCCAGCAACCGGCGCGCCAACTCTGACAAAGTGACTTGTATGCATCCGAGCCGCTCAATCGCGATTCCCGCCGCAATATTAGCCAGCTGAGCAGCAAAACAAAAATCAAGGCCGTTGGCCAGTGCCGCACTGATCACCGCTAAAACCGTATCGCCCGCGCCCGTTACATCTTTTACTTCACGCGAACGAACAGGAAAATCGCGCCGCATAAATGTGCGATCAAAGAGCGACATTCCCGCCTCCGATCGCGTAATGAGCAGCAGATCGACGTCTGAAATCTCAATGATCCGTTTTGCTACAGCGTCAAGAGAAGAATCCGGCGGCATTTGAGCTGCGGCATAAGCCTCTGAAAGATTCGGCTTCAATATCGTCGCCCCTCGATATTTAATAAAATCGGCGCCTTTGGGATCGACGATGATAGGAACCTTTGATGCTTTAGCAAGTGAGATCACTTTGGCAATAAGGGAAGTCGTTAAAAATCCTTTGCCATAATCGGATAAGGCAATCACCTTGACTTGAGGAATCAAATGAATCAACTGCTCGATAATCTGACTCTCAAAGACCTCCGGAATTGAACGTATGGTTTCGATGTCCACGCGTAAAAGCTGCTGGCTATCGGCAATGAGGCGATTTTTGACAGGCGTTTGATAATTCTCTTCAAGCTGAAGCCCTTGCAAATCCACGCCATCTTTGCTCAGGCTCTGCTTTAATTGCTCCCCGGCTCGATCAGCACCGATTCGCCCCGATAATATAACCTTGGCGCCAAGAGCGATTAAATTTAAAACAACATTACCCGCTCCACCGGGACGCGATTCCTGCCGCTGCACTTCCATAACAGGAACGGGCGCTTCAGGAGAGATTCGCTTCACACGTCCGGTCGTATACGTGTCGAGCATAAAATCGCCGATCACCAATGCGGTGAAGGGGCGAAGATGGCTGAGCGTTCCGGCAAGTTTTACCATCGAACATTTCTCAATAGATACTCCTGCACATACTCACGTACAGCCGAAGGTATCGTAATCGTTTGATAACCCGGAAAAATCTTATGGAATTTACCCATGTCTGCGCAAGTATAATTCTGATACTGTTTGGCCAGATCGGCGGACATATCGATATATTCGATCTGTTCTTTCTTTCCGAGCGCATGGAAAAGCGCCTGAGCCAACTGATTCCAGGTGGCCGGTTCTCCTCTGCCAATGTTAAACAATCCGGAAAACGAACGATTTTGCGGCTGTAAAAAATCGCAAGTCATCCGCACAGCATCTTTGATGTAAATAAAATCTCGGCACTGCTCTCCATCTTTAAACCGTGCTTCCGTCGACTTATAAAGCCGAATCACACCATCAGAGAGAACCTTATCAGTCATCTTAAACACCATCGAAGCCATCCGGCCTTTGTGGTACTCGTTTGGACCGAACACATTAAAATACTTTAAGCCGACCGCTTTTTTCAATCCGCCCTCACGCTTCAGCCACAGATCGAATAAATGCTTTGAAAAGCCGTACATGTTGAGAGGACGCAGCATTTCAATGGCATCCTCATTGTCAGAAAAACCCAAAGTGCCATCGCCATAGGTTGCTGCTGATGAAGCATAGATGAAGCGTTTGTTGCAAGATAAGGCCCATTCGGCGAGCCGCACGGAAAACCGATAGTTATTTTCCATGAGATAGTCGCCATTTTTTTCCTCTGTATCGGAGCAGGCGCCTAGGTGAATCACGGAATCGATTTCAGTTTGGTTGTCCTTCAGAAAATCGAAAATAGCGTTACGAGAAATAAAATCCCGAAATCGTTTGCCAACCAAGTTTTTCCATTTATTCGACTGCTTAAAATCATCGACAAGCAAAAGATTGGAAAAACCGCGATCGTTCAAGCATCGAACAACGCCCGACCCGATCATACCCGATGCACCCGTAACGACAATCAGAGAATCATTTTTCATTCGTCCTGCCTAAAAGGCAGAAAATGTATCACAAGTTACTGCATGGTGCAAGAACCATACCATGATGATGGAGAGCGCACCAACGATCGAAATGGAATAAACTGAATGTCAGGACAAAGATCTTGTCCATTGATACAAAAAAAAGCACTACCGCTGCCTGTCATCGTAACATCTGAAAAACGACAAGAGAGCAGACGCTGTTTAAAATGCGATAATCTCGATTCAATGCGAAATGCCGCGGGTTCGAGATCGTTAAAGTACTGAGGATGGAAAGAGAGAAAACTGTCCCGCGCACGAATCGGATCGTTGTTAGCGAGTTCGTTGACGCGGGTTTCCCGATAGACAAGCGGTGTTGAAAGTCCAAATGAAGGCTTCGCCAAATATCCCGTGATCGGTGAAATAGAAAAAGGCTCGACGATCTCTCCGCGGCCAGTGCAATAAGCCGATCCAAGTGAAAAGAAAAAAGGAACATCGGAGCCTAATCGAGCCCCCATTAAAGCAAGTTCGCTCAAAGTAGCCTTGCTACCGATCTTTTCATTGAGCGCCCAAAGAATTGTGGCGGCGTTCGAGCTGCCGCCGCCCAAGCCCGATTGCATCGGCACGCGTTTTTCAAGATGAATATGAACAGAAGAAAACTCGTAATGCTCTCGGAAAAGATTCAAAGCTTTCATAACGAGGTTCGTTTCGTCGCATGGCAAAGTAGACTCCGAGCAGGTCAGTTGATCGCGAGAATGTTCCTCAACGCTCAAAACATCGAAAAGATCGATTGCTTGAATAAGAGATGCGATTTCATGATATCCGTCCGAACGCTTGCGGAGGACTCGAAAAAAAAGATTGATTTTCGCAGGTGAAAAATAATTCATAAAAAAGGGGGCCAAAAAAATGACCCCTGGCAATTAAATTAAGCTTGCGCTGGAGGAGTCGGATTAGAATCTTGTTCCGATTTTGCCTCTACCGTTTGCTCAACAGGAATCGGAGCGACGACCGATTCAATTCCTGTGGTGATTACGTTTTCCGGAATAATGTTCAGCGAGCAAACAACTGCGACGCCTTCTTTGAGTTTCAAGGATATTTTATGCACGCCGGTCGCTTTAATAGGACGGGTCAATAGCACAAATTTACGATCAACAGGAAGTCCCTGCTCTTGAAAAAGGAGTGCAATATCACCTGCTGACACTGATCCGTACATATGGCCTTCCGGATCAACCTTTACGCGCGTCTCCAGAATAATCGATTCAATCTGCTTGGCGAGCTCTTCCGATTCTTTGAGATCGACAACAGCCTGCTTAGCACGCTCAGCTCGAAGGGCCTCTTGTTTGCGCAAAGTGTTAGGGCTCGCAATCACTGCCAATTTTTGAGGCACGAGAAAATTGCGTACATATCCGCTCTTAGCGCTGACGATGTCACCTTTTTTTCCCAAGGCATCGACATCTTGGAGCAATAACAATTGTTGTTTCATGATTTGTCTCCAATTATTCTTCAGCGACAAACGGAATCAGGGCCATGTGACGGGCGCGCTTGATTGCCTGCTTGAGCATATTTTGATAAAAGTGCGAAACACCCGTGATGCGTCGTGGCAAAATCTTGCCGCGTTCCGTAATGAATTGTCTCAGCGTTTCGATATCTTTGTAATCGATTAATTCGACTTTATTCGCCGTGAAGGGACAGCTCTTGCGCTTCTTTGCGAAGATTGAATCTCCCGTCGCCGTTGGTGGTTTACGTCCATATCCATTTTGCATGCTGTGTCTCCTACTGCGCTGTTTTCAAAAGAGGAAATTCGAGCGTCTCTTGCACTTTTTCGACTCGAACAGTCTGGAAGCGGATGAGATCTTCGTGAAGATGATATTCTTTCCAAAGCTCTTGGATCGATGTCGTCGGAGCACTGAAAAAAACGACGTAATAATAACCTTCGCGCTTACCATCGATATCATATGCTAATTTTTTACGTCCCTGCTCAAAAAGTTTTTCGATATTTCCACCCTTCTCGGTAATACCGTTCAGGATTTTATCGAAGGCCTTTTTGCGGGAATCTTCGCTGAGCGTTGCGCTCAAAATATACATCCCTTCATAGAGGGCGATTCGTTCTTTTTTCATTTATTTCCTTGTGGTTGGGATGAACCTTTGCAAACGGACCGGATCTAATTTTTTCCGTTCGCGTAGTTCATCGCACTAGTTAATCCTTCAGTCAACCAAATCTTAGCGATCATAGCCACCCGTCCCAGGATCTCGGGAACGAGCCTTTGTTCATCTGAAGTAAAAGGAGCTAAAACATAGCTTGCCAAATCTCCCGCGTAATCATCTCCAACTCCAATACGAAGACGCGCGTAACCGTTCGTTTTGAGATTATCCTCAATGCTCTTAAGGCCATTATGACCTCCCGAACTACTGTGGCTTCTCAAGCGAATCTGCCCAAATGGTATCGCGACATCGTCGACGATAACGAGAAGATCCTCAATCTTGATTCCAAACCTTCGCATCAAACGAGCAACAGCTTCGCCACTGCGATTCATATAGGTTCCCGGCTGAAACAGGTAAACACTGCAATCCTCGATCGTACCGTGAGCTAAACGGCCATTAATCAAAAATTTCTTACGCAGTTTGAGAGCGCTTTGCCGTGCGATCTCTTCTACAGCCTGAAACCCAAAATTATGGCGAGTCTTTTCATATGCCTTTCCCGGATTTCCAAGACCGACAATGAGAAAGTCTCTTTTCATACAATAACTAACCTTAAGGAGACTCTGAATAAGTGCTGTTTTGAAGATCGAGAGCAATTTTCGCAGTGAGATTGAGTTTGGATCACGTCGCTAACTTCTTGCAAGTTAGCAAAGCGCGAAAACTCTATCGGAACAGAAAACTCGCCTCGAGATTCATTCATGATTTATTCAGTATTTCCTTATGCAACCTTGCCTTTCGCAATCACCACGGCAACCTCATTCATCAACGACATCGCACGAACATTTGAAGGCATTGCAATATCAGATAGGCGCTTGGATTGGGCAATATTGAGGTCGCTAATATCAATCTGGAATTCGCTCGGAATATCTTTCGGCAAACAACATACTTTCAAAGTTCGAATTACTTGTCGAAAGGTACCGCCCAATTTAACACCAGGACACTCGGCAATTCCGAGAATTTGAATCGGCACATTTACAACGACCGTTTGATCGTCGGAAAGCAAAAGGAAATCCACATGATCTACGTTATAACTCGTCACGTGATATTGAATATCCTTTATGAGAGCTTTTCGCATCTTCCCATCAAGGTGAAGATCGAAAACACTTGTCGCGAGTTGGCCTTTAGGAAGCTTGCGTAATATCGCTTGAAACTCAACTCCCTTCACTGTGATCTTTTCAACAGCCTGACCCAGTCCATAAATAACGGCAGGAATATCTCCCTCACGCCGGATCGTCTTAATCGCGCTTTTGGTCGCACTTGTTCGTTTTGAGACTGTCAACTTCATAATTAGTTCCTTTCTAACTCTTAAATAGTGAGGAGATCGATTTCGCCGTCAAAATTCTCTCGATCGCTTGTTTAAACAGTGGAGCTATAGAGATGTATGTCACCTTCGAGTGATTCTTCCCAGCGATAGGGGGCACCGAATTCGTGACATAGACGTGATCGATATCAGCTCCTTCCAGCGCATCGCCTATCAACAGGCCATGCGATATAAATGCTCGTACGCTTTTCGCCCCTGCTTGCTTACATACTTTAGCAGCCATCTTTAGGGTGCCGCCGGTTGAACAAATATCATCGACCAGCACGACATTCTTTCCTAAAACTTCGCCAATCAGTGCATTCGCAGTGACTTTTTCAGCATTAACCCGACGTTTGTCGACAATCGCAATATCGACTTTTAACTCTTCGGCAAACTTACTTGCCATCTTGTTGCTTCCCACATCAGGAGAAACAACAACCAGATTCTTCAGACCCATCTCTCGAATCGAATGGACAAAGAGAACTCTGGCGTATAGGTTGTCCACCGGTATATCAAAAAATCCCTGAATCTGCTCCGTATGCAAATCCATCGTCAAAACTCGAGTTACACCAGCCTTTTCAAGCAAATCAGCCACCAATTTGGCCGTAATGGGTACTCGGCTTTTTTCCTTCCGGTCCTGCCTTGCATATCCATAATAAGGTAGCACAGCAACAATACTGCGGGCCGAAGCGCGCTTTAAGGCATCGACCAGGATCAACAATTCCATAAGAAAGTGATTGGGGCGTCGTGCAATTGATTGCAAAACAAACACATCCTTACCCCGGACGTTCTCAAGAACCTGAACTCCAATCTCACCATCAGGAAACACCTCGATGGACCTTTTACCGAGCTTAACAGACAACTCCTTCGCTAATTCACAGGCCAATTCCTCATGAGAGGTTCCTGAAAACAACAACCAAGAGTTATTTCGCTCAGCCATAAAATTTAAGAGTTGGGGTGGAAGGATTCGAACCTCCGAATGGTGGTACCAAAAACCACTGCCTTACCACTTGGCGACACCCCAGTGTTTCCATGGAAAAAAGTTTAAAAAACTTGAATGATCATATCGAAGACCGTAAATTTTTAGCAATGCAGAACATTATGGATCCATTCCCGGCATGCCTCCCCTGCGATCTTCGAAAATCTTTTCAGCGACATTACTGTAGAACACCGAAAATTTTTCTTTTCATTCAATCAATTATTATTTATAGAGAAATATATGAGGATTATTCAAATTGCTGCTGAGTTTGCGCCCATTGCTAAAGCTGGCGGCCTGGGTGAAGTTTTACTTGGTCTCACACGCGAGTTGATCCAACAGCATCACTCAGTTGAAGTTTTAATTCCAAAATACTCATTCATTCAGCCTCAGGCCCTTAATCAACTCAAAATAGAAGTTCCTGATTACCGTTGCACAGAAAAAGGCCAATCGATCTCAAACACTATGTGGTCTGCCGTGGCGGAAGACTGCCCGATTCACCTTCTTGAAGCGCGCCATCCCTCCGGTTACTTTCATCGAGACAACATCTATGGGTATCCGGACGATATCGCCCGCTTTCTCTATTTTTCACGCGCAGCCATAGAATATCTTAAATTGAAAGGCGAACCGATCGACATTCTTCACATCCATGAATGGCATACCGCCGCCTGTGCCGTATTATTGCGCAGCCTTTATATGAAAGAACTGTCGATAGGCAATGTAATATTTACCATCCACAATCTCGAATATCAAGGAAAGTGCGCCCCCCATGATTTAGACGCGATTGGTCTCGACGGCGCATCGTTTCTCAGCCCTAACCAGTTGCAAGACCCTGACTTTCGTTATCCACAGACAATCAACCTCCTAAAAGGTGGAATTGTTCATGCGGATGCCATTAATACGGTATCCCCTACCTACGCCAAAGAAATTGTGACTCCAAAATTGGGTTGCGGACTCTCCTCGAATCTCAAAAAAGCCAAGCTCAGCGGAATTCTCAACGGAATCGACTCTAAACTCTGGAACCCTGCATTGGACCCATTTTTAGCCGCACGTTACTGTGCCGACGATTCATTAGCTAAAATCGTCAAAGCGAAGACGGCCAACAAAGATTTCTTGAAAAAACGGTACTCCCTGAATTGGACAGGCCGTCCTCTTGTGGGCTCAATCACCCGCTTGGCGCCCCAAAAAGGGACCCATCTCATAAAAGAAGCCATCCACCAAACGCTCAATGCCGGCGGAGCTTTTGTGCTTCTCGGCTCCACACCGGATTCTGTGATCCATCAAGAATTTGCCGAGATTAAAGAGCTATATAAAGACAACCCTCACGTACTCATTCTGTTCGAACATAATGAAGAATTAGCGCACCAGCTCTATGGCGCTCTCGACTTTTTACTCGTACCATCCATCTCAGAGCCATGCGGACTAACGCAGCTCATCGCTCTACGTTATGGAACAATCCCCATTATACGATCGACAGGCGGGCTCAAAGACACTGTCTTTGATTGCGAAGATGGAGAGGTTTTATTGCAGCAGCGCAACGGCTTTGTCTTCTATGAGCCCACGCCCGCAGCGCTCAATAGCGCATTGTTGCGCGCTTTTAACTTATTCCGGACAGACGTAGCTACGCACCAAACGCTTTTGCGCCGGGGCATGCAATGCGACTACAGCTGGAAGAAGCCCACCCAGGAATATCTATCACTCTATCGCAAATTATCGGAGAGCAGTCAGAAAACACGAAGATCGCATGTTCGCATAGAACAAGCCGGATCAGTCAAAAATAAAATTATTTAATCATAGCCGCTTTAAGACAGGAACGATTCGCCCAAAAATATTCGACCGCTGAGAACATTGTATAAAAAGCGGCGCAAGAAACGGCCCAAAGGCTAATTTGCTGCAGCAAATCGAGAGACAGGGCTCCCCTTGTATACAAGATCATCAAGATCAAGATCAAAAAGAGTACGCATGCCTGAATAACCGTCTTTAATTTCCCGCTAAAGCGCGCTGCGAGCGCTATACCGCGCAATGCGCAAAGAGTCCGAAGCGTGCTGATGAAAAAATCTCGATAAAAAAAGATAAGCACAAGAACCAGAGGCAAAGCAACAACCCCTTGTGTAAAGGTCAAAAACAGTGAGATGTGCGTGACACTATCAGCCATAGGGTCGAGAACCTTGCCAAGATCAGTCACCTGATTGCGATGCCGCGCAATAATTCCATCAATGAGATCCGAGCATTCACAAACGATGAGAAGAAACAAAAGGATGAAAGGCAACGCCCCAAAAGGAATTCCAAACCATTTATATTCAAAATATAATATTGGAAAAAGAGGACTAATGACGATACGCAAAAAAGTAAAATAGTGAGCAAGACTCATCTAAAGCTTTGTAGTTTTGTTCAGCGTAATCCTAATCATCGAAATTCGTCAACATCTGGAATTTGAATCAGCAGCAAATTTATTCAGTAACGGGCAAAGCAAGCTGGCCGCAAGCGGCTGCAATATCTTGTCCCTTGGTGTATCGCCAAGTCGTATTGATTCCACCATCATTTAAAATATCGCGAAATCGGGTGATTCGATCCCCTTTAGGACGTTTCACTCGAAGGTATTCAACGGGATTGTATGGGATCAAATTAACCGTGCACTGTTTTTTACGCAAAAGAGAGACTAATTCCTCTGCTTGCATCGGCCCGTCATTGATGTCAGCAAGGAGAGTATATTCATAAGTAATATCTCGTTTCGTCAAAATGGCATATTCGTCAACAGCCATCAAAATTTCTTCTAAAGGATATTTTTTTGCAAAAGGAATGATCATTTTTCGGATTGACTGATTAGGAGCATGAAGCGAAAGCGCCAGATTGACCTTAAAATCTTCTCTCGCCAATCGATAAATCCCCTCAACAATCCCCACGGTCGAAACGGTAATACGCCTTTGAGAAATATGAAAGCTGTTTTCATCGTTGATAATACGAATCGATTGGACAACTGCGTCATAATTATCCAAAGGCTCGCCCATACCCATATAAACAAGATGGCAAACCCGCTCGCCCTTCTCATGTAAAATCCGATCAATATGAAGAACCTGTTCGACAATTTCAGCAGTAGAAAGAGAACGGATCAGTCCAGTTTTTCCCGACGCGCAAAAGGCGCAGCGTCCCGGACAACCGACCTGTGAAGACACACACACAGTTCTACGATCAAAGGATTGAATTAATACCGACTCAATCCTCTTTCCATCCGACAGCTCCCATAGAAATTTGGTTGTCTCGTCCGACTCCTGAGTCTGAATCAGTCGAATAGCCGGAAATTGGAACATTTCCTCAAGACGAACCCGAAACTCTTTGCTTAAATTAGTCATCGCGTCAAAAGAAACAGCGCCTTTGAGATAGACCCACTCAAAAACCTGCTGCGCACGAAAAGCCGGCACACCGACCTGTTTCATCCGCTCTTTTAATTCATCGAGAGTCAAGGAGCATAACTGCTCACGAGGAGATTTAAAATTCAGAGTCTCGGACATCAATACCCTTTTCTTGAGTCGAATAGTATACTCTGTATGCTCCGATTTGAAAAGGATTTGATTTGAGAGCCATTCCCGCTGTGCCTTTCTGATGATCTTCGGGAATCTTTTCGACGAATTTACCCCAAAACACCGAAGCCTATATCATTCAGCGAGATATGAGCTTCAGTGTTTTGGGGTAAATTCGTTTGAAAATATCCCAAACCTCCTCGAGAAATTCACAACGGGAATGGCTCTTGAAAAATCTTTTTGGAACGATCTCTAAGCTCATGGAACAAGGGATGATTAATCTTATAGCATTTTTTACACTGTTTCTTTTAAAATGTCTCTCTTATGGCACAACCCTCGCAAGACCCATTAAAACCGATTGTCGCACTGGCTAAACGCCGAGGTTTTATCTACCCCGGATCTGAAATCTATGGTGGATTCGCAAACACCTATTCCTTTGGGCCTTATGGAGTAGAGCTTAAAAAAAACATTAAAGATCTCTGGTGGAAAACTTTTGTCCATCAGCGGCGGGACATGGTCGGCCTGGATGGGCCGATATTACTCCACCCGAAGGTCTGGCTCGCTTCCGGGCATCTCGACAACTTCAGCGACGCAATGATTGACTGCAAAGCGTGCAAAGCGCGTTTTCGCTGTGATCATTTAATTGAAGAGAGCCTGAATCGCAGCGCAGACGGTCTGACATTACAGCAAATGACCGAGACCATCCTGGAACACAAGGTTAAATGCCCCAAATGCGGAGCACAGGATTTTACCGAAGCTCGGTATTTCAACTTAATGTTTACAACGCACATGAGTAAAACGGGCCAAGAGGGAGATGCCGCGTATCTTCGCCCGGAAACAGCGCAAGCCATCTTTATCGATTTCAAAAATATCATCGACACCATGCGCGTCAAAATCCCTTTCGGCGTCGCTCAAATCGGCAAAGCATTTCGCAATGAAATCACACCAGGCAATTTCATTTTTCGAGTCATTGAATTTGAACAAATGGAAATTGAATATTTCATTCACGAAAGCACATGGGAAAAAACATTCGAAGACTGGTTGAACACTATGCATTCCTGGTGCAAATTGATCGGCCTGAGTGAAAACCATGTTCACGAAAAAGAGCACCCCAAAGAGCTGCTTTCCCATTACTCAAAGCGCACAGTGGATCTGGTCTATGATTTTCCATTTGGCACCAGCGAACTATATGGGCTCGCCTATCGCACGAATTTTGATCTCTCGCGCCACGCTGAATTTTCCGGCCATTCGCTCGAATACACAGATCCTGAAACGCGTGAAAAATTTGTTCCTCATGTCATCGAACCAACCTTTGGCGTAGAACGTACGATCCTCGCACTTTTATGTGAAGCCTACGATGAAGAGCAGCTGGAAAATGGCGAAATGCGCACGGTTTTACATTTCGAGCCGCGCATCGCTCCAGTAAAAGCAGCCGTCTTTCCCCTAATGAAAAAAGAGATACTCGCTAACAAGGCGCGCACCGTTTTCGACGATCTTCAGCGGATTTGGAATTGCGAATACGACGAATCCGGAGCCATCGGGAAGCGCTATCGCCGTCACGATGAACTAGGAACTCCGTTTTGCATCACTATCGATTTTGACACTCTCGAGAACGATACTGTCACCCTCCGCGACCGAGACTCCATGAAACAAGAAAGAGTTCCCATTCAAAAGCTCATTGAAATTTTAAGCACCAAACTTTCTTAATATTCATTATTTAAAAATTAATTATTTATTGATTTAATTGATTAAGTTTGTCATAATTTCATCATTACCGTAAGGTTCAAATGGCAATTAGTTTATCACAAATAAATAGCTTTAACCAACGAATCTCTGCCCCTTCTTTTAATCCGGACCAGATCAAACAAGCCAAAGAAGAACTCGCGACATACCAAAAAAAACCTTGTGATCCCGTCGTTCAAAAAGCGATTGAACGTGCACGAACGAATCTCTTAATCAAAGAACAACAGGCCATCACAGCTGAAAAGGTCAATATCCTCTATCAAAATTTCAATCAATTTCAGCAGATATTCATTTCAAAACCCAAATTGACAATTAAAGAATATATTATACTGACAAAACATCTCGAAGATCATCGTCTGCTTGCAGAATCGCTTTTGGAAGATGATTTTAAACCGAATCTACCGAAAAAAAAATATCTCGAATCGATCACTCAGTTTAAACAAGAACTTCAGACGTTGCGTCCCAGCGCCAGGAAAACAGATCTCATCGTCAAAGCCATTATCATTACATCGATAACCGCTCTATTTCGCTACAAATTGGGGTGGGCTGCCGCAGGCTATAGTTTCATCGGCAGCGCAACTGCAACTTTGCTTTTCGGATAAAATTGGGATTATTCGTGAATAGGGCTTTTCAGAACCCAAATAACACCTTCAGCCCCATCCAATCAGGAATCGCACTGAACCACCAGCGGTCTCGCGCG
>CAISYW010000138.1 GCA_903889795.1 uncultured Chlamydiae bacterium | reverse complement strand
CGATACGGCTACCTTGTTACGACTTCACCCCAGTCACGAACCCTGCCGTGGTAATCGCCCCCCTTGCGGTTAGGCTAACTACTTCTGGCAGAACCCGCTCCCATGGTGTGACGGGCGGTGTGTACAAGGCCCGGGAACACATTCACCGCAGCATGCTGATCTGCGATTACTAGCGATTCCAACTTCATGCAGCCGAGTTGCAGACTGCAATCCGAACTGAGGCCGGTTTTGTGGGATTGGCTCCACCTCGCGGCATTGCAACCCTCTGTACCGACCATTGTAGCACGTGTGTAGCCCCAGACGTAAGGACCATGAGGACTTGACGTCATCCCCACCTTCCTCCGCCTTATCGACGGCAGTCTCCCTAGAGTGCCCAACATAACTTGATGGCAACTAAGGACAAGGGTTGCGCTCGTTGCGGGACTTAACCCAACACCTCACGGCACGAGCTGACGACAGCCATGCAGCACCTATATAGAGCACCATTCGGTCAATAACATTTCTGTTACATTTCTCTACACTTCTAGCCTGGGTAAGGTTCTTCGCGTTGCATCGAATTAAACCACATGCTCCACTGCTTGTGCGGGCCCCCGTCAATTCTTTTGAGTTTCACCCTTGCGAGCGTACTCCCCAGGCGGCATACTTAACGCGTTAGCTCCGATACAGACAGGGTTGAGCCCGCCTACATCTAGTATGCATCGTTTAAGGCTAGGACTACCAGGGTATCTAATCCTGTTTGCTCCCCTAGCTTTCGCGCCTCAGCGTCAGCAATAGCCCAGAAAACCGTCTTCACCACTGGTGTTCTTCCACATATCTACGCATTTCACCGCTACACGTGGAATTCCGTTTTCCCTAACTACGCTCCAGTCTGGCAGTTTCAAATGCAGCTCCGCAGTTGAGCCGCGGAATTTCACATCTGACTTACCAAACCGCCTACGCGCCCTTTACGCCCAATAATTCCGATCAATGCTTGCACCCTCCGTATTACCGCAGCTGCTGGCACGGAGTTAGCCGGTGCTTCTTTACCAAGTACCATCAAATCAGAGCGTTATTAGCGCCCCTTTCTTGTTCCCTAGCGAAAGAGCTTTACAACCCGAAGGCCTTCTTCGCTCACACGGCGTCGCTTCGTCAGGCTTGCGCCCATTGCGAAAGATTCTCGACTGCAGCCACCCGTAGGTGTCTGGGCAGTTTCTCAGTCCCAGTGTTGGCGGTCAATCTCTCAATCCGCCTAGACGTCTTAGCCTTGGTAGGCCATTACCCTACCAACTAGCTGATATCGCATGGACTCTTCTTAAACCGCGAGGTCTTTCGATCCCCCGCTTTGATTAAAGCAAGATGCCTTGCCCAACCTCATTCGGTATTAGCGTCCGTTTCCAGACGTTATTCCAAAGTCAAAGGTAGATTATCCATGTATTACTAACCCTTGCGCCACTATATGGAGTTGCCCCCATACCGTGCGACTTGCATGCCTCATCCACGCCGTCAGCATTCGATCTGAACCAAGATCAAATTCTCAATAAATTTAATCTCTTAAATATTCTATGATTGCGAGGTTCTCTATAGATACCTCACACAAGCGTTCCTTACTTACTCTTCTCTTCTTCCACTGTCAAAACAACAATTAGATCACAAGCTGTTACGTTTGCAGTCTATCAACCTCAAGTACCCAAGAGATCCCTGAACAGTCAAGCTGTTCTCTTTCTTTCGTCTTTAGTGTATAAATTCAAAAGAATAAAAGAACGATACTGAATACGGTTCATTTTGTGCAAACATTTTCAAAAAATCGTGCAGAAACAGCCGCGTTTTCTATGGAGAAATTCGATGAATTTCGAATGAATCAGAAAATTGCCGAAATAAAACCCTGCTATGAGCGGGATGAGAAAATCGCAGTACGTATCGATTTTGATCGGTTTCAATATGCTTTTCAAGAACCCACCGACCCGTATCGGTATCACGATAAACGACTTGATGAACCTGCTTTGTCGATGAAATTGCAGCACTATTATTTTTACACACAATGAGCGTCATCTCACCGTAACCCACCCCTGAAGCGAAAGCCTCGAAACGACCTTCTGCGTGGCGATATGCAGGATCTACGGGAAATCGAACGTGGACTCGTTCAGAACCAAAATCCTTAGCAAAAACGACCCAAATGGGTTGATCTTCTTCTTCTAATTGATGGACAACACGCTCAATCCGAGAAACACTCACCCAACCATCATCTGCAACGGCAACTGTTGAAAAAGCAATTAAAGCTGCAATTACACATTTGTGTATTATCAAAAGTTTCTCTTAATGTAATTAACTAGCGAGATTATAATCGCTCTACAAAATCAAATCAAACACTAAAGAAATCGATTCTTAAAAAAGTAGTAGCTATTTCATTAAATTTTTGTTATGGAAAAAAAGAGGACCATTTTGGGAGTTGAATCTATGTGTTATCCGATGTCTTTAGCAACTGTATCATCATTTTTTGCACAGGTGATCGGTTTTTATCTTATTCTAATCTGCCTGGCGATGCTTTTTCATCCTGAGCGATTCAAAAAAACATTAAACCTTGTTCTTGGCCATCCTGCTTCGCTTTTCATTTGCAGCGCCACAAACATTCTTTTTGCACTCGTTATCTTAGTTCCCCACAACATATGGGTGGCAAGCTGGGCTCTATTGATTACAGTCATCGGTTGGTTAGCTTTATTAAAAGGCACCGTAAGCCTCTTTTTTCCAGATAAATACGTTAAAATGACAGTAAAGTTAATGAAGAATCCAAGCTATCAGATCTGGACTTGGGTTTGGCTATTATTGGGTTTATATCTCGCCTGGATGGGCTTCGCTCAAAACATTTAATCCCCTTACTCTCCATTGACCCTGTTCTTCATACAGGGTCAAACTATCAAAACTAATAAACATAATTTTAATTAATTGATATTGAATAATTTATATATAAGTGTTAAACTAATTACACATAATAATTAAAATTATATGACACATAAAACAACTGCAATTTCTGAGAGCGGACAAAGCGCATTCAGACCGAATGATCCAATTCTCCCAAATTCAAAAGAGCATTTGGATATCCACGTTGCAGCCAAAAAACAATTCTTCTATCAAACTCTATCGGCCATCTACACAAACGTTTGCATCACCCAATCGCCTACACGTGAAGATTTCAACCGCCTGAAAGAGATCGAACAGTTTTGCCAGCGATTTCGAAAAGAAGGTCTCTTTTCCGATGTCGAAGCAAAGGTAGTTTCTCTAAAAATCTGGATGGATTTTTGGCGCAACTATTCAAAATTTTCCTCTCGGCATGAAGAAACTGTCTGTGATTTGAATGCATTGTCAGATCAAATGGAGCTCGAACGCTTGCCATTGTCTCTAAAAACATTCAACCAGACCATCGCCAGCGCATTGAAAGGAATTGAACTCGTTCGATCGCATATCCAGCAAATCACACCTGAGCTTCGCGCTAATATTTTCATATCCCTCGCACAAGATTTAAAGCTCGCACTCGATGCCTGCGAGCGATATTGGCCGGAATATCAGGCTGCGCTCCATGCCGAAATCGTCGAAGCCAGACAAAATCAGGGCAGCCCCGGCTTATTGGATGCGGCTCGATCTGAATATATCCTCTCCTTTCTCCAGGAGATGGGCCCTGCGCCGTTTCAGCAGCTATCCAGGTCATTCGGGCCGGCTCTTTTCAAAAAGCCCATCGACTCACCCGCCTACCGGCAGGCAGAAGATGCATTTCAACGCCTGCAAAAGCATATATCGGGGCTAAAATTAGACAATATTCATCCCGAAGCTCCAATCTCTGAAAAATCCAAACGGCGTCTATTAAAAAAATCAGGTGCGAATGACGATAACGAACTATTTCGATGGGCGATCGCTCGTCCAACAGTCAGCGAAGAAATGAGGAAGCGCGAAGCTGACCAAGCCGAGCGTGAGCAACAAGATGAACAGATACAACAAGGCATGCCGGACTGGGAAAAACGGCTATTAGGCGTTTTTTTCTTAGCATTGCAAATGACCGAATCCTCGCCCGATTTGGTTGAAGCAGGTAAGCGCACTAAACAATTAGCCGCCGAATTAAAACAGCAAATCACCGAACCGATCCGGCAAGAGCTCCAAAAAGACTATAGCTTCATCGGTGTGATGCTGAGCGACAAATTAAACGCTCTTCGAAAGGTCTCGGACGAGACATTTTTGACCCTCACCAAACACACTCCGCGTACTCGAGAAATTTTGCAAAAATTTCGCACCTCAACGGAGCCTCTTTCCGCTGCGGATATCGCAAAAGCCCAAGATCAATTCATTACCTCTGAAATCGCCAAGATCCTTCCTTCCAAAAGTCCTTTCCAGAGAATCGACATTTCCACTTGGCAACAAGCATTCATGACCGCGCAGCCGGCCTCGGAGAGCGTCACAGCCGTTGGGTCATTTGTTTTTGATACTCTCTTTCCTGCGCTTTACTATGCCGTCGATTGGATAACAGGAATCTTGCCTGCAGCACAGGTTCCGCTCAATCAAGCACCTTTAAAAGAAGATAGCCCTCGAGTCTGGGAAGCAGTGCCAGCTCAAGAATCGTTCATGTCAGCCGGCACTTCTGCCAAACGCACTGATTCTTTCGATGAAATGAGAAAAACAGCCTCTTTGCAGAGCGCGATCACAGGAGAACTTACACGCTTTGCTCCCGAACACCATTTTTTGCAAAAGTTCATCGAAATACCTACAGAAATGGTGATCGACGATCCTCTATTTCAACACGTTCTGGGCGATTATTTCGGCCGAGGAACTGGGATGGAAGGATATCAATCTCTTCAAATGTCCATGTATCTGGCAAAGGTTCTTTCGATCCGCAATGCGACGCTGTCAATAGATGATCCCTCGATATCGCCTAAAATTCTCGACCTCATGGCGCATCAGATGAAGACGGCTGTGCGTCTGCAAGACTTATTCGAACACAATTTTGATGAGTTTTATAAGGCATTTCGCGCTGAAATCGATCAACTGCCTATTGGACGCGCCCTATTTTTCCAAGGAACCTGGCATTACAAAGATAGCGGACACGCCGTCGAATATGAGGTGATCAAACAAGACGATGGGCGCTATACATTTCGCATCTACAATCGCGGCGCGGGAATTAATCGATATCATTCCATGGTCTCGAAAGACGAAAAAACGGCCAATTTATTTACTGAAATCGTCGACATCGACAAAAGCAAAATCATCAGTCCATCGTTTTTAAAGGCACTCTCCGAGCTTCGATTGGTGCTCCATCAACTCTGGGATCCGGAAAAAGAGCTATACGAAAACATCCTGGCATCACTCGATGGGAAGATGAGCCATCGCGAATACAGTCTCGACCAAACGCAAGAGGTCCTAGACACCGGACATTGCACCTACCTTGCATGGAATGCGCTTTTTTATCAGAAATTTAAACTCGGCCTGCCTCGACTTGAATATGAAATAAAACTAAAGACCCTTCTCAACTATTATCAACAAAACAAACATCGGCTCAAAGAAGAAACAGTCAGAAAATCTCTTCAAAAGGGCATGTCCCATTTCGCAAGAAAAGTCAAGAGGCTGGCCAAATCGGGCGTCGTGTCTCCCATGGAAGCCGCTGAAACTTCAAAAAAAATTGCGGCTATTCAGTCCGCTATCGCCATAGCCGAAGAAACCCATCTAAAAGCTGTTTTTCGAAACCGGCCAGCCATTGCATTTTCATCTCCCGCTGATCACGAGCGGTTTTCATTAAATATCAGAGAAACGAGCGCCCCGCCCGATCCGATTGCTCCCAAACCCGTCACCCCCCCGCTCGTAATCGATCTGCCGCCATTTCAAGCACGTACATTTTATTCCGATCTCCTTCATTTCCAAGAACAAATTCATCAAGCCCATAAAAAAAATGATCATCTGTCGATATTTCAGTACGTTCAGAGGTTCATTGAACCGCTTCCGGTCGAATGGATGCAAAAGCCAATGAGCGAATGGGATCAACTGGTCACTCCCTGGCATGGGATGAGCGAGGAAGAGGCATCCAAAACGGTAGAGGCTCTCGCCGACATCAGCAAGAATTTTCTCTATAGCGCTTGGGCGAACGTGCCTTGTGGATGGTTGGGATGCAGTCAGGAGATGTCGACAGATATTCGAATCGAGGGCTATCTCACACTCATCAAATTATTAACCGTGGCTGATGCGATCTCACGCTCTCGCTTGCGCGTGGCTCTTCCCTCTTTATATCAAAATAATTTTGATGCGGTACTCGACGGAAAATCAAGCTCGATTACTCTCTTCGATTCTCGATGGGGCCAACAGATGGATGCCCTTCGATCCTATTGGCAGCAAATCGATCCGCCATCGGCTCGCGCTAAGCGAAAAGACCTTTCCTTCTTTGGCGTGGATAAAAAAATCAAAAAGCAAAATGACCGTAGCAGCGACATTCATCCAGATTGTGGAGATTTTTGTCGTGTTCTGGCGCAAAAAGAAAAAACAGGATCCGAAACGGTTCTTCGCGTCCATTTTGAAGATTTTCGATGGCTGCAAAATTTTCTGCAGCAAAGCGACATTCAGGCCAAGATTCGATCCGATTTTCCAAAAATCAGCCAAATGAGCATCATCAACCAGATTCGATATTTCGCCTATCCATCGGAACGATATGATTCCATCAAAGAAATCATCCCGCCACCTTTCTTTGCCTTGCGCAATCTTTCGATGATTGCCGATTTTTATTTAATGATCTCGCCCGGACGTTCTCAAACAAAACCCGATTTTTCTACAGGCTTGAAACTACAAGCAAATGGTTTTAATGATTTCATAGAGAGAAAATGGCCGTTTGGCTTGGATGCTCACGATGTGAACGAAGCAGACAATTTTATCTTTTCTTCGCAAAGAAACTTTCACCACCTTTTAAAAAAAGGCGATTTACTCCCGATCACAGGCGAGTTACAACCATTTTATAGCCATGATGAACAAACGATCAGCCGTCGAAGAGAAGCTCCCCACTCGATCCCATTGATTCTCCCACCCCATCGGTTCAATACCCAAGATGCACATGATTTATTCCAACTGAGCGCCAAAGAAGGCTCGCAAATCATCAATACTCTGGGTTACTTCACTCAAAAGTCCCAGCTTCTTCAAAAACCGGAGCATCAACGCCTCCTTCAAAAACTTTTGTTCGAAGGAGATCTGTTATTAAAAGAGTTGAAAAAACAACCCATGAAATCGGGCAAATTAGCCGATCAGCTTGCCACGTTTTGTAGAAATCAATATTCGATTTTGCAAGGCGATATTCCGACCGCCCTCTTTTTATTGGAAATCAATGATCTACTGGCTCAGCACTTTGCAGTGGCCGCCCAAGAGGCTCCCGATGGTTTTCCCGATGGCTATCGTTCAACGTTTCTCGATTCAACGAAAGAATTTCATCGATTGCTCGCTCTGAGCGACCTAACTGAGAACGATCAGATTACGCTACAGACCTTTAGAGCTCTAAGATATCAAAGCTCCCGCTCAATTGAGGGAGACGATGTGATTCAACTCCTATCGGCGGTAATTTATTTAAATATGCTTCCCCCGAAAGCACAAGAAAAAGAGGAGGGCCGATTTGGCATGGCTATGCTCGAACAGGCTTTCGCAGATT
>CAISYW010000137.1 GCA_903889795.1 uncultured Chlamydiae bacterium | reverse complement strand
GTTTGCAGGACTATGCTATGCGGAACTTTCAGCCCTGATTCCCGTTTCAGGCGGATCCTACTCTTATTCATATATTACGATGGGAGAATTTCCTGCATGGGTCGTCGGTTGGTTGCTAACCTCCCAATATCTTTTTTCCTCATCCGTCGTCGCGGTCAGCTGGTCCGGATATTGCCTCAACATTATGAAAGAGTTTGGACTCAATTTACCAAGCTATTTATCACAGGCTCCTGTCATGTATAGTTCTGATTCAGGATGGGGCGCTAGCGGCGCTTTCGTCAATCTTCCCGCTGTGATCATCGTGGCAGTGGTAATAATCATGATTTCGATCGGCATCAAAGCGGCCACCAACTTCAACAACATCATGGTCGTCATCAAGATGTGCACAGTTGCTCTTTTCGTAATAATGGGAATTGCCTACATCAATACCGATAACTTAATCCCCTTCATCCCTGAAAATACAGGTGTCTTCGGTGAATTTGGTTGGAGCGGAATTTTTCGTGGAGCCGGCTTAGCCTTTTTTTCCTATATCGGTTTTGACACCGTATCCACCCTCGCGCAAGAAGCCAAAAACCCGCAAAGGGATTTACCCCGCGGCATTCTCGGATCGTTGGGAATCTGTACCCTCGCTTATATTGTCACAGCTCTGGTGTTAACTGGCGTAGTGAGCTTCAAACTACTCAACGTTCCGGATCCCATGTCGGTCGCGCTTGATGCAATGGGGAGTCATTTAACCTGGCTCAAACTGATTATCAAACTATCGATTTTGGCAGCGCTGGCATCAGTGGTTTTGGTTCAGCTGATGGCTCTCAGTCGAATTTTCATGACCATGAGTAAAGACCGGTTAATTCCCAAATCGTTTTCTAAAATTCACCCAACGACGCGTACGCCTCTCGTTTCGACACTGTTTATCGGGATTGCTACAATTGTTATTTCCGGCCTATTTCCACTCGAACTTCTCGGACAAACCGTCGTGATGTCGTCACTATTAATTTATGCGATTGTCTGCCTCGCAGTATTAATCCTTCGATATACTCATCCAAAATTGAAGCGGCCATTTAAAGTCCCCTTCGTCCCTTATGTTCCCGCTGCAGGAATCATCTCTTGCGCGGTTGTGATGTGCTTTTTGCCCATCGTGACATGGGTGCAGGTTCTTTTATGGCTCGGGCTCGGAATGATTATTTATTTCCGATATAGCATCCGTCATAGCAAACTTCGCCGGGAATCCGGAACGCTTGCAAAATAATGGCAAGAATGAGGTTGGGACAAAATCCCGACCTCATCTCTATTCAGAAATAAACATCTTGTAATCTTTATTAAAATCGTGAGGAATTTCAACGTCGAGAAGAATGTCATTTTCTTCGTATTCGCAAGAAATGACCCTGCCTTTGCGCATCAGCTCGCTGACCAATGCATAATGGCTTTGCGGAATCCGCAGCTTGACTCGGACTCGCAATCGAGCGATCTCCTGAACCATCAACTCCGTCAGTCGATCAAATCCGGTTTTATTTAATGCGGAAATCTCAACCGTCTTGGGATATTTTATGCACAACTTATTAATCATCAATCGATTATCACAAAGATCGGTTTTATTCAAAACCGTAATCATGGGATACTTTTCAGCACCCAATTCTTTCAAGACTTCGAAGGTGGACTCGGCTTGCACTTCGGCCGTTGGGCTACTGACATCGATCAGATGGAGAAGGATATCCGCCTCCACAGCCTCTTCAAGAGTACTCTTAAATGAAGCAACGAGCAAATGGGGAATTTTACGAATGAATCCCACGGTATCGATCAAAAGAATCTCTTGCCGATTGGGCAGAAGGAATTTACGAGTGGTCGTATCAAGAGTGGAAAAAAGTTTGTCTTCGACGAGCACATCGGCATCCGTCAATGCGTGCAAGAGAGTCGATTTTCCAACATTGGTATATCCAATAATAGCGAATGTGGGAATACCGGTCCTTTGACGGGCGTGGCGCTGCGTTTCACGATTGCGTTTTACCTCTTCAATCTCTTTTTCCAATCGATCCACACGCTTGCGCAAAATACGGCGATCCACTTCGATCTGTGTTTCGCCCATACCCTTTAAATACCCGCCGCCCTTCCCGCCTCCGCCTGCCTTTCCCGCCCCCCCCGTTCGTTGGCGCTCCAAATGGGTCCATAGTCTGCGCAAACGCGGCAGCTGATACCGGCACGTGGCCAATTCAATTTGAATCCGAGCTTCGCGGCTATGAGCACGCTGGGCAAAAACCCCCAGGATCAACTCCGTACGATCGATGACATATTGTTCCAGGATTTTTTCCAGATTACGCTGTTGCTGAGGCGAAATCTCATCATCAAAAATCACAAGATCCGCCGAATGCTCGGCGATCAGCGCTTTGATCTCTTCGACTTTTCCTTTTCCAATGAAAGTTCCTGCATCATAGGCCCGAATCGGACATAAGATTCGAAAAACGCTCTGTAAACCAAAGGTATCGCAAAGAGAAGCAAGCTCAGACAACTGTTCTTCAGATTCCGGCTTGTCCTTTCCTGATTCATAGGTTCCAATCAGGATCGCACGGCGGCTCGTTCCTTCCAGCTCATACAGCCTGCCTCGGTTTTTCTCAGACGCTAATTTTGAATTCAAGTCCATCATACCCCATATGAATGTTCGGCGGTAAAAGCGGGTTCATCTTTTCGTGATCAATCGAATGCCCGATATGTGTCAGCCAAGTCTCCTGAGCTCCGACCTTATTCGCAAATTCAATCGCTTCATCGACAGAAAAATGAGCTCTCGAAGCAATATTGGAAATCGCGCTGACAACGAGTTTTTGAACGCCCTGCAAGGAGAGAAAAATCTCGTCGGAATAGTTACGAATATCCGTAACATACGCAAATTCACCGATCCGAAACCCGGTAACTAACATATTGCACTGACTAAAACTGAAGTGTTTTATCTGGATTCCCTCAACGATCGCTGTTCCTGAATCATTCAGTAACTGAAACTGCAAATTCGGTTTGACTGACGAAGCATGATTCTCCCGATCGAAAAGATAATCGTAATGTTTTTTCAATTCCTGAAAACTCTCTTTGGAGAGCAAACAAGGCAATGGTTGCTTGTTATGAAAAAAATAGACCCTGAGCTCATCAATGCCCGCAATATGGTCATAATGGGTATGTGTTAATAAAAGAGCATCGAGATGATTGATATGATAGCGAAGAGCTTGCTGGCGAAAATCGGGACCGCAATCGATAAGAAAAACCTTTCCTCCGCATCGAATCAAACCTGAAGGTCGAAGCCGCCGGTTAAATGTTGAAGCAGACCGGCAAACCGCGCAGTCGCACCCAATGACCGGAATGCCGGTCGATGCGCCCGTTCCTAAAAACAAAAAAGAAGCTTCCATAGAAAATTTTATACCGCGTTCATAACAGTCGAAATTCATCCGTCGCACAAACGAGTGCATCGGTGATGCCCGGCTCGCTTGCCGAATGCCCCGCATCAGCGATAATCTCGAGTCTGGATTCGGGCCAGGCTTGATGAAGCCTCCATGCCGTCTCAAGCGGACAAATCACATCGTAGCGTCCCTGAACCAAAATGACCGGAATCTTGCGAATGGAAGCAAGATGATCCAGAAGCCAATTGTCCGTTTTAAGAAAGCATCGATTGATAAAATAGTGACACTCAATCCGCGCAATTGCCTCTGCGCGATCGTCTTCCATACAAGCCTGAAACACTTTCGCATCAAACTTTAGCCCTAAGGTGGCCGCTTCGTATCCAGACCATGTGTGAGCAGCCGCACTTCTGATCTTGGAATCCGATGAAGTGAGCCTACGATAATAGGCCTGAATCAGATCGCCTCTCTCGGAATCGGGTATAAGATGAATGAATTTATCCCATTCATCAGGAAATAAAAAGCTGGCGCCCGAATGATAAAACCACTGTAGCTCTTTCTGTCGACAAAGAAAAATTCCGCGCAAAATCAAGCCCTTGACTTGAAGAGGATATGTTTCTGCGTAAGCCAAAGCAAGAGTACTGCCCCAGGAGCCGCCAAAAACGACCCATGATGAAATGTGAAGATGCTTACGCAATTTTTCAATATCAGCGACCAGATCCCAAGTCGTATTTTCTTTCAGTTCGGCATGAGGCTTACTTTTGCCGCATCCGCGCTGATCAAAAAGAATAATTCGGTAAGCGCTCGGATCAAAAAAACAGCGATGCGCTGCATCGGTCCCTGCGCCGGGGCCCCCATGCAAAAAGAGAATGGGCCGGCCATTGGAATTCCCCGACTCTTCCCAATAGATTGAATGAATTGGAGAGACTTGTAAGTAACCAATCTGATTCGGTTCGATCGGTGGATATCTCGTTCTCATTTCAATAAATCCGCAATCAGAGTTCGTTCTTCAATTAATTCTTTTTGTGTTACAGCTATTTTTTCTTTCAAAAATGGATCCATGATTAAATTCGGAACAACTTCCACATCGCCCTTGTCGTTCATGCGGCAAGGAAACGAAAAAACAAGATCCTCGTCAACTCCATAAGGATTGCCCGCAGAATAGACGCCCATCGAAAACCAGTGTCCCTGTTTTGTCGGCTCTAAAATGGAGCGCATCGCATCGAATATGGCATTTGCAGCCGACGCGGCAGATGATTTTCCCCGTAATTTGATAATGTCAGAGCCGCGTTTTTGAACTTGGGAAAAAAAATCACCTTCCAGCCATTTGCGATCATTGATCACATCCGCCGCCCTGCGGCCATGAATTTTCGCATTAACGAAATCCACTACCTGTGTAGATGAATGGTTTCCCCAAATCGTTAAGTTGGTCACATCGCGGACATTTGCATGGGCTCGAGTTGCGAGTTGATAAACGGCGCGATTTTGATCCAAACGGGTCAGTGCATAGAATTGTTTTGGAGAAAGAGTGGGTGCATTATGCAGCAAAATCAGACTATTGGTATTACACGGATTGCCCACGACGAGCACACGCACATCGCGCGATGCCAATTGATTGAGGATCTGGCCCTGGGTGAAAAAAATTTTTCCGTTGTCGAGAAGTAAGTCCTTACGCTCCATTCCTGCGGTGCGAGGCTTGGCTCCCAAGAGCAGTGCAAAATGAACGCCGCTAAAAAGCGAAGCGGCGTCGGAGCCAATTTTGATCTCCTTGAGAAGCGGAAAAGCACAATCTTCAAGCTCCATCGCGACGCCCTCCAAACCCTTTTGCATTTCAGGCAAATCAACGATATGCAAAGCGATTGGCTGATCGGGACCGAACAGATCTCCTTGAGCGAGCTTAAACAGGAGGCTATAGGCTACATGGCCTGCGCCTCCCGTAATGACGATCCGCTTCAACGGCTTCATCGGTTCTCTTAGAAACACACTGTCAAACAAATTTTTTCATCACTTCGCCGCGACAGAGCGTTTCGAACCAATTTTTTGCAATTTTATGCATCGAATCAAGCCATGGATCCAATGCGCCCAGATCTTGGGGAGCGCTATCGCCGATGGAATGAAAGAGCATCTGTTGGAGCATTGCGGGTTTGTCCATAACTTCTCCCGAACCGATCCCCAGCATCGCTTTTCCTTCCGGCTCTTGAATCTGATATCCCATATTCAAAGTAATACCCTCTGGATTCGGAAGAATCTGATTCGAAGCGAACAAGGCGGAATCAAGCTCAATTTTTGTATGCATTTTTTCTGCCAAAAATTGAAGCGGAGATTCTTTTTCATTGATCTCGATACCGTTGATAAAGCGCAATTCCGTTTTCACGATATTGAGAGGAAAGGTGCTTGCAGGATAAAAATCGATAAATGCTTCAAAAATACGAACAATTTCATCACGAAATTTATCCCAAGAATATTCTTTACCTTCATTGATGGTGATCACTCCGGGGCCAACTTGAACCAAAGGCCATTTATCAGCCGCCTTTCGCATGCGATGGCGAACCATATATGGGCTTGCGTCAGGATGGGCTTGAACGGAAGGCAAATCCTCCACAAGCGCATAATCTTTCTTAAAACGATCATAGAGCCTTCCATACAATAACGGATAAGCGGGATCGCGTCTCACTTGATTGTTGTTAGGTACGGGTGCGAGGTTCCACCGCATTTCAAAAATGGCTTCAAGAATAGGTGGTTTTGTTAATACGACAGATTTTGTTTTTGACGTTGCGCTCATGATAACTCCTAGCGATTACCAATACCGTAGCAAAGCTAGATTTTGTTTTCCATAATCGATTGACGGATGCGGCGCATCAATTCCACCATAAAATGGAGATTGTGAATGGTAGCCAAGGTATAAGCCGTCAATTCGTGAGCCTTAAAAAGATGATGCAGATAGGCCAAAGAAAATCTCTGGCAAGTCCAACATGTGCACCCTTCCTCGATTGGACCAAAATGTTCAGCGCACTCTTTTTTTTCCACTTTGAGATTGCCTTTTTGCGTCAGTAGAAGTCCATGACGGGCGGCTCGGGTCGGATAGGAACTATCAAATGTATCAATCCCCAGTGGCACGCATGCGTGTAATGAATCGAGATCGCCGATACCCAACAGATGATGAGGCTTTTCTTCCGGCAGATGAGGCATCATCGTTTGAAGCATCTCAACCATTTCCAGCCGATTCTTGCCAACGCTCCCCCCAATCGCAAAACCATCAAAAGCCAGTTTCGTTAAAAACTGACAGCTTTGGCGCCGCAATTCGGGATCAATGCCGCCATGAATCACAGCAAACATCGCTTGCTGATTCGGATTTTTCAAATGCTCATCCAAAGAGCGCTGTTCCCATCGGTGGGTTCGCTCGAGAGATGACTTAAGTTGATCATAACCAATATGATAAGGAGGAAGCTCATCGAAAGGAATGATGATATCAGCCCCAAAAGCCTTTTGCGCGGCAACGGATGTTTCAGGAGTAAGCAAAATCTTTGTGCCATCGCGATAGGAACGAAAACTAACCCCATCTTCATTAATTTTCAAAACATGGCCATCGGTTTTTTTGGTTCCCCGGCTCTTCAGCTCATCAGCGACCGATCCATAAGCCAGAGAAAAAACCTGAAAACCGCCCGAATCGGTAATAATCGGTAATTTGCGGTTAATAAATCGGTGAAGCCCTCCGGCGCGCCGAACCATCTCAGCACCCGGCTGCAAAAGCAGATGGTAGGTATTGCAAAACATCAGCTGCAATCCGATCGCATCCACCATGTCGTTATCTAATCCCTTGATGGTTCCATTCGTTCCCACGGCAACAAAGCTCGGGGTATCGATCACACCGTGGGGCGTCTCAATGCGGCCCACTCGAGCTTGGGACCGAGTAGAACGATGCAAAATCTCAAAGCGAAAAGAGGTCATACCGCTTCCCTCCAGGCATAACGTTTCAATAGACCGGCGATGTAGCTACTTGAAGCAATGATGGTGCATTTCACAATATAACTCACAATGATGATGTCGAATAATGAGGCAACCAAACCGTAAAGACCCAGAAAGCTAAACAAAATTGTATCCAAAGCCTGATTGACCAGAAGAGAAAAAAGCAGTCTCGTTCCCAAATTCTGAATAAACCTTTTTAGGAAAGCAAAAAAAAGCACATCGATTCGTTGTACAATATAGTAAACGATTAAAGAGGCAACAACAATGCGGGGAGTCTGTCCCAGTATCGCCGCATAAGCCGATTGCGTCTGATCAAAAGCGCTCGGAGTATAAAAAAGATGCATCTGCGACATCACGACAAAAAGAATCATCGCAAATAATGATGCGCGAATCGAGCGCCGGGCCGCCTCTTTTCCATACAAATCCTGAAGTAAATTCAGTGCCAGAATTCCACCGACAGCAAAGACATCGCTGCAGGTCACTTGAAAACCAAAAAGGGTCATCTGCTTGACGACAAACAAATTGGCTAGCACCGCGGATAGTCCAATATATACCGTCAAGGCGCCTTGACCCAGGCGCACGGCAAAAGCGAGAAACAGTAAAATAAATAAAATATGAGCAAAAAAAAGAATCTCATTCATATAAACAATAATCACTCAATAAATTATAGAATAACAAATCAAAATCCTGTTCAATTAAATCACTTTGAAACGGGGTAAGAGTATGGTAGAATGTTCGCGTAACATCAAGAGGTATTAACTTTATGACTCTTTTTCCCATTCAAGATTTTCCTTCCGTGAACAACCTCAAAGATTTTGCGGGCAAATCAAACGTTCCGATCATCGAAAAAACAGCACGATATGCCGCTGCATTTTTTCTCGCCATTCCTTTCATTATTTGGGATTTAAGCAAAATGTTCGCCCGAATTATTCAAAATAAATTGACTACTGAACCAACGCCTTTTAAAATCCAAATTAACTGGCGTCCCACAGATCCATTCTTTTATGCTAGCGCACCTCCTCTTGAATTATTACCAGATTACAACTTAACACCCAGCGCCCCTTCAATAAGTTTATTAACACCCGATGAGCGAAGAGAATGGTTCGGAATTTATAATTAAAAATCTTGATTCGCTCCTCAAAAAAAAGGGCTCAGGGCTATAGTGTTACCACAAATTGAATGAGTTTTGAAAAATGTCCTACGGTGCCATTTCTGAGCTTCCTTGTCTCCGTTATGATTGCAATCAAACCAACTTTATACTAACCACCTAAAAGAGAATAATTTATGTACATCTCGATTGTCGTTCTAATGTTCGCTGTCTGGTCTAGTATCTTCTCATTGGCAAAAATCACACTGGAACACAGCCCTCCCCTATTCTTGACTGCTGTGCGTATGCTTTTAGCCGGCATGCTGCTTCTTGGATTTTTAGCAATTCGCAATCGTTCTGCTTTTCGAATCACCTCCAAGCAACTTTTGTCTCTCAGCCTCTACGCGCTCTTCAGTATGTATCTTGCGAATGCATTCGAATTTTGGAGCGTGCAACATCTTTCCGCAGCCAAAACCTGTTTTCTCTATAGCCTATCACCCTTTTTTACGGCTTTTTTCTCCTACCTGCATTTCGGCGAAAAGATGAATTCGAGGAAATGGCTTGGCATGGGAATTGGTTTTTTAGGCATCGTCCCCGTTTTAGCGATTCAAACAGGATCGGAAAATCTCATCGGAGGAATTTTCTGCTTCTCATGGCCCGAACTCGCCATGATGGCTGCTGCCCTCTGTTCCGTGTATGGCTGGGTACTGCTGCGTATTGTCGTCAAAGACTCCTCCGTTTCCCCCTCAATGGCCAACGGGACTGCAATGCTGATTGGCGGTGTTTTTGCGCTCTTCCATTCATTTATCATTGACCCCTGGCACCCTACGCCCGTATCAAGCGCCCATTTTCCCGCCTTCGTCCAGGGAACTCTGATCATGACATTCATCTCAAATATCGTTTGCTACAACATCTATGGGCTGATGTTGAAAAGATTTACTGCAACCTTTCTCTCTTTTATGGGCCTATTGAGCCCCGTCTTCGCTTCGCTCATGAGTTGGATATTTATTGGAGAAACACCCTCCTTCGCCATTTTCCTCTCTACGGCGATTGTGGGATCGGGTCTTTGGCTGATCTATAGCGCCGAAATCAAACAAGGCTATATCCTGAAAAAGATACCCTCAGAAGCTGCGGCTCCCTAAGTCTCCCTAACGGGATTTTACAAGTTTTTCTGAAAAGAAGAAAAGGCCTACCCCAAGGATCACGAGCGGAATGCTCAACCACTGTCCCATGGTCAAAGAACTGGATAACGAAAGCAACTCACTCTGCTCGAGCTTTAAAAATTCGACGAGGAAGCGAAAACCGAAGACGAGAATCAAAAAAAGACCAATGAGCTTTCCCTGTCCTAATAAGAAAGCTCTACGATAAGTGAGCCGCCAAAGGATCAAAAAGACGGCAAAGTAAAATAAAGACTCATAAATTTGCACTGGGTGCCGAGCAATGGGAAGGCTGCCATCTCTTGGATGGCCAAAGATAAAACCCCACGGAAGATTTGTTACGGTGCCTAAAATTTCCTGATTAAATAAATTTCCAATACGAATAAAAGAACCGGCCAATGCTGTAGGGACGCAAATAAAATCGAGTAGACGAATACAGCTCAGTCCGGAATCGATTTTCTTTGTCCAGCGCGAGAGCATGTAGAGGGTAAAGATGATCGCAATTGCAGCTCCATGGCTAGCCAGGCCGCCCTCCCAAATCTTCAAAATCTCAAAGGGATTTTTTAGATATTCCGATGGGTTTTCATAAAAGAGAAAATGTCCGAGGCGCGCACCCAGAGCTGTAGCAAAAACGGCATAAATCGTGATCCGGTCGGTCACTTTTAATGCGATGCATTTCAAATCCCTAATTTTTCTTTTTCGCTTTTTGTTTATTTGCAAAAAATAGCGCAGCAATATCCCTTCAAAGAGAGGAAATCCGATAAGAAATCCCGATGCAAAAAAAAGGCCATACCATAAGATTGGCCAGTTCAGAATGGGGATAACGAAAAAATTCGGAGAAGGATCCCAATAAATCATAATATAAGCATGGCAAAAGAATGATAAAAGTCAAAGTGATCGCAAGCGGAAGGTGCAAAGAAGAGTGGCTCCGCATGGCGCTCGCCGAATATGAAAAAAGACTCTCGCCCTTTCTTGAGATTACCTGGATCCACCCAAAAGACGATGCGCAGCTCGCCGATCTTCTCCCGCAAGAACAACAATATATCGCACTCGACCCCAATGGCGATTCAATGGGGAGCCTGGAATTCAGTCAAAAATTACTCAAGTATTTTGAAAATAACCGATCGCGAGCGACGTTCGCAATCGGCGGTCCCGACGGATTTTCTCCCGATATTTTACAAAAATCGACTCTACGATGGAGTTTATCTCCCTTGACATTTACACATCAATTGACCCGACTGATTCTCCTCGAACAGATTTACCGCGCTATGGAGATCTCAAAAAAAAGCCCTTATCATAAATGATTTTCAAAAATAACACTTTATCTTGCATTTAATTTTTTTCTTTACTAGATCGACAAAAAACGTTCCCCAATCTACAATTCATATGTAATCCTTTTGAGGTTGTCCAATGGACCAAGCCCCACAGGCTACTTTAGTAAACAGGAAAAAAATATGAACATCGCATTAGCTTTCACGAGATTGTTCTTTTTTATACTTAGTATTTTCTTTATTACAACCTACATGATATCAGGACCTTCCGGCTACTCATTGGAAAATCTGTTGATCGGCGCAGGATTAGGCGCTCTTCTCGGTCTTTTGCTATTCGGGTTTGATATTCTCTTCAAACGATTCAACTTACGCTCATTCAATATTGCCATTGTGGGTTTGTTCATCGGCTACCTCATGGGAGAAGCGCTCGTTTTGATTTTTTCGGCCATTCTCGACATTTCCTCTGCCACGATTCATCTCGACATCCGCTCTTTGGAAGTCATCAAAATAGCCCTCTTCTTGTTCGGGACATATCTAGGCACATTAATGACTCTTCGCGCATCCGACGAACTCTATGTGAGCATCCCTTTTGTAAAATTCACACCAACTGCGCAAAAAAAGAAAGATCTCATTATTGACTCTTCCGTACTGGGAGACGCGCGGATTATCGACCTAGCCGCCTCGGGCATGATCGATCACCATCTGGTTCTTCCTCGTTTTCTTCTAAAAGAACTCTATGCACAGGCCGAAGTTAGCGATGAGCTGACGCGTAATAAAGCCAAGCGATCGTTAGAAGTGGTGAAAAAACTCGAGCAGCTCCCGGGTCTTGAAATGCGATTCAATGACACCGACTTTCCGGATGTAGCAGACGCGATGAGCAAACTCATCCGCTTGGCCCGACTCCTCGATGGCAACATCCTCACAGCAGATATCAGCCGCGTTCAAATCTCCGCGATTGAAGGTGTTCGCATTATCAATATCCACGCTCTATCAAATGCCCTGAAGCCCCTGATGCAGGCCGGAGAGAAGATCAAGATCAAAATTCAGCGCTACGGCAAAGAACCTCGACAAGGAGTCGGATACCTTGATGACGGCACCATGGTTGTCGTCAACGGGGGAGGCGCTTTCATTGGAGATTCTATTGACGCTCTGGTCTTGTCTGTCAAACACACGACATCCGGTCGAATGATTTTCTGCAACGCGCTTGATGAAGAAGGTGAATTTCAACCCCCTTATGATTCCGATGAAACCCAGTAAGAGCTGCGCCGTTCGCGGCCTCGGCAACGATATCATCGAAATCGCGAGAATACGCCAAAGTATCGAGCGGCAAGGAGATCCTTTTCTCAACCGTCTTTTTACCCAGCGCGAGCTTGATTATTGCCAAAAATTCCAGGATCCCGTTCCGCATTATGCGGGACGGTTCGCCTCTAAAGAAGCAATCGTCAAAGCGTTTGGAACGGGTTTTGGAACGAAGATCCAGTGGCATGATATCGAAGTGCTCAACGACGAATTCGGAAAACCAATTGTTTCACTCTCTTCATCCTTACAAGAAAAATTCGATCATCCTCAGATTCTCGTCTCTATCAGCCACTGTGTCGAATACGCCACAGCCGTGGCTATTTGGGTGGGAATGCAGTAAGGAGCTGTTAAACAGGCTTCTTGAACGATCCTAAAAAGAAAATGGGAGCAGATAGCTAATTGCGAAGGCATTCACGTTTTGTGGGCAGGCCTTTGCCAAGACACGGCGCTGATACTCCAACCGCAGAGTTCCCCAAACTCCGAGACGATAGCCATAGCGCACACCGGCATCAATCGATTTTTGGCGGATTTTGGCATATCCGTTAAAATGCTCCGTACTCACGTGGGAATGGCGGCCATATCCATTGCTGCCAAGAGCGTAAAAATCCCATTTATGCGTTTCATTGATATTCGTCTCAACAGATGCAATCGCTCTCACCCAAGGCGAGCCCAAATTAGCCTGGCCCAGCGCGCCGAAGCACCAAAATCTCCATTGCCAGCTCTCTGAATAATCAAATTCTCGGCCCAATGCAAAATTGACTTCAAAATCGACATTGGAATGCGATGGACAACTAATATCATGCAGCGCCGGATCGGATGTAATTCGAAAATTACCTCCCGTTGAAAAACTCACGGGATTACCCACGATGTCATCGAGCCAGAGATATCGCGCCTGAAAAGCAATCGAGCGAAAATTGAACGGCATGTCCGTTGTAACCGCGGTCTGAATATCTCCGTCCAAGCTCCATTCGGGAGCCGGACAAAATTCAAATCCTGCATAAATTACATTTGAATTGAAAGATTTGTTTAACTGAGGCTTACCACCTTGAACGGTCCGAAATCGGCTATAGGCGTAACTTCCCAAAAAATGAAATTCATAAACATCGCTAAACCAAGGCTGAACCTCGAGGCCACAGCATAGCGCGGGAAGAAATAAAGCCCCAAGAATGAGGGATCGTCTTTTCATTCTGAATATCCCTGTTTGCTAAGCCATCTCTCAGCATCCAAAGCAGCCATGCAGCCGCTTCCCGCCGCCGAGACAGCTTGCCGATAGACCCAATCTTGAACATCTCCTGCGGCAAAAACACCGGCTTTGCTAGTTAGAGTAGTTCCTTTCTTCGTAGCGATATATCCCGAAGGATTCAATTTAATCTGCCCCTGCAAAAAAGCCGTCAGAGGCTGATGGCCTATGGCAAAAAAGACGCCGCCCGCTTCACGCTCTTCCAATTGTCCTGATTTCACATCTTTCAAAACAATTTTTCTAACAACCTGATCACCCGTAACTTTTTCCAAAGTACGGTTCCAAAGAATTTCAATTTTAGGATGCTTCATTGCCCGCTCGACCATAATCTTCGATGCTTTCAACTCACCTCGTCGATGAACCAGGAATACGCGGCTCGCATACTTTGTTAAAAAAATCGCTTCCTCCACGGCGGTATCCCCACCTCCGATCACAAAAAGCGGTTTATTGCGAAAAATCGGCGCCGCTCCATCGCATACGGCACAGGCAGTCACCCCTTTTTGCCAAAACTCTCCATCGCGAGTCCCCTCAACATCGAGACGCTTGGCCGAAGCCCCGGTAGCAATGATAATCGCGTTGGCCAGCATCTGTGTCTGAGATGTTTTAATAAAAAAAGGTCTCTTCGTCAGATCGACCGACTCAACGTCTTCTGTCAAAACAATTGTTCCAAAACGTTTCGCCTGAGCTCGAAAATTTTCCATCAGCTGAGAACCCAAAATTCCTTCGGGAAATCCGGGGAAATTTTCAACTTCGGTCGTACTCATCAACTGCCCTCCGGCCGGACCGGATAGAAACCCTTCAAACAACACCGGTTTTAGGTTGGCTCGCGCAGCATAAATGGCCGCAGTATATCCAGCCGGCCCCGATCCGATAATGACTAAATTGTGTCTCTCCATGTCTCCCACCTATTCGAAAAACGTCTAAAAGCAAAAAAAATTAAAGTACCAATACTTCTACACCTCTCGCACGAATTTCCTCAAGACAGAGTTTTTAAGTGCTGGGAGACTCATTTTTTGTGACATTTAATTAGATTGTACTATAAAATCTACAACGTAATTAAAAACAATAAAATTTATTATACCGAAAAAAATTCAACCAAAAAAAACAATAAAAAAGGAATGAATTAAAAATAAATAACTTATGTTATACCAAGCAGGAAAATCGCCTTAGCTAGAGAAGAGAATTAATATCGATATTATTGTAGAATGTCGATACAAAAAAAATCTAATGAAATGCTAGGAAAAATGAGCCGAATCCTTCAAAAAGTTTTTGGAATTCATCCTGGCGAGGGGGCCAAATCCCTGATTTTTTCGCGCCTGGGAATTTTCTGCGCTTTGGGCATAACGACTCTGGAAACATTATCCGACGGTTATTTTCTCGAAAAGGCAGGCGCTCAATCCCTCCCCATAGTATTTCTTATCACGGCCTTGTCGATGATCTGCATGTCGACCATCGTACTCTATTCGCTGCGCTTTACCAGCCCATATCGCATTCTGACTGTGGCGATCTCCATAGGCGCCGCACTTTGTATCGCATCCGCTTTATTCATATGCGGATCGCCTCCCTCCTGGTTTTGGTTCGCTTTTAAAATTGCCTCACGAATGCTCTTTACCGTTTTAATCGCCTGCTCTTGGACATTCATCGATCAATACCACGACTTACAAGATGCAAAACGAGTCTATTCCCTTTATAGCGCGGCCTATTTTTTGGGTAATATCGCCTCCGGCATCTTGATCAACTTCGCATTAAATATTTTAGGCGCTCCCCTTCTTTTAATAATTGCGTCTATTTCTTTATTGTTAGCCATCGCCGAGGCGCGAAAAATCGCATTGAAAACAGTTGCCGTTCACGATGACAGCATCGATGGGGTTTTCTCATCGGATCGAAGCAATTTCGCATCAATTGTCCGTTTGATCAGCCGCTCTCCTTTTACCATCTACCTCCTCTCGCTAAGCCTCATAACGCAGCTACTAATCACTGTCTCGGAATATAGCTACATGGACAGCTTTGGACGGATCTTTCAAACGATGGGCAGCATCGACAACTCGGAGGGACATATCGCCGAGTTCCTGGGAAAATGCCGCGCTAGTATTTCCGCATGCAACATCCTGATTGGATTTTTCTTTTATAGCCGTTTTGTCCGGCGAATTGGCCTTAACAATGCGATTTTGATTACCCCGCTCTTCTTTTTGGGGGTCTATTCCCAGTGGGTCGCCTATGATTCTTTGCTAATCGCGATCTTAGGCCTGATTGCTGTCGATGGAATTCTTTTTACAATCGAGGACAACTGCTTCAATCTATTGTCCAATGCCGTACCGGCGAAACTCAAGTCCAAGGTTCGAATTATCAATGATTCATTTTTTGAACCGATCGGTATGCTGATCAGTTCATTGCTTTTGTTCGGCCTGCAATCCGGCAGCCGTTGGCTAGGCCTCGCACTCACCTTGATTGCCCTTGCCATTACCATTTTGATCCGAGTACTTTATTCTAAAGCCATTCTCACCAATCTGAAGGATAATGCTCTCCATTTTGAGCGGAAATTGAAAGACTGGCTCTCATCAATGGGGCGTCGAGAACAAAAAGAGGCGAGAAAAACTATTTTAAAGGCATTACGAAGCGATCAAGAAGAGGTGAGGCTCCTCGCCTGCGAATCGCTTCTATCGCTCCAGGACATCTCCGTTCTTTCCCAGATTCTCGAGATCAGTCGAGGTTTTGGCACTCTCAGCAAGATTCATCTATTGCGATTGTTTGAAATGAGTCCATTTTCGAATGACCCGAGGGTTTTGGATGCGATTGCCAGCTGGATGGATGAAAGCGAATCGCCGGAATTTTGCAAGTGGGCCAATTTTTTTCTAGCCAAACGCGGATTGCTTCCTCCGGAAAAGACAGAAGATGACCTCGACAGCAACGACCCTCTCTTGCGAGGATCCGCCATTCTTACCCTGCAAAAAGCACGACTTCCCCAGATTATCGATTCCACGGACCGACGAGACCATCCGGAAATTTCTTTAAAAACGATCTCTGAACGATCCCTGGTTCGAGCGATTGCCGCTAAAAAGATCGATTTGATGTTAAAATCAACCCGCATTGACGAAATCAGCATGGCTCTAGATATCCTTGCCGAAGGAAATTCTCACACAGACGCAGAAAAAGCCATCCCCTTTCTTTCTCATGACGCTACCCTCATCAAACGATCTGCCGCGCGCTGTATCTCACGCCTCGCCACACCAAGCTCAAGCCGCGACGCGCCCCGTTTAATCGAAGAGCTCGTCTCCACCCGCGATAATCTATTTCGATTGCTCTGTCTCGATGCTTTAGGAAAAATGGCCGATTCGACAACGGTCAAAGACCTTCTCGTCGCCAGCATCTATTTCCGTCCCAATGAACGGCGCCGTACGGAAGAGATCGTCATCGAAATGGGACTTAAAACAGTGCCGATTCTTCTCACCCTGACAAAAGATTTGTCGATCCCCGAACGCAGCCGCATTCTGGCAGGAAAGATCCTCGGACGCTTAGCGCTGCCTCAGCTGCAAGCCAACTTGGTGGAACTCATCAATCTCGAAATCGACCGCGCCTATTTCTACTTTTACTTTGGCCACTGCATTCAAAAGCAGTACCCTCTTTACGATTTGGAATTACTGCAAAACGCCCTTCTCACCGGCTTTCGATCTGTCATTGACTTCATTATTCACCTTTTGGGAGCGGCGGGCTCTCTGGAAGAACCCGAGATGCTTGTTCGTGCTCTCTATAGCCGAAACGCTAAAATTCAATCCCACGCCATCGAAAGCCTGGAAAAGACGTGCGATCCGCGGCTATTTAGACGCATCGCTCCCCTTGTTGACGATCTGCCTTTAGAAGAAAAGCTCAATGCCTGCTTGCGATTTAAAAAAGATCTGCCCCAACTTTCGCTTTCAGATCTATTAGCGACGCTGGAGCAATCCGGCTCATTGTATGATAAAGTCGTCGCAGCCCGGCTCAAAGCCATGCTGCAAATGCCCAACTGGCGGCAGGAACTGCGCGAACAGATCAAATGTTCCGATGAAACATTTCACCATTTTGCCTATGAGTTGCTAGAGACATGAAACCATTGAGTCTGATTGAAAAAGCGTTTTTCTTAAAAAAGGTCAAAATCTTTGCAGACCTTGATCTCGACCTTTTGCTGGCCGTCGCGGAAAAGCTTCACTTTGACGAATACGATCAAAATGAGCGCGTGTTTGCATTAAATCAGGCCGCCCACCGAATGTATTTAATTGTCCAAGGTAGCGTGCAAATACTCGATGAACGGATGCGTCCGCTATCTGATTTAACATCGGGTGACTTTTTCGGAGACGAATCTTTGTTCAATGAACAGCCCAGAAGCTATTTTGCGATTTGCAAAAGCGACACTCACTTACTGATCTTATCCCGCAGCCACCTCCTGTCTGTGATCTCAGAATGTCCCTCCGTTGCCGTTGCTTTATTGCAAAGCTATGCTCAAACCCTTTCTTGCCGCCTGAAGAGAGAAGATCCGGCTCGACTATGAAAATCCGCACACGATTATTGCTTTCTCTGCTTCCGGCTCTTTTGGGAAGCATCGCGTTGATCGGCTTATTATTATTTTATCAACAAAACATCCTGGCCATTATTGGCATTGCTCTATTGGTGATCATTGCCATGGTTTCACTCTATTATATGGCAGGAAGAATTTCGGCTCCCGTCCAAAAGCTCAACGATTCGGCTCTTACAATCGCCGCAGGGGAATATGGCGAATCAATCCAAGTCCAGGGGCCAAAAGAATTGCAAGAGCTGGCCAACACTCTAAACACGATGAGCCAATGTCTATTGGAAAATATCAACCGATTAAAGGAAAACTCCTTATTTCGTGAGAAGATGGCAGGCGAAACCGAATGCGCCCGTCTCCTCCAAAATCTGCTTCTTCAAAAAAACATCGATGAGTGCACATCTGAATCAATCGCTGTGAAAGCCATCTCTTTTTCCTCCGCTTCCCCACGAGGATTACTCATCGATTTTCCCAATTCAGACCGCCCCGAAATCATCACCGTGCATATGGCAGAGGCCAAACTCGATGGATTTGATGGGATCTATCAACTCCTCACGCAATACAAACTTTCTAAAGAACATCCTCAGGAAAAGCTGCCCTTCCCCTCCATCCGGCTCATTTTAAATCGGGAATTTAGCACAATACTCGCGCGCTCCGCAGGATGCGCCTCTCCCTATTTATGGTCTTTATCGGCAGGCGAACTTCATGAACTCAAGGGAAAATATCCAATCGCTGCAGGCGATTTTGTCTTTCTCATGAACCGAGGCTTTTTTTCATTCTTCAAAAGTCCCGAGCGAATCACCGATTTGTTAACAAAAGTGTTGAAACACTTCGCACAAGATGGGCTGGAAACAACCGTAGCCATGCTAAATAAAGAGATCGCTTTCACTATCAAGCGCAAGGAACTCATCGACGATCTGCATCTTCTATGTATTCAAATTTTGCAGCCAACGAATGATTGAAAAAACCCAGGCCCCTAAGACCTGGGATTGTATAGGCCGAAGAAGGAATTCGACCCCACCCGTTTTTATGAACCGGGTAGCCATACAATTATGGAAGGAAAGAAAAGAAAAAATTATTTCAACTGCCCTAAACTCACTCTCTTAACAACATCATCTAAATATTTTTGATCATCCGGTTGCACTAAAGAATTATCTCCATAAATAGCAACATTCAATCGAGTTTTGAATTCTTTAACACCAGAAAATTTTCTTTCATCTTGTCCTAACAAAAGCTCAACAGCTCTAAACATTTTATTCTTTCCATAAGTTGCACCTAATGCATTAAAAAATGGCTTAGATGAAACTGGAGAAACAGGTCTTCCACTTGAAAGATCTCGAATATAATTTTGATCAACACATACAGCAGACATTATTACCTCGTTTTTTATGTTTACAACTAACTACACAACAATTGTAACATAAAAACGAACATCTGTAACCTGAAATGATTATTTATTTTCCTAACTTTGTTTAGATAATTACAAGCTTTTTAATTGTTACAAAACATAAAGATCATTAAACGGTGAACAAAAGATCAAACATTAAAATTTGGTAATACTGCGTAAAAATTTCACAAAAATTTGTGGAAAATCCATTAAATAAATGGACACTTTTACTATAGAGAAAATGAATGGTTTTAATTGACGCGCAAAGAGAAGGGTTCCGAAAATTGATTTAGCAAAGCTGCTTGCCATGCGATTTGTCACCTATTTGCGTAGCAGATTAGAAACTCAGGACGTCTCTGTCGATTTGAATCATTTTTAGTCGTGTACTGAGAAGCTCGCAGAGATAGGTCTACAGTAAGAAGCTTCTGAATACCGTAATTATTACGGTAAAATGCAATTCCAAGAATGTGCAATTATATCCATCTTAGAAATTAGCACAAAATTGATCGAGCGAGATTGTAATGATTGTGTGCTTGACTCCCCCAAGTGCTATTGACAATTTTGATGTTAATCATCACCAGTGGAAAAGCGGTCATCTTTTGGTCAATATACCTCTGGATTCCTGGAACCAAAATCAAGGTTCTTTGATATCTGGAATAAGATGGTATGCTATTTCCATCATACTCCTATCTGCTCAGACTGCCTCATGTTTGCAGAGCCACTCGCACTTTTAGATGAAAAGAAAGAATGTTTCATGAGGAAAAAACATGCTCTCAACACGACTTATAAAAAAGCTATCAAAACTTGGATAAACGTATGTCTGAAATACGTCATGATTTAATGCAGGAATATAAACATTTTGAATTTTTAGTCCGCATAAAAGCGGATTTACTAGCCAAAGGCATTCGAGTAAATCAGAATGTCGGAAAACGAAAAGATTTTAACAGAAAGCAAATCCATCTTTATCAACATTGCGCAACATTACATCCCATTGATATTCCTGAAGATCTTGTCCTATATTCTGGAAGCATGCTGATTCCTGAAATCATCATGACAAAATTTAGATACAACCCTGATTCTGATTGGCAAATGGATGATGAAAACGGGTATAAACTCCGAAATGATCGAACGGGAGTCGAAATCCCTGTCGAACCGACTCCTCAAACAGGATTTGATCAGCACTTCATTGGAGAATTACCTCTTTCTAGCATTGTTCAGAAGTTGGGTACCGATGTAGCGGGTGTCGTTCTGAGTAATTGGTGTTTTTATTTTCAGAATAACCATGAATGCAGATTTTGTGAGATTTTTCCGACCTATCAATCACAAAAAACTTTTAACAAAGCTCAAAAACCGATTGAACAAGTGGTTGAAGGGTTAAAATTAGCTTTCCAAATCGACTCTCATTTGAAACACGTTTTGATCACCTCCGGCAACATGATTTCTTATGATCATACTGTGAGGGAATATATCAAGATTGGAGAGGGAATTAAAGAACTGAAAAAAAAGAACATTAATTTTCAGGCAATTCTAATGCCTCCTGAGAATTTTTTATTAATGGATGAGATGAGAAACGTTGGCTTTCATAGAGTTTGCATGAATCTCGAAGTTTTCGATCCTCAGTTATTTGAAATTATCACTCCAGGAAAAGCGGCATATGGATATCAACGATTGTTTGAAGCCCTTGACTATGCGAGCAAGGTATTTGACATAGCATATAGCAGCATTGTGTATGGCATTCAATCATTGTCTCCGGATCTCGATGTTACAAAATGGGATCCTGCAAAAGAAAATCAGAAAGCCTTAGCTGGAGTCGACGGACTTTTAGAAAAAAAAATTATCCCCCTTTTTACCGTTTATCACACATCTGAACGGAACGCGATCGGATTAATTCGCATCGATGGGGAAGCCCTTTTTGCTTTCACGTCTGAATATGGACAAAAGGTTTTTTCGAGCGGAATTATTGCAGAATCCCAAAATTCGATTAGTTTCGACTCAACATCTCCAAACGATCTGATTAACGACGGATATTCTTTAGCAAAATATCAAAAAGAAATAGCTGATCTAGAAACATTTAGTATGGAAGATCAAAAAGTAATAAGAAAGTGAGACAAACAACAGGAATCGACATGGTTTTGAGAAGGACGATCGCAAACTGCCCTGTATTGAATTAATACAGGGCAGTTTGCGGTAAGCCCTACGATCGTTGGTTATATGGGCTTTCACGCGGCCCAAGTGGCAGGAATTTATGGGAAAGACCACTAGTACAGTTTAACAAAAGTTTTTAAAATAATTTTTGGGTTCGATTACCGGATACAGCTTCTTGAGTTTGACTCTCGCATCACTTGTAGTATACTGCCAGTCGCAGCTAATCGTCGCATCATTTCTTGCTCGTTCCCATGCCTTCACTTCATGAATAAGTTTTTCTTGGGTTGAGATT
>CAISYW010000136.1 GCA_903889795.1 uncultured Chlamydiae bacterium | reverse complement strand
TGATTGGGAAGAATGGGATCTCCTGTGCCAAAGTTAAACACCTCGATTCCATTTTTGCGCATTTGATGCGCTGCCGCTTGAATGACTCCCGTCGCCGATGGTGTTAATTGCCTCATTCCTCTCTCCCCAAATATTCCATAAATTTGTCAGAGTGCGCTGAATTTATGTTTTATTACATTTCGCTATTTCTTTGCGAAGGGAGCTCTCCAAGCCCAAAACCGATTTTTGTGTCACGTACGGTATAACATTTCTTGCTTCGTATAAAAGATCACAAGGTGAAAAATTTCCACCACCATGTGCTCGTTGATTTGCTGCTCTTGCGCTAAGCGTCGAATCTCCGCTTTCATCCACTCTTCTCTTTCTAAATCTAAAATCGGCATCCGGTTATTCTTTTTCACCATCGCGATCTGTTTCGCCACGTCCAGCCGCTGTTTCAACAGTTTGATCCACTCACGATCGATTGCATCGATTTGCTCTCTTAATTTTGACAAGCTCATAAACTCCTTCCGATGGCTACCGCAACTTTTCTCAAATCAGGAATCAGGGCAACCAAATCTTTGGGTAAAAGAGCTTGCTTGCCATCGCATTTTGCATTTGCCGGCTCATCATGAACCTCTATCAACAACCCATCAGCTCCGACAGCAATCGCCGCTTTCGCTAAAGAAGGAATAATGTCTTTTCGCCCTGCTGCATGGCTGGGATCAACGATCACCGGTAGGTGCGTGAGCTGTTTTAAAACAGGAATGCTGCTTAAATCCAAAGTGCAGCGCGTTGCATTTTCAAACGTACGGATTCCTCGCTCACACAAAATCACCTCGTGATTTCCGTGGGCCATAATATATTCCGCGCTCATCAGCCATTCTTCAATTGTAGCGCAAATGCCTCGCTTGAGAATCACGGGTTTGCCGCATTTTCCGACTTCTTTAAGCAAGCTGAAGTTTTGCATATTGCGCGCACCAATGCGAAGAATGTCAACGTGCTCCGCAACAAGAGACACATCGCGTACATCCAAAACTTCCGTCTCAATGAGCATTTTATGCTCTTTTTGCCCTTCGCGATGAAGCTTGAGCCCTTCAGCTCCCAAGCCCTGAAAACTATAGGGAGACGTACGAGGTTTATAAGCGGATCCACGCAAAATCGACACTCCGCCGCGACTCAGCTCTTTTGCAATTCGAGACAGCTGCTCCGCGCTTTCGATCGCGCACGGCCCCGCCATCAAAATCACTCGCTCCGCCCCAATTTCTATTCCGCCCACGCGGATCACCGTTTTTTCCGGCCTGGTTGCAATGCTGGTTAAATGATATCGATCGATCATTGTGAACTGATCCATTTCGTTACGATTTCTACATGGTCTGTCCCCGGAAATAACCAGTAGAGCGCCGCGTCTTGAATGACCCAGCCGGAAGAGAGTAGTTGTCGTGCATCGCGCTGAAAGCTTTTAAAAGAACAGCTGATATAAATAAGCGTTTTCGCCTTTGCCTTTTGAAGAGACTCTAAAAGCGCCGGTTCAAGTCCTTTTCGGGGTGGGTCGACGAGGATGAGCTCCGCTTCTTCAAAATAGTCGCCGGCTTTTGCCGCGTCAGCTTGGATGTATTGAATGGGATTTAATCGCTGCTTGGACACTGTTTGTTGAAACGAGAGATATGCATAGGGATTTTCTTCGATTAAACATGCGCTTTGCCAAAGCGACGCCAAGTGAAGCGAAATCGCGCCGACTCCTGCATAAATCTCTAGCAGCCGTACGTTTTCAGGCACCCACTCTTCAATTTTTTCTAATATGCGATCAAATAATGCCAGATTGGCTTGTGCAAACGCGCCCGGATGAAAAGCGGCTTTACATCGTCCCATTTTCTGCCACAGCCACGCTTCTCCGAAACAGTGATGCCACTCGTTTCCCAAAATCTGATTCGTCGAAGAGGGTTGAACATTTATCCAGATCGAGTGCCATCGATTGGAGCGATTCCAAAGATCCTGTGCCAGCTTTTCAATCGACTCTTTTTCTCGACAGACAAGAACGAGCTGTACTTGGCCCGACTCGCGGCAAACAAAAAACTGAGCATAGCGTAAATCTCCGCTTCGTTGCGCCTCATTGTAAGGCTTCGTTCGCTGATAAATGATTGCTTCTCTCAACGTTTTAACGGCCTCGTTGATCGAGGGGTGGTTAGCGGGACAATCGGTTGTATCGACAACCTCGTGAGTGCCTTCTCGGAAAAGACCGATCTGCGGCGCGTCCGAAGTTCCTCGAATGGCCAGCTTCGCTTTCATCCTCCAGCCGGTTTTGTCTCCAACAATTAATGGAACAGAGCGGCCCAAAAAATCGCAGATGGAAGAGTAGCTCGGGGGAGTTTCAATCTCGAAGCCGAGACTGCAGCCGCTACAATTTAAACATGTGGAAAAGTCTTTCATAACCTGTTCATGAGTTGTCGATAACTATGTTGATGAATCCGCTTTTGTTGAAAACCTGGGGTTTTGAACAAATGGAAGAGAAGTTATCAACACCCCTCTTTCCCTGTGATTTCCCCTATCTTATCAACATTTCCACATCACTAGAAGACGAAGAATAATATTTAATATATTTTCTTTTATATGTTCTCTCAACTTGTCTCTAAGAATCGGCGCTCTTAAAAAAACGTTCTTTCGAACAGCTCAGACAGGTATAATCGCTGCCATGAAATCATTAACAGCAAAGGATTTTTTTTCATTAGAGACGTTTGCCCATCAGGCTCTTTGGCAAAACGAAGAGTTCGTTTGGCAGGCTCTTTCTCGGATGGATCACTATTTTCAAGAATTTCCTTTCGCTTTGGAGTTATTAAAGGTTCCTTCACATGTTCACCTCGACCGTCCGGAACAAATCTTTATTGGAGAAGGTACGGTTATCGAGCCCGGCGTCTATATTCAAGGTCCCTGTATTTTAGGCCCGGGCTGTATCATTCGCCATGGGGCTTACTTGCGCGGAGGCGTTATCTGCGGAAAAAATTGTGTAATCGGCCATGCATCGGAGATCAAGCACTCTATATTTTTTAATGGAGCGCAAGCCGCCCACCTCGTTTATGTCGGGGATTCGATTCTGGGCAATCGAGTCAATTTGGGTGCAGGCGTTAAATGCGCCAACCTTCGGCTCGATCGCCAGGAAGTGAAGATTTCGTTCAAGGGGGACAAAATCGGCAC
>CAISYW010000135.1 GCA_903889795.1 uncultured Chlamydiae bacterium | reverse complement strand
TTCGTTTACTCCAGGAATCTTTGAGCGTGACGATTCGATTGAAAACGAGTTTTCCCGGCTTGAAATCGATCGGATCCACAAAGAAATATCCCTGGCGCTCGAACTGATAGCGCTCTCCAGGCTGAGCATTTTCCAACGAAGGTTCCAGGCGGCACTCTGTAAGCTCTTCCAGAGAATGGGGGTTGATGCGCGATAGAAAATCTCCCTCTCCTTCAATTTGGGCATCCAGCAGTAATTGACTATAGAGGCGCACAACACCTCGCGGCGCTGTGGCAGAGACCCAATGGATCGTTCCTTTCACTTTACGCCCTTTGGGAGTGCTGCCGCTGCGGGTTTCGGGGTCATAGGTGCAATGCACGGCGATCACTTCGCCGCTTACATCTTTTTCTACGTGAGTGCAACGGATGCAATAACCATACCGCAGCCTCACTTCCTGCCCTGGAGCCAATCGATAAAAATCTTTGGGAGGATTTTCTAAAAAATCATCCTTTTCTATATAGATTTCGCGGGTAAAAGGAATAAGGCGGGAGCCTGTTTTCGGAATGTCGTGCGGCCAATAGGGAGCGTCAATTAAATCGACTTCCTCTGAGAAATTATCGATGATCACTTTCAGAGGCCGCAAGACAGCCATCACCCGAGGCGCTTTGGTGTTGAGATCGTCGCGTAGGCAGAACTCGAATTGTGACATTTCGACCGAGCTGTTCGCTTTGGCCACTCCTACTAATTCGCAGAATTTTCGAATGGATTCAGGCGTACAGCCGCGGCGGCGTAATCCCGCTAGTGTCGGCAACCGCGGATCGTCCCAGCCGCTCACATATTTGTTTTCCACGAGCTGCAATAATTTGCGCTTGCTCATCACGGTATGCTGTAAATCGAGCCGGGCAAACTCATATTGATGGGGTCTCGAGGGGAATTTGGATGGAATATTGTCTAGTACCCAATCGTAGAGCTCGCGATTGTTTTCGAATTCCAAAGTGCAAATCGAATGAGTAATTCCTTCGATCGCATCTGAAATCGGGTGCGCGTAATCGTACATGGGATATATGCACCATTTGTCTTTGGTTCGATAATGATGCGCATGGCGGATCCGATAGAGAAGCGGATCACGCATTTTCATATTGGGGGAGGCCATATCGATTCGGGCGCGCAGCACATAAGCCCCATCCGGGAATTCTCCCGTTTTCATGCGATGAAAGAGGTTCAAATTCTCTTCGACGGAATGCTTGGCAAATGGGCTGATTTGGCCTGGCGTCGTGACTGTTCCGCGATAACGCCGGATTTCTTCTTCGTTCAAGCCGCACACATAGGCTTTTTTCGATTGAATGAGTTGAATGGCGTATTCGACCATTTTTTCGAAGTAATCGGAGGCGTGGAAGAGTTTTCCTTTCCAATCGAATCCGAGCCAGTGAACATCTTTTTGAATGGCCTCTTCGTATTTGACGTCTTCTTTTGTCGGATCGGTATCGTCGAAACGCAGATGACAGACGCTATTGTACTCTTCCGCGATGCCAAAATTTAAGCAGATCGATTTGGCATGGCCAATATGTAAAAAACCATTGGGCTCCGGAGGAAATCGAGTAATCACCCGGCCGTT
>CAISYW010000134.1 GCA_903889795.1 uncultured Chlamydiae bacterium | reverse complement strand
ATGAATTCGAAGGGATCGAGACTTTGGCCGCCCTTTAAAATGGCATTTTTCGCGTGAAGAAAATAAATTTTTTGATCGAGAAGACTGGGAAGGGGGTAGCAACAGCCGATGATTGAGATCTCATCCGACCAATAGCCCGTCTCTTCAAAGAGCTCTCTTTGGCCGCCCTTGATGGGATCCTCGCCTTCTTCCAAGCGGCCGCCGGGACATCCGAGAACCCAATCTCCGGTCGGTTGACGATACTCGCGATTCAGGACAAATAATCCGTCGCTTGTTTGAGCCACGACGACGGCGGCGTCAAGGTGTAGAACCATGCACGTGTAATCAAACAATTTACCATCAGATCTCATGATCTGGTCTTTTCGGATATCAAAAAAACCGTGGTAAACAATCTCGGATGAACAGAGGGAAGGTTTTTTCATTTTTGATTTTTTCCTATTACCTGATAGAAGAAATCAAGCTGCCGATGCAGCTCCTTTTTTTCCCACCAAAAAGCGCGCTCAATCCACCCTTTCTTGCTGTTGATGCGCCCCAAAAGAAAATGGCTGGGAAGGGCTGAAGTGCAAGGATAGGGCGAATCCAGGGCTTTGGAAAAATGTGACTGCGCCGTCTCGACCCCTTGCGTTACGTACAGATAGCAGCCGTAGGCAAAATGAAGGGGCGAATATTCCTGATTGAGCTCTTCGGCATCGTAAGATTGAAAAATGCGGCCCGCCGCTTCAAAATTGCGTCGGAGCAGCTCAAACCAAGCCAGCAGTGCGTCGATCGATAGGCGTTCCTGTTTTAGCCATTTTTGTTTTCGGGCTGCCGTCGCGATCTCTTCTGCATTTGCAAATCGCCTTTGGACAAGTGCTTTACGGAGAAGAAAACAAACGAGCCGGGCTTCTTTCGTTGAGACATTATCAGGAAGAGGGGGAAGACGGCCGGAAAGCGCTGCAGTGAAATAGACACGCCCTTGGATCGAGAGTGCGGATGCCGGAAGGGAAGAGAGCTGTTTTTCCAGCTGGGGAATGGCTTCGAGTTCCAATAGGCAAAAGAGAGCGTTTTCTATGAGCAGAGTGGGGGGAGGTTCTTGTTTAGCTAAATTCGCGCAAATTTCTCCGAGCGTCAGCGGCTTGGCCAGCCAAAACGCGAGTTGAATGGCGATCTGGGTGAGAACAGCATCTGATTTTTCCAGAAATAAAAGCGACTCCATGTTGTGCTGTAAAGTGTCGATCAAAGAGCTCGTGGCGCTATTTTCCATCAGATCGGGAATATGCCGTATCGCGAGAAGAATCACTCGATATGCCGTCCCGCGCATCGTTTGCGAGCTTTCATGCATGCGATAAATAATATGCTCTTTCAGGATCGGCAGCAGTGGATGCTTCGGGAATTTGCGCAAAGCGAGTTCTAAACATTTTGCTTCTTCATCGGCATCCCCAAGGGCATCATAAACGAGCGACTTTCCAAGATATTCGAGTGGAGCCCCGCTTGTGTGATAGAGGTTGCCAAATTCTTTTAAAGCGCGGTGAAAGATTTGCTCTTTTAATAGTTTGGTGCGCTGCGATTTTCCCTTTTCCAGAAGAGCGACTCCCGCTCGAAATAGCGCATCGCGCCCCTCTTGGCGTCCGGGGAACGATTGGCCGATCCTTCGATACTCTTGCAAAGCGAGGTCGTAGAGTTTATGGCTGAGAAAGGCGTTGGGAACAGCGAGGCAGCGAACATAGGCATTATTGCTCGCGTCGTACACTTTCAGCGAGTCGATTTCGAACGAGCCGTCTTTGTGCAATAATCCGACATAGGAACCGGCCAGAGGCAAATGACTCGTGTAGGTAAAGAGAAGGCGATCGTCTAAAAAAAGCCTCAAAACGTCTTCGACTTTTTCAAAGCAGAGCTTGCGCTTCTGTTGAAAGTCTAAATTGTGGCACATGCTAAAAACTTGCACATTATTGCGAATCAGGCGGCACTCATTATTGGAAATCCATAGACAATATCCCTCTTCGAACATTTGTCGATCTTCAGTAGAGGGGACGCTCAATAAAAAGCCAATTCCCCGACAGTTTGGCAAGAGCCGTATGTTCGCTTCCAGCTTCACGCTGCTGGCAAAGTTTTTTCGCGAAATCATCACAGCGGCCCACTCGGTTTCATTCAGATCGCGTGTGATAGCGATGTTTTTCGCTGGCAAAATGTTTTCTTGGAATTGCCAATCTTCCGCATGGCCCGGATGAAGAGAGGCGATAGGAATCCATTCAGCATGTCCTTCGCTATAATTCTTGACTTCGCTAATGAGTTCTTCAACTCGGGTAAAACGCTCTTTTGGATTAAAAGAGAGGCATTTGCAGCAAACGGCTGCTAGTTGGTGGGGGATGTCGCGATAAGGTGCCGCCTCGAGAGGGTCGAGCAACCGTTCATCCGCCGCTTGTTTGCGGAACGCGGCAATTGATTTACGTTGAAAGGGCAGTTGCAGGGTGAGCATGTAATAGAGCATCACGCCTAATGAATAAATATCCGCGCCCGTAGTTGACGATTCGCCTAAAAGACGCTCGGGCGCCATATAAGCCAGGGTGCCCGTAATTTTTCCGGGCCGAGTCAAATTTTCATTATCATTCAGGTCATTTTCAGCAGCACCCGTTTGCTTTTGCGCGGTCAGTTCCGAAATGAAATCGGCGATTCCCCAGTCGAGGATCATCACTTCCCCATATTTGCCGACAATGATGTTTTCGGGTTTGAGGTCTCGATGTAAAACTCCCTTTGAATGGGTGTAAGCGACCGCTTCGCAGACTTGTAAAAAGACACGGGCAAGAGATGGGATCGATCGACCTGTGAAAGGAACCGCTGTTTGGCTCTGGCTCTGTGATTCGCCGGGGGTTTTGAGGATCTGTTTTAGCGTGTCGCCTTCAACATAGGGCATGGTGTAGTAAACGTCGGGCAATTTGCTCTGGATCGAGAGTATGGGGATAATTGATGGGTGGGTGAGTTGGCTGGCAACCTTTGCTTCTCGTAGAAAACGGTTTAAAATCGTCTGGTTTTTTGCCAAATCGGGGCGGATCCGCTTTAAGGCAAGGTTGCGGCCGCAATCGGTATCCTGTGCGAGAAAAACCTCGCCCATACCGCCTCGGCCTATGCTACGCAAGATTGTGTAGGGGCCGATAGAAGGCGGCAGCACCGGTTCAGGAACTGGTTTTTTAATTGATTTTTGGATCATTGTCCACCTCTCATCCCATATTCCGGCGTTTGATGCAAGTTTATACTGCTATCGGCCCGAATATTTGATTTTTCATCCGCTAACAAGGAAACCCCCTTCCCGCTCATACTAGGCCCTGGGATTTCAAGCCGATCGTAGTATAAATTGAAATTCTTTACCTTTCCTGGAAAATGAATTATTATTGATCATTATGACAAATCAAAAAATCATTTTAACGGGTGATCGACCGTCAGGCCGGCTTCATCTGGGACATTATGTCGGCTCTCTTGCCGCCCGTGTCGAGCTACAGGAAATCCATCGCCAGTATGTCATGTTGGCAGATATTCAGGCGCTGACTGATCATGCTCATGAACCCGCAAAAATCCGAGAGTCGATTTTAGAGGTGGCTTTAGACTATCTCGCTGTGGGGATCGATCCGAAAAAGACGACGATATTTATCCAATCACTCGTTCCGGCTCTGGCCGAACTGACGATTTATTATCTGAATCTGGTGACCTGGAATCGCTTAAAGCATAATCCGACAGTGAAACTGGAAATCCAGCAAAAAGGATTCGGTGAAAACGTGCCGGCCGGGTTCATGATCTATCCGATTTCTCAGGCTGCCGATATTACGGCATTCAAGGCGCAGCTGGTACCTGTTGGCGATGATCAAATTCCGATGATTGAGCAGACGGTTGAGGTAGTTCGAAAATTTAATCGGCTCTACAACTGTTCTGTTCTCGTCGAGCCTGAGGCTATTATCTCTACGATTGCCCGTCTTCCCGGGACGGATGGAAAGGCAAAAATGAGTAAGGGACTAGGCAATGCGATATTTTTGTCGGATAGCGCCGATGTTGTGGCTGCGAAAGTTAAAGGCATGTACACCGATGCGGGACATCTGCACGTGGAAGATCCGGGAAAAGTCGAGGGAAACCCTGTGTTTACCTATCTCGATGCGTTTGGAAAAGACAAAGTCAAAATTGCCGATCTGAAGGCGCATTATCAGCGTGGGGGCTTGGGAGATTCGGTTGTGAAAAAATATCTCCTTGAAGTGCTGCAAGCATTTCTCGATCCCATTCGTCAACGCCGTGAATCGTTTGCGAAGGATTCTTCAGCCGTCATGAATATGTTGTTCAAGGGGTCGGATATCGCAGCCCAAGTTGCTCACCAGACCTTGATGGAAGTGCGCGATGCGATGGGAATCAATTACCGGTCGTATTTTTAATGTGTTTTTCCCAAATAGCCAGAATGGTCGATGCGAGAGCCTGCGGATCAAATGGCTTGGTTATCACATCGATCGCCCCCGCTTTGAGGAAAGTGGCGATTTCTTCTTTTTGAATTTTTGCAGTAAAAAAGACGACGGGAATTTGGGCCAGAACGGAAAATAGGCGCATGGTTTTTAATGTGGTCAGTCCGTCCATCTGCGGCATCATGGCATCGAGAAGGATTAAATCAGGCATGAATGTCATCGCCTCGCGAATGGCTTCCTCTCCCGATGAGACGTACTTTACCGTGACCCCTTTCAGGCGCTCTAAACAGTATTTTGCAATGATGAGGGTGTCTTCATCATCGTCAACGAGCAAAAGTTTTGTAAGCGGTTTGTTTAGCATAATCTCAACTTTGTATGTTTTTTTTTCGGTAATTCTCGCAATTTGTTGCTCTTTAACTGGCTTGTATTGGCAGTTCAAAGTAAAAGACAGTACCGACAAATTGTTGGGATGTAAAATGAATGGATCCTCCCATGATATTGAGGAGTTGTTTGCAAATATTCAATCCCAGTCCTGTGCCTCCGACGATTCGCGCATCAGTTTGATCTCCCTGTTTAAATTTTTCAAAAATTTCAGATTGAAATTCAGGGGAAATGCCCTTTCCTTCATCTCGAATGGATACCCGAACCTTTTCACCGATGCGTTCCATCCAAACGGTGATTTTAGCTTGCGGAGGCGAGAATTTAATGGCGTTTGATAAAAGATTGAGCATGACTTGGATGATTCGATCGTAATCCGCGTTCACTTGTATCTTGTCAATCACAGGCCCTTCAATAATTTTGATATTCATTTTTTCGGCCAGGGGTTTTGCGATATCGATCCCTTCTCGAACGGCATTGAGAAGGTCGAATGTTTGAAGCTGCAGTTGTAATTTGCCCAATTGAAGTTTTTCGATGTCGAGGATGTCGTTGATGATCCGTGTTAATCTCTTTGAATTTCGATTGGCTAGTGTCAAGAGTTCTTGGTCTTTGGCTGAAAGATCGTGATCGGCGCCAAGAAGTCCGAGAGCTCCGACGATGGAAGTGAGAGGAGTTCTGAGTTCATGGCTAATCATCGATATAAACTCATTTTTCGTTCGTTCGAGATTCTTCTGCTCGCTGATGTCTCGAGTGGTTCCCCGAAATCCCATAATCTCGTCATGTTCATTGAAAAATGGCATTCCCGTGCTTTCGATCCAGCAGATGGTTCCGTTTTTTTTCTTTAGGGGGAACATGCGATGACGCCAGCCGCATTTGAGTTGAATATAACGGTCCAGTTCTTCTCGAAGTTTTTTTTCTTCTTCTTCCGGAACAAGGGAAAAAAAGTCCATTCCCATTATTTCTGCAGGCGTAAAGCCGAGGATGCTCTGAACGGATGGATTCGAAAACGTATATTGTGCGGCTGTATTTACTTCCCAGATCCAATCATCGGTCGATTCGATGAAAATACGCATTTTTTCTTCGCTTGCGGCCAATAGCAAGCCGGTTGTTTTTTGCAAGGTGATATCCCGGGCGGTAATTGCAGCTCCGATGAGCGTTCCCATTTCATCTCGAATTGGCGCATAGCTGATGCTGAGCCAAATTAAAGAACCGTTTTTTTTGAGACGCTGGGTTTCCAAGTTTAAAATTTGGGTTCCTTCGCGAAGCGCTTTTTTGCGTTGAATTAACTCTTCTTTAGCTGATGGAGGTATTGTCAACTCGTAAATGTTCCGGCCAATCGCTTCATGAGCTGTCCAGCCGTAAATTATTTCAGCCCCGGGGTTCCAGGTTTTAATTGTTCCATTCAGATCGATGCTGAAAAGGGCGTCTAAAGAGAATTGGATGATGTCGGAAAATTCCTTCTGCTTTTGTTCGAAATTTTTTCGTTGAAGAAATTGACCGAATTCAATTCCGATTGTGGGAAGTAGGTCTAATATTTCCGGCTCAAGATTTTGTAAAAAAAACTCATTTTTAAGAATGCAAATAACCCCGGTTGCCTTTTCTTTCTCAAAGATGGGAAAAGCAATCGTTCCTTTGATTCCATCGGCTGCCGCCGAGGCTGAGCAAGGGTAGTTCGTCTCCTGTCCCAAATCGATTATTGAGATTGGTTTGCGGTCGATAAAAACGCGCGCCGCCAGATTTTTCGTATCGAGGGCAAATGGTTTGCGAATAAAATGTTCGAAATTCGGGAAGGTGTTCAAAGAACTGTAAAGGATTTCACTGCAATCAAGGGATTGAGTCGATGCGTTCCACTTCCATAAAACCAGCATATTCCATGGATGCAATTGATTGAGCAGGTTCAATAATTTTTGGCAGGCGGAATTCTGGTTTTCTGCAGTATTGAGGGGGATCAGCAGATCTTCAGAAAAACGCAGAATTCTTTGCGCTGTTTGCGCGATCGTTTGCCATGAGTGCCAACAAAAAATCAGATAGCCTAAGGAGAGGGAGAGTAAAATGCCGCCGATGAGAATCAAGAGTCGGTAGAAATTGTTCAGGCGGTACTCCAGGAGGTTTTTCGTCGGAAAAATTTCAAAGGTCAGAGAAAAATTTGCAATGGTTACCGGGCGTGAAACCTGCAGAGATGGAATTTTTTCTATGGAGGATTTGTATGAAAAAAGTTCGGTGTCTCGATAAAAAACCGTAAAGATGTAATTGTGATTGATAAGCTCTGCAATCGTTTTGAAAATTTGTGTCACTTTCAGTTCGGCGATGCACGCGCCCTGGAATTGACCGTTCTGTATAATCGGAGAGCATAATAGTAGATTGCCCCGGACAGGATCTAAATCAATAAAAACAGATTCTTGCGAACTGTTTTGGGTGAATTGGCGGCACAGGTCAGTGGAAATGTCTGTCGGCAACCCGACGATTGTTTCGTTTGTTAAATTCTCTTGAATGATGAAATTTTTGTCCGTCCAATAGATCCGGTTGATTTCATTCGTATTTTTGATTAATGATGCCGCTTCAGATTTCCAATTTGGTGTACTCTCATTGGGGGTTGCGATTAGGTGTGAAAATTTATTTATTAAATAGATGTTGTTTTTAATTATTGTTGTGTAAACGTATTCCGCTGTTTCAGCTTTTGATTTTAACACTTCAATAATAGATGCATTTTTTCCTGCTGATAATCCAAAATTAATCAAAATAAGGAAAATGAGTATTAATGATGGAATAAAGCTTGAGATCCATATTATTGCGTTTGTTTTTTTGTAAATGTCTATGTAAAACCTGTGAATCAGGAATCCCGTTCCTAATAAAATTTGCGTAACGGCAGTCAAAATGTTGATGGGAATGAGATCATGCCATCCGAAAATGATCGGGGTTGGAAGGAGATATGATAGTGTTCCTATACAACCGAGTAAGAGTAAAACGGAAGAGAGGGTGATGAGCAGCGTGCTTTTTGTCGTGAGAGATAAATATCGCGGCCAGGCAATCAGGATGAGGGAAATGAGAATAAATCCGACGGCGCTAAAAAAAGCCATGAGTGGAAACGGTTCAGGAGAATAATTCAATAATTTTAGAAAAAACCATTGAAGTCCGAATTCCCGCTCTAAAATCAGCTCCATCAATCTCAGGGAGGAAATGAGTAAGATCGGAGCAGCGAAGATCTCTTTTAAGAAGAATCGGGATTTGAGCAAAATGGCTAAAAATCCGATTCCGCTGAAAAAAATACACCATGTGGATGTAAAAGGGATCGGCCATTCAACGGGGGGGTGTTGTAAAAGAAAATCAAAATGAAAAAACCAAAAGCTGAGAGAAAATGCTCCCAATAGGGTAATAAAATAAGCCAGGGTTAATATCGATTTTCGATAGAGGCTGTTATCAGTTGAGCTGTTCATTGATGAACCTCATGGTTTTATTTAACCCTTCTTTTAATGAAACCGTTTTTTTCCACCCCAGTTTTTCCATTTTTTTTATCGATGGGAGTCTGATGTTGTGAAGATCGAGCGAGTCTTGTGCAAGATGCTTGATGGAGCAATGTTTGGATGCCGCTTGGATCAGCATGCGAGCGAGATCGTTAATCGAAATCGCTTCTTCTGAGCCAATATTATACGCCTGGCCGATCTCTCCTTTGTTCATGATGAGAAAGAATCCTTGGATGAGATCGTCGATATATAAAAATGAACGCTTTTGCTCTCCGTCCCCAAAAATTTCCGGCTCGCGTCCATTTTTCATTTGCGATAGGAATTGGGGAATGACCCGGGTATCTTTTTCTGAGAAAAACGGGCCATAGGTATTGAAGATCCGTGCGATTTTTGCATCAACTCGGCGCGTGCGGCAATAGGCCGCTACGATGCTCTCTGCACATCGCTTACCTTCTTCGTAGGCGGCCCTCGGATTCAGGGGATTGACGTTTCCTTCGTACTCTTCCGTCTGAGGTGTGATTTTCGGATCCCCATAAACTTCCGAAGAGCTTGCAAATAGAAAGCGAGCCTGTTTTTTCTCCGCGAGATCGAGCATGTTTTTTACCCCGATCGTGGAGGCGAAGAGCATTTCGAGCGGCATTTGAATCAGGTTGTCTACGCCCGTCGGACATGCGAGATCGTAAATCTCTTTAATGGGATGCGAGAGCAATTTTTTTGCGCTCAAAGGATCCGTGATATCCATCTCAATAAACGAAAACGAGGGAAAAGAGTGTAAAAAGGCGATGTTTTTTTTTGATCCGGTCAGGAAGTTATCGACCCCGACGACTTTTTTTCCTTGCTCGAGCAGAGTCTTGCACAAATTTGTGCCGATGAACCCTGCCGCTCCTGTGATTAAAATCGTCATTATACCCTGTATATGCCGTTTTCTTCTTTTGGGAAGACGTTTTTTGTGTCGATGATCGGTTTGTGAAAGGCGAGCAGTTTTAAAAAGTCGATTTCTTTGTGATCCGTTATGATCAAGAACAGATCCTGCTTTTCTAAGACTTCTTTTGTCATCGGCAGAGATGTCCATGTTCCGATTTGAGGGACGAAGGGATCATGGTATGCTCCTTTTCCACCTTTTTTTTCGATCAGCCGGAGCATTTTCAATCCGACGCTTTCCGCAGTATTTGTCGATTCCGGTTTGATCGCGACTCCTAGTATGAAAATTCGCGGATGCGCCGTTTTATCTTTTACGATTTCAAAGGCTCGATCGACGACGGAAGCGATTCTTCGTTCATGAAAAGAGGCCGCTTCTTTTAAAATTGCGCAGTTGATTCCAATTTTATCTGCATCCTCCAGAAGATAGTAGAGATTGACGGGAATGCAATGCCCTCCGATGCCGGCGCTGGGGTAGCAGGGGAAAAACCCGAACGGTTTTGTCGCGGCTGCGTCGATCACTTCCCACAGGTTAATTTTCTTTTTGACGGCGTAGCTTTCCATCTCGTTCATGAGATTGATCATCATAAAACGCACGATGTTTTCGAGCATTTTGGCGAATTCGGCAACCTCGATGGAAGAGACGCTGACAACCTGATCGACGATCTTTTCGTAGAACGCTTTGGTTAATAATCGAGACAAATCATTCCATCCCGATACGATTTTGGGTGTATTTTCGATCGTATATGTGGGGTTGCCCGGGTCGATTCGCTCGGGTGAATAACCGACGAAAAAATCGACGCCCGGCTGCATATGGTCTCGGCAAATAGGGTCGATAAGCACTTCTTTTGTCATTCCGGGAGCCAGTGTGCTCTCCAAAATGACGAGCTGTCCCTTTTTTAAGTGTTTTTTCAACAGGGCGGCTGCATCTTCGAGCGGTTTTAGATTGGGATGCTTGTCTTCATAAATCAATGTGGGAACAGTAATAATGATGATATCTGCCGAACCGATTTGGGAAAGGTCGTTCGTCGCATGAAAATGGGGGATCTTTTTCTCTTCGATGGCCCGCGTTTTAGAGAGGTCTTTATCGAGCCCGAGGGTTGTAAATCCCTTTTTAGAGGTTAATAGTCCCAGGTTATATCCGACAAATCCCGCGCCTAAGATTCCGATGATCGCTTTTTTTGATTCGATCTTGCCCATTAAGGTCTGAAATAGTCCTGAAGACATATTCATGCCTGTCCTAATAAATGCATAAAAAGTGTCTTTAGAACCATAATCGAATCTTTCCATCGGCGAAAATGGGATGAGCGGTTCTTGTCAATATAGATGGTGGGAATGGGAATTTCTTCGATTTTTCGCTTTTGACGGAGCGCGAGGAGTAGGCATTTGAACTCCATCTCGTAATGTCCTCCCGGAATCCGATTCACAATCTCCGATGCAAAATCTTTACTGAATGCGCGCATTCCCGATTGCGTGTCATGCGGGGCTTTGGGATAGGCCAAGTGTATCAGAAGAGCTGTGATAAAATTGCCAAATCGGTTCCGGGGGGGCATTTTCTTAAATGTCCTGGCACCAATGGCCATATCGGCTCCGCTTTCGATCGATTGCGCTAAAGAGGTGAGAAAAGGGGCGCTATGCTGTCCGTCACCATCGAATGTGACGAGCGTGTCGAAATCAAAATGCTTCAGAGCGTATTGAATGCCTTCCAAAAGAGCAAATCCCTTGCCTTGATTTTGAGGAAACGGGATCACCTTCATTTTTTGGGAATGTTGTTTGGCGATCTTGCTAAGGATTTTTCCTGTCGCATCAATCGATCCATCGTCGATGGCGATAATGTGAGAGACAAGGGGGAGTACTTCGCGAACGACGTTTTCGCAAAACTTGTCTACGTTATAACAAGGGATTACGGCGATGATCCTATTGCGCATGGTTTGCCAAAACCTGTTGAGCAAATTTATACACAAACCACCTGAAAAATCGGTCAAAGCATCGCGATTCAACGATCGTAAATGCGTTCATATTTCTAGCACATGTATCGAATCATTTATTAATAGTCAAAGTCAATTTGACCAAATCCACTTTTTCAAGTAGCTTGTGTATAAACCAATTGTATTCAATATTGTTAAAGCGATTTTGCATGAGAGATTCATGGGGCTAAAACCTCTTAAGAAAATTCTGCTTGTCGACGATGATCCGGATATTTTGACGATTGTTAAATATTGTCTGGAAAGACAAATCAATGTCGCAGTGTCATGCGCTCAATCGGGTGAAGAAGCGATGAAAATCGTACTGCTCATTCATCCTGATTTGATCATCTTGGATGTGTTGATGCCCAAAATGGATGGAGTGGCTTTGTATAAAGCCATTCGGCGTATTCCCGATTTTGCACTGATTCCGATTGTTTTTTTTACTGCAAGTCGAATTCAAGAATCGGATATTCAAGAATATTTAGATTTGGGCGCGGCGGGGGTCATTGCCAAGCCTTTTGATCCGATGACATTATCGTCTCAAATCCAAGCTATTTGGGAACGTAAGCAAAAAAGCTGAAAATATGAAGCATCTTATATTTGTTTTTATCGGTTGTTCATCCCTTCTTGCGATACATGCAGATATTTCCTCGTCTCAAGAATTTAAGACTGTTTCGAGCCGTATTAAGTTGGCTCAAGAACAAATTCAGCAAGGAAAGCTCGAATCGGCTTATGAGATATTGATGCAGGTTCTGAATGAATCTCCTTGCAAACGGAAGGCATTGCATGAATTGGAAAAAATTGGCCTTGAATGGAAAAATGCTCAGGACAAGCAATCAAATGTTTTAGAGATTTATGGTCTATTGAATCACTGTAAGCCGCATAACCCCGATATTTTGTATTTCTTGGGCGTTCATTTAGCCCGTGCAGAACGGTGGGATGAAGCGGAAACAGTCCTGAAAGAATGCCTCTATTTAATGCCGAAATATGCAGATGCAGAGATTCAACTTGGTTTTTTGTATCTTTGGCGAAATCAGACGGATCTGGCGGAATCGATTTTTGCACGGCATTCCGGCAATGCTGACGCTCAAATGGGGATGGCTCGTATTTATCAAAAGAGAGGCGAGACTGGGCGAGCGCAAGCAGTTCACCGTCAAATCGTTGACCAAAATCCGAATCATCGAGAAGCGAGACGGCTGCTCGCGCGATCATTGGCTTCTGAAATGAATTATAGCGATGCGAAATCTCATTATGCCTGGTTGATCGATAACGATCCGAATACTCCCGAGCATTTTGCTGAGTTGTTAGATGTTAAGTCGCATACGAATTTCGCGATCTATCTCGAATCCTTCTATACCGATGCGAAAGAAAACGACCCAACTTTGAAAGCGCCGGTTGTTAAAGATTACTATTTTTTCAATGCCGTTCACTTTTTGATCCCCCTTCTCGACCGGTGGCGGCTGGATCTAAAACAAATTTACTTTCACCAAAGAGAAAATGATATTTATCCTCCTATTGGAGTCAATTACAGCGTGTATTTGGCCGGAGCACAAGTTACTTCGAGCTGGCTTTTTTACAAAGATTGGAAATGGGATTTATATGCACGATCTTTTGAAGCCTGGGGGCAGCAGGATGTTAGTTATCCATTTCACAGGACAACGCGGTTGGAGCCGGGAACGGCCCTTGTTTACAATAGCGAACGACAGCTTTTCGTTTTCGACGCCCATCGAGAATCTTTTATCATCAAAAATTTTGCCCGACTTCAATCGGAGCTTCTTCGAACCGATTTCCTCGCGGGCGTTTATCGATATCGGATACCGGTCGCATTGCAGCCGGAATTAGAAGCGCAAGCCGCTCATATTTTCATTCAGGGAGATAATTGGAATAATACTGAAGCAGGGATCGCACGCTGCAAAATTCCATGGATAAAATATTTTACGGCGATTTATCGATTCGATCATGGCCATTTTGATAAGCTCAATCCGAATTATTATTCATTTAAGCAGCAGCTAATGAATACACTGGGCGTACGTTTACATTGCGATTTTTATTCAAACGTTTATTTTGAGACGACTTATGAGCATCGTTGGAAAACAACTTATCAATTATACCAGCCGATAGGTAATTATATTTTTGTCGCAGACAAACAATATCTCATCGCAAATAAAATCATCTCAAAATTGAGCTGTCGCTACAGAGATTCGTTTCGCTTTGAACTCGAAGGCCATTATTTTTACGAATCATTGCCCTATCGAGACTGGAATATTAGCGGTTCTTTACTTTGGCAGTTTTGACGAGTCCCTGGATGCGCCGCGATTCTTTTTGAACTCGTTTGAACTCTTTAAAAAATCGGCTAAAGCCGCGCAGCCTCCAAAAAACGCTTATCTGTCTGTACCCAAAATTTTCGACCAAATTACTCAATAAGAGAATTATTAAGCTTTTTATGGACGGATATTTACGAAAGCTTAATTCCTCTAAAACGAGGCAGAAAATCCCATATAAAAAGGTATAGCCAAAACTGACAAGCATGAAGAGGAAAAAGAAGGGTGTGTTCAGAACGCCAACAGACCAAGACAGGATTACGTAGATCCATGCGATACATTCAATAATTGGTTCAATTGCCTCGGTCAGTATGACGAACGGAACTGATATCAGACCAAATACTCCATAAAATGGATTGAAAAAGAGTCGTTTGTGATGCCAGATTGATTCGAGAGAGCCGAAATGCCAGCTGGTTCGCTGTCTGCCGAGATCTTTTAGAGAGGTTGGACCCATTGTCCAGGCGACCGGATCGGGAAGATACTGGATTTTATATGAAAGGCGGTTCTCTCGCATGACGCGGTGTAGTCGAATGATGATTTCCATATCTTCTGAAACAGAGTCGCAAAAACCACCGACTTGCACGATTAGATCTCGCGGAAAAACCGAAAAGGCTCCTGAAACGACAAAGATTCCATTGATCGAACTCAATCCCTGTCGTAAGAGAAAAGATCGCAAATATTCAAGTCCCTGGATGGCCGGTAAAAAGTTTTGTGGAAAACGGGGGATCGCGATGCGGTGGAAATCGAGAGAGCATCCATTGACAATTCGAACGCTGGCTCCGATGGCGATTGTTTTGGGTAAGGTCAAAATAGGTCGGATCAAGGCTTCAAAGCCCGCATCGTCTAAAAAAGTATCGGCGTCGATAACGATGAAATACGGCGTTCGTATGGCGTTGACAGCAGCATTCGCAGCGTCGAATTTGCCTCCATGCTCTTTATCGATAACGAAAATTTCCGGGTGGGATTTGCTCTGATAAACAGCCCGTGTTTTTTGAGTCGGCAGTAGATCTTCATAATATTTTGGAATGGGTATGAGCTGAAAAGATTTTTGCAGAATATTGAAAGTGTTGTCTTTCGAGCCATCATTGACAATGATAATTCGTTTATAACGATACGAGAGATTTAATAAATTATAAGTGCTGGTAATGGCGTTTTCCGATTCATTGAACATAGGAACGGCAAATGTGATTTCAGGCATTGAATCGGAATTTAAAAGGGGGGTCAGATCTTCGGCGGCTAATTCTTTCTTTCGTGAAATAATTCCAAAAGCACCGATGATCATAAAGAGTGAATAGATGGCGTTTATTCCTGTGAAATACCATAGAAAAAACGGCTCAACCCAATGGGAAATTGCGTAAAAAAATTTGTATAGTATCATCCGAATAATTCAACGTATTGAGAGGCTTCTTTTGCAATGGCTTCTTTTTGTCGGTGTAAGATTTCCATTCCTTTAGCCCCTGCTTGTTTTAGCGCTCGAGCAGTTTCGATTCGAACAAACCACGATTTATCGCTCAATGCTCGCTCCAAACAATCCAGATGAGTCAATGGGGAATAAATGGCAAGGCCTTTTGCGGCTTGAATGCGGATTTGTTCATAGGGATCTGACAGTGCGCCTATGAGAATTTCCGTACAATCGGGGAGGGGATTTCGTATCAAGGCGCAAATGGCTAAAAAGCGAATGTTTGCATCTTTCGATTGAAGATCGTTCGGTAAAAATGGAATGGAGAGTATCCAAGACTTTGCCCCTAAAACGTCGAGGCATGCTTCATGAACGGCCGGATCATTTCCTTCTTTGATCATTTGCTTAGCGGCGGTTTGAGAACAATGCAAGAGGGCATCGCGATAGAAGAAATGGCTAAACCCAGGTTCTCGAGTCATCGCGATCAGCGCTTTTCGAATTCCTTCGGCGCTTTCCAGCTCGATCGCCGCTAGGGCCGCTTTGTTCCATACTAAAAAATGTTTGTCGTCCATCAGACGAAGAATTGTTTTTTCATCTTCAAGAAGAGGGGAAAGGACAAAGGAGCGGGCCGCAAAGTTTCTTTTCGTCCAAGAAAAGCTTCGAGCCCATTTTCTCGCTTTTGGCAACAGAAAAATTTGCGCTGCAGCATGTTTGAGAGTTTCCCAATCGCCTCCTTGAAAACGGCCGTTAAAAGTCTCCAATACTTCGAGCAGCTCTTTTTGCCAGAACGATCGGCCGGGATAGTTTTTCTCTTCAAAGGGTTGTTTTTTTTCGATGCATTCGACGAAATAGGATGAAAGAGTGTTTTTTCTTTTTTGAATGTTGCGCAGAATAAAATAAAATATAAATCGGTGAAAAATGGTGGCAATTATAAATATAAATAAAAAAACTAATTCGAAAATGAAAATATAAATAAGTAGACTGTACTCACTCATGAGAAATTAGTTTTCGTGCTTTTTGTAATAATATAGGAATGCTAAATGGCTTGGCCATGTAATCAACGGCTCCTTGCTGCAACCCCTGCATAACGTCTTTTTCTGCGGATAATACGGAGAGAATCAAGATCGGTATCGGATCGTGGTATTTTGAGCGAAAAAGCTTCAATATTTCAATCCCGTCCATGTCGGGCAAAATTCGATCGAGAATTAATAGGCACATCGTTGAAATGTTTGTTTCGTTGAGAAGATAGACGAGAGCTTCTTTGCCAGTTTTAAATCCTTGTACTTCAAATCCTTCAGATTTAAACAGGGAGATTAATAGGCGGAGAAGGTCTTCGTCGTCGTCGACAATTACGACCTTGTTTTTAGCCATGGCGGGAAAACTCCTGCTTGATTTTTGCGAAGGTTCTCTCAAATTCATTGAGCCAGCTTAGATCTTTTTGACAGGCAGGAAAGGAAAGAATCATTTCCGCAAATGTTTGATCCCAAACCCGGCAGATATCGCTGACGGTTGGATATCCATATGTTCCGGCGCTACCGGCCATTTTATGAATGGTTAGACGCAGTTCTTTGAGGGTTTCAAGGTTCGTGTTTCGGCGAAGTGTTTCGATAAATTGTTGAATGGCAATGAATTTTTCATGGAGAGATTTTATATAAATTTCTTTGAGATGGTTTAATTCATCGTTTTCCATCAGCGCCTCGTTTTTGGATGAGCCATTTATTGATGAAATGGGGAGTTGGAGCTCCAAATTCCCTGATCAACTTCATGCCTTATTTTTTCTTTTTGCGCTCTTCGATTTCCAGGTTGGTGTCTTCATCAAGCTCTTCTTCACTTTCTGCGTTCGTTTCCATATATTCGCGAGCGACGATATAGATTGCTGCGACGGTAAAGAGGATTGGTAAAAAGAGGCGCCAGGAGATGTCGAACTGCACAGTGATAAAAGTTCCTACAAAGACAAGCAGCGTCACCAAAGTGTCATGAGTACGGCCCGTGAGGTATTGGTGTAAAGCGAGCGGTAGTCCTGTTACGAGCATGATTCCCGGCCACCAGGCATCGGTCAATGCGAGAATGGCCAGGCCGATGAGAAAAAATGCTGTGGCATAGGCTCGTGTGCGTTTTCTGGATTTTATTGGGTGCGCCATGGAAGTCCTTATTTGCTTTTTTTTGCAATATACTGGGCGTATGTCTCCTCTGTATAGGGTTTTTTTTAATAATTTTCTTTTGATTTATACTGCTAGCGCGCTGAAGTTTTGATCGTATGGAGTGATTTGTTTACATTTATCAAACGCTATCTTAATCTATTCGATAAAAAAAACGGCGGGTTTTATATGACAGGAATTGGAAGCGTTTTACGTAATTATGATTTTTTAGATATGACGAAATCTGTGACCGAAGCTCAGATGGCTCTTTACAAGAAGCCGAGCCAAACATGGGCACAAATCGGGGATAAATTTTACAATATCTGTTGGTATAATACGGAAGCCATCGCGACTGTGGGCGTCGATGTTGTCGCTTATCTTGCCATTTCAACGCTGCGTGGATGCGGTCTTTTCCTTCCATTGCCCCCAGCTCCTCCCACCTTTCCGACTCCGCTTGATAATGTGGATTTTGTGAAATATGCAATTCAACGGGCTCTTTGGAATTGGGATTCCTCGCTTAGAAAAGAAATGGAAGAAGGAATTGCCGACAGTTTGTCCGATAAGTGGAATGTATTTCAAGTCGTTGGCGAATGGTCTTTGGCTTATTCTTTTGAGAACTCTAAAAAGAGCAGCTATTATAAACCTACATACCTTACGATTTCCGAGCCTCTTGAAAATGGTGAATCGTATCGGAGCGTCGGCATCGCATTTAATCGCTTAAGACAAAGTGAGCGTACGGCGATTCTCAATGCCATTTATGGCCAAAAAGAGATGCCCTCGCTTAGTTCTGCAGGTAAAAAAGTATATCAGAATATTCGCGCTTTAGCCTCGAAACTCCAGCAAGGCAATACGATCTATTTGAATGCGTATAGCGAGTACATTAAGCAGAAAGATGTTAGCGTTCCATCGACCCCGGTACCCATATCAATTCCTCCGGTTGTTCACCCACGCGGCCACGCTGTTGAGCCGAGCGCACCTCCTATTGAAACCGTTCCTCTTCCATCAGTTGAAATACAGATGGCCGAAGATGTTCGTTTTCAGCATAGCGCTCTGATAGATGCAATCGGCGCGCATGATTCGGTACGGTTGAATAAATTCATTCATTTAGTCGTTAATGACACATCGAGCCCCTATGGAAATTGGCATAGTCCGGAAAGCATGACCGCACGGACGTCTGATTTATCTCCGAAATATTTCATCGCCCGTTTATCGATCCTTCGCCTTTTCAAAGAGTGTTACCAGAAAAACAGATTGTCGAATCGTCCCAATTATTTTCCCTGGAACGAGCGGATCAGAACTGGAAAAACATTTCGTGAGGTGGGGGGCGCCTTTGCGGCGTTGAGCGATGGAGATTTTAATCAGCTGCAAAATGCGATCATGAATCCTCTTTACACTCCTTTGAATGGGTTTTTAAAGGAAAAATTGGTTGAGTTGAGCGAATTTGCCGATATGCTCCATCGAAATGGGGAGTTTCTAAAAATTTACGAGGCTCTGCGGATCGATTTACTGGCTCATTAAAATTTTTATTCTCTTGCTCTGTGATCGTTTCATTTTTACCTCAGAAATCGCAGAGCGTGCCAAGAAAAATATTGAGATATACCGAACGTGAGTCAAAAATCGGTTTATGCTGCGTTGGCTTTGCATTGCCTTTGTGTCCGCCTCCATCACCCAACTTATTCAAGTTGGGTTGCT
>CAISYW010000133.1 GCA_903889795.1 uncultured Chlamydiae bacterium | reverse complement strand
TTTACTTTGTTAACTCGCTTTACGCCTACGCGCGTGAATTGAGATACTGCATCAGAAGCGCCTCATCGTGCTCCGCATTCTTCTGTAGGCTCTGCTGTAGAGGGTTGTTATTGACTGCATCCACTATTACCTGCATTTGTCTAGATAAAGCTCGCCGCCAAGTAGGACGTTATAACCTCGCAGAAGATATAGTAGCCCCTTGGAGGCCACTTAAGCGTCGATGGAAATTATTTACAAAGAATCCACAGGTGGCGACTGGGGACAATACGAAAAATGATATTTCACCACAATAACTGTATAAAGAACACAAAGAATTAACACATAACCGGCAAATGCGACAGCGAAGACGAACCCCGCTGAAAACTCGCCACGCCGAATCACAGAAGCAATAGTAGCCCCTTGGGTACTGTATACTCGCAAAAAAAATAAAGATAAGTATCAGTAATAAAAAGCTTTCCTAAGCGGCATTTACCTTTTTCGGATCACGGGCGATATCGAGCAGCAAGAACAGCGCGACGAGGTTCATAATCAGAGAGCTTCCGCCCTGAGAAAAGAAAGGCAAAGTCATCCCCTTGCTCGGCAAGAGCCCCGAAACAATCCCCAAATTTAAAAATGCTTGGATCGCAATTAAAAATGTTAAGATCGATGCGAGCAAAAAACCTCCCCGATCCGTAGCCTTCATCGCAACAACAAATCCCGCGTACGCAAAAGCCAAATATAGAGCAATCAGCACAACGATCCCCACAAAACCGCGCTCTTCCGCATAGATCGCCGCAATATAGTCACTACGCGCTTCCGGAAGATAGTTGAGCTTCTGCAAACTTTCTCCCAAGCCCAGCCCCCAAAACTGCCCCGATCCCGCCGCGATCTTCGCCTGATAGGGTTGATGCCCCTTCCCTTGAATATCGAGCTCCGGATGCATATAGATTTGAATCCGGTCGTGAACATGAGGCATTCGAGATGCCATGATGGCACCGATGCCCATGAGCGCCATTAAAGGAAGCGCCCAATAAACCCAACGAATGCGCGTCAATAAAAACAAAATAATCAGGCAGGAAAAAATAATCGCCGTCGTTCCGTTATCAGGTTCTAACAAAATCAACCCCATTGGAATCGATAAAAGAACGAGCATTCTCAAAAAAGGCTTCAGCTCGATCGGCTCTTTTTGCGCAAGAACCCAGCGAATAAAACAGATCGGAATCAGCATCTTCGCACATTCCGACGGCTGAAACGAAAAACCGCCCACCCCAATCCAACGCCTGGCGCCATTCAGAGTCTGTCCGATCGATGGAATAAATACTAAAATGAGAAGCAGCGTGGTCCCAATTAAAAACGGCGTGCTCCATCGCAAGAAAGATTGATATCCCTGCGAATAGACCAAAAGGCCTACGAGCAGGCCCACAAGGCCATATGTAATTTGCTTAATGAGCGCCGTATGAGTGTTGACATCCAGCGAGCGGTCGATGATCTCGGCCGATGTCGTATTGAACACCATCAACAAGCCAATGGAAAACAACAAAGACACGGAGATGATCAGCCAGAGCGCCGCCCGATTCATGAAGAGCCATCCACAAATACCATGCCCGGCCATTCGAGACCGGGACACGAATCGAAATAGACCGGAGCCTTACCGGATGCGAAGACGATCGCCAGGCTTCAAACGCCTCGCTTTTTCTTCGTTGAGATTATTCACCTTCAGAAGCTCATCGACTTTCATGTGGTGTTTCATCGCAATTGTCCAGGGATTATCCCCCACTCGCACGGTATAATATTCCGGATGGCCGTCGTTCATGCGTCGATCCGCTACTAAAGTCTTTGGTTTCACAGCGCCATGCACGGTTCTCTCCGACGGAAGCCGCAACACTTGGCCTATACGCAAAAAGCTGCTTGGCAAATGGTTGAGCCGGATGATCTCATCAACCGAGGTATGATGGATCTTGGCAATTTTTTCCAAAGAGTCTCCTCTCTTCACCTTTACCTCGAGCGATTGCGCTGCTGTCAAAGAAGCTGCGGGTAAGGCGGTTGTGGATGCGGGGGCGATTGGAGCGCCCACTTCTTGCTGAGCAAGAGGCGGCAGCTGATGCACAATCTCTGTCGCAGCACCGGTCGATAATGGAGCGGATGGCAAGGCGGCTGCACCCATTTGCTCTCCTGTCGGCATCGCTAAATCGACGCGCGAGGCATCGGAAACGGACTGCGCCAGGGGGGCTTCGCCCAAAAGAGGCGTGTCATTGAACAGAGGCTGTGGTTCCGGGACAGTTGCCTGCGCCAGTTCGATACTTTTAGGAGATGGCTCTTCATGATGAAGGGCTACGACAAAAAGCAGGACCAAAAGCCCCGCGTTGATCAAGACCGCGATCAAGATCGTTTTCTTTCGATCCATACTTTTTCC
>CAISYW010000132.1 GCA_903889795.1 uncultured Chlamydiae bacterium | reverse complement strand
CGCCTTCGATGCCAGCAAGCCAAGTGATAAGCCTGTCTCTACAATCCTGCGCATCATCACGAGCGGTTGGAGAGTAACCACCCTCATGCTCCAAGTCATCATCCGGGTTGATATAAGTAAACGCTAAAGGAATCAACCGATCGAGCGCAGAAACATCTTGATGGACATTAAGTCGAACGTGGAGGTAGCCCTCAGACCATTCGTGAAGCCGATGGAATATCTGCTCCATAACGTCATAGGCATCTTTCTCATTAAAGATTTTCAATAAAGATTCCAGAAAATCAATGGCTGGTCCGCTTGTTCGATTGACCCAAACGCACCACCACAAAACGAAACGAGCCGGTTCGGCAACCGCTCCCCTGCATCGTTCCTCGACCAAACGAGCAAATTGAGTCAAATCTTCCCCAGGTATACAAAGAATAGCTTCGATAACCTCTATGAGGACCCCAAGTTTCGGGGGCTCTCCCTGCGTCAAAAGATCGAGCAATTTAGGCGTGCAAGCTCGACGGACAGCGTCACCCGCACCCCGAAGTTTGGAAATTGTACCGCTAAAAATCTGGCCGTCGTCTGGACGATGGTATTCAGCCTCGATAACCACTTCAAGCACCTGCCGAACCATCTCAGGTTTTTTTATAGCAAGGGATTCAAACCACTCTGGAAACCTATTCAATTCCCAAACCGCATAGCGTGCTGCCCTCCTCGCCAACTCGGGATCAAGACTGCCGAAATCCAAGCCATCTTCAACAGCTATTGTCAAACCGGTCAAGCCAAGAATAACACTCAGAGGAGTTTGGTTAGGTTTTCTCAGTTCATGTGGAAGCGGCGGCTCATAACCGCTCCAGAATTTCTTCCACCCCTCTTTTGCAGCTTCGGCAATATTATCCCCAAAAAGCTCTTGGATAGGTTGAAGGGACACTGTTCCATAAGTCGAATGATCTCCCTTAGATTCACTGTATAAAAATTCCAATAAAGATACTGCTTCACCTCTTCGTATTGCATCAATATTTTTTTCAATCTCTTCACGTTCTTCCGCCGTCTGTTGCTGACAGTGAATTTCTTCAATGCGCCTCATTCGCATCACTTTTATATGGTCATAAGATAACCGTGAAGGATTCATAATACGCTTAAGCCTTTTCATAAGGTTTTCATCTTGCTTAGCCAAATTGTTGAGTAAATCAAGCCGTGTTTTGTTTTGTTCTTCTGTCAAAGGCATTCTCGCTAAAGCATCGAACGCAAGGAGTCTCTCCTGGACTTTCGACCGCGCTAATGCGTCCTTCGATAACCACTTAATATCCTTTTCTCCAAGATTGTAAAGCCAATGCATATCCCAAAAATCGAAGTGCCTTCTGGGAAACCGTCCGGTTTTTATATGCTCAATTTCCACTCGCTGCCAAAAAAGTTCCCCCCTCACTTCCGGGTTGCTATCAATAGCTTCTTTTATTTGACGAAGATCAACCCATTCTCCGTAACGATTCTCATAGCACCACTTCAGTAACGCTAAGGTTTTCCCGACAACCGGATGATCAATACCACCCTTCGGGGTGTTTTCAAGGATTTGACTCAGCATACTGCCAATTAAATTAAGCAGCCAAACTCGTCCTTCG
>CAISYW010000131.1 GCA_903889795.1 uncultured Chlamydiae bacterium | reverse complement strand
CGAAAGACTTAGGTAGCCATTTGAATTTTCATCGCGAAATTGGGAGAGAGCCGGGGCGATTTCGGGACGAATGACATCGTCTCGGATCGCTTCGGCGATGAAGAGATAAATGTTGGGTTTGTGCGCGAGCGGGTGGGAAAAGGCGTTCACGGAATCGTCGATCTGTTTCGCTGTCTTGGTCGGGGCTAATGGATGCGACAGGTGGAGAAGGGGAATGTGGGGATGGAGAAATGTGACCTTCCATGGGAGGGACTTGATGAAGGAAAGATGGGCTTCGCGATGAAGAACGCGAGAAGCTGAAAAATCCCATAAAAATAGCGCGATGGGGATGCAGAAGAATACCTGTAGAAAAATGTCGAGCCGAACGCCCAGCGGTTTTTGATCTGTTACCCATTCAGTCATGCGATATATTATAATTCCGATAATGGGAATCATGGCTAAAAGCGCGAAGAATCCAAACCAGACCCAAATAGGCAGTCCTGACGCCGCCAGCATATGAAGAAAGTTGTCAAATGATTCATCAAAAACAAACTCAATCGTTTCCCAGATCGTAAAATTGATAATTCGATCGAGCATAAAGTCGATGAGGTGCAAAATAAAGCAGACAAAAGTCAGTCCGATATAAATGGTAAACCAGATTTTGGGCAGGAATCGGCGGATCGCCCAGCCGGAGAAAATAAAGAGAGTCACTTCGAGGGCTGCTTCGCCGATTGAGTAGAGTAAAAAAAAGATCTGTGAGCCGCCAAGATCTTCTCGTACCATGACTCCGCTGAAGCTTAATAAGATTAAGATGGAAAATAACAGGCCGAAGTAAAAATAATTGACCCAAACCGGGGGATCTTGATCGGAGTTGGAAAGTGACATATCCCTCATCTTCTTGGGTCCGATATTGGAAATACTCGAATTAAGGAATCTAAACAAGTTTATGAATTGGATACGACACTTTCAGTTATTTCTTTTCGATTTTGATGGCTTGCTTGTCAATACCGAGCATCTTCACTATCAGGCATATGTGAATATGATGGCTGCGCGGGGCCATATTTTGGACTGGAGCTTTGCTCAATTTTGCGAATTGGCTCATTTGAATTCGACGGCTTTGCGCGACGCTCTATATGCTGCTTTTGCTGACCTTGATCCAAATTGGGGAATTCTATACGGGGAAAAAAAACAGGCTTATCTCAATTTGCTTCTTTCAGGAAAAGTGGAGTTGATGCCGGGTGTTGAGCTTCTGCTCAAAGAGCTGGCTACAGCTGGCATTCGCCGCTGCGTCGTGACGAATTCGTCGCTAGAGCAGACTAGGCTCATTTCGTCGCAGCTTCCCATTTTGCATACAATCCCAAGGTGGATTACGAGAGAAGATTATGAAAAGCCCAAGCCTGATCCTGAAGGCTATTTGCGTGCGATTGCTCTTTGTGCGCAACAGGGGGATCGAATCATCGGTTTTGAGGATAGTATTCGCGGGCTGCAAGCCTTGCAGCAAACGAGCGCTTTATCTGTTTTGATCTGCTCATCTCAACATCCTTTGCTGGAACTGGCAACACAAGGAACCTTCTTACATTTTGAATCTTTTGAGGTAATTCCTGAAAATCTGTTTTAAAACCTGGCAAGTTTGTTTTTAATTCTATGTCACTTAAGGTCAAAAATATACGACATCAACCTACCTTCAAGTCTCAAGTCTTTGCTAGCATTAGCAAACCGACAAAGTGGCTTGCTAAATAATATTAAGATGTTATATAATTCTTTTAAAGAACCTGTGTTATCGTGGGTTTTATATTGGCTGCAAATATGGGGTTTTCCAGCGTTTCCTTGATGTGAGAGGAGCAGTCTGTTTAGGTTTATGTGTTAAATCATAAGGATGTAAAATATTATGGCAGGCAGAACACCTTCTGTTTTAGATCGCCCCACTACGCCACCAGGTCAGGGTATTCGTGCAAATATTCTGCAAAAAAGTATGATTTCTCCCCAAAGAGTCAATACTCTTATTCGCCCTCTTCCTCCTTCTCCGTCGCGATTGGTTTATCATCCTAAAAGACCCGATTGGTGGGACAATGCGCATCGATTGTTAAGAGATCTCGCTTTAAGGAATCAAGAAAATCCGCTTGGGCAAAGAGACCTTGTCGAGGTTTATCGGTTGACGGATCTATTAATTGCAAATCGCAATCCGGTTGAACTGCTAATGTTTATGAAATTGCTATCTGAATTTATTGTCTATGATTCCAAAAAGTTGTTTTTTAAGGTATTAGTTGCACTGCGCAATCTTAGGCCGGAGATCAATCAATTTTTCTTTGATATTGATACGGACGATTTGTCTGAGGGACCGAGCCTGAGTCCTATGGCGATCAATGAGATGTTTCGATTTTATGAGGAAGAATTTCATTATCCGGTTGGAATGTTTAGCTATCAGAATTTATCAGCCCTTCGAGGATTCGTTGATCAGATTATTCAATCTGATTCAGATCAAATCCGTGGGTGTATTCTGCATAACGATCTTCAATCCGATGATCCTCATGTTGTTCCTCTTTTCGCTTTGAAACGAAATGGAATCACTCATCTCTTTATTTTTGATTCTTTGGGACATTCGATTTCAAGCGTTCAAGACAAAACTCAGATTAGCGCTGCTCTTAAATTTTTGATTGAAAGTTATCAAAACAGATCTGATTTGCGAGGAAAATTAGAATTATATAGTTATAAAAATAAACGTCAAAATAGTGAAGTGGGTTGTGTTACGTTTTCCTTGCTCGATTTGAAAAATTTGTGTGAACGACACATTCATCAGGGTGTAAACATAATCGATTTTTATTTTTCGCAAGAGCAGGAGCATTTGCCTCGGTGCGTCAATCATGACTTACAAATTGGTTCCGATGTTGCCGTTTACGAGATTGACACACTTCCTCCCGAGATGATGAAGGTAACCCAATCGGTTAAAAAGTTTGATTATTATCAGCAGCATCCACCTGTATTGAGCCCGCCGATTCCTCGGTTTATTCGTTATGCCCACGGGGAGGGGACAGTTGATACATTTCAAGATTTAAAAGCTCTCCACAAAAGTGTGGATCAGGTCATTCGTACAACACCTGAAGGCAATGTTGTGAATTTTTATGTTGAACAGAAGAGATTTACGGATATTGTTTATCTGATGACCCGTTATTTTAATTCCGACATCGTGCCGATTAAGCCTATTCCTTGCGCGCTGCAAAAGATTTTTGGCACCTATTAATCAGAATTTGATCTGAACGCCGTTCGGAGTCAAATCGCTCTTTTTCCGCTGGTTTTGAATTTCTCGCAAAGCGACTATGGCCAAAAGGATATGTCGCTTTGCGATAAATCGAACTAGCGAAAAAATTATCGAATTTGACGAGTGGATTAGTACCTCTTTAGGAAGGGGAGGATGTCAAGGTTCTCTTCAATGGCTGAAGGCGCTACAGCCGGATCATTGATGAGCCGAAGCAAATTGCTCTTCATCACCTCTCGCATGTCATATTTTTCACTAATTAGTTCTTTACCATTTTGAATAATTACATCTCTTTCTTGATTCGGAAGATTGAGAATAAATTTTGTTTTTTCGACAATCATTTTTATGATTGGGCAGAATGTTAATGGTTCAGAAATGATTTGGGGCAAACCATCAATATTGCAGATAAACCCATCTTTTCCATCACACACCTGAGCGCCCATTCCTCCTCGGTTGCTTACTAAAACAACGCAGTTTTGGGGGTTTGCACGAGCTTCCATTACGGTAAGCGGCTGTGTGTCTTCCCGAGATAAAAGTAAAATGAGATTTGTTAGGGGCCATTGATAAATGAAGTCCGCTAAATCAGAATCAAAGGTCTCGATGATGGTGGCATTTAGATGTTCCTCTTGGTTGCGCTTTTTTAGAAGCTCGATAAATTCAGGACAGTGGCCTGATTTGGGCGCTAATAAAACAAGGTGCAGATCGGGATAGATCGGTTTTAAACATCGATAGATTTCGAGAACAATATCCTGGCCTTTCAAATAAGTGGCGCGACCGATCGAAAAGAGAAGCTGCTTGTCAAGCGGGATGGATCGTTTAGTTAATTCAGTGGCAATTTTATCCAATGAGTGCTGATGAAGATATTTATCGCGAATAATCCCCGTTCGAAAAGGACAAAGAGAAGACTCGGGAACGTTGAACGGCTCATCTTTTATATGTTTTTTGATCGTTTCACATAAATAGCCGATTTGATAACCGTATTCTGAAGCTTTTTGAAACGCCATTAATTCCCAATGATGACGCTCTGGCCAAGCGGGGGTAAAATCGGTATGTCCGTTGTATGACCAACTGGTAGAATGGGGAACCCACAACGCTTTGTAGGGTTGGTGAATTTTCCCCGTTTGTTCCAACCGTTTCAATTGCATCGGAAGTTGAGCAAAAGCCGTATCGTGCGCCAGCACAACGGTAAATGGGTTTTGGTTGATGATTTTTGCACATTCATCAGCACCTGTTTGGCATAGCTCCTGCCATTGTTCGGGATCTCCAAAAAATTGATCGTTTTTTTGAGTTGTCAATTGGGTTTGAGTTGACAATAGGACAAGATTTCCGCCGGAATTTTGACAATCAGCAAAATTTTTTTTGAGAATATCCGCTGAATATTCCGGCAAGGTTATGTCATAATTCGGTGTAAGCAAATAAATCTTCGAGTGAAAGGTCGGATATTGGACGTTCAGTTCCTGAAGAATTTTTTTTATCTGCAACACCACTGTTCCCACTCCGCAATCCCAAGAATTGACTCCATCGTATGAAAGCTGAACAACAGCGACATCGTTAGCCAGTGGCTGAAATTCGTCACTATTCACAGAAAAAGGACCGATTAGTAACGCAACTAATAAAAAAAATTTTTTACAGCACATGAAATTCTTTTGTTGAAATTTTGAATTTGCGAAATTAAACCATCCAGCCGAATTATGCACAAGAAGACTTTGTGAGGGCCGTTGCAACCCTTCCCGAAAGGAATGGGTCAAAGCAAGCGATGCGTTCAAACGCCTGTCAAAGCGGATGTGATTGATAAAGCAGCATTTTTTTTATCCCGCGATTACTAAAAAAAATGGGTCTGTTTTCAAACAAGACAATGCCGTGATCTCGAAAGTACATCGTCGGAAAGCCTAGAACATTTACTATTTGAGAATGATGAATTCCTAGATTGTATTCCTTGGCAAAAGCGATTATTTTCTCTTCTTCTTCTTTAGCCACTTTTGTATTTTCCAGTAATGGAATCCATTTCAGAAGTTCCTGCTTCACTTTTGCTTTTACTTCATGAAAAGGAACCTGATCGGTTGCTATGTAAAGAATGGGTGTGTTAGTCAGCTTGGGAAGTTCATGGAAATAAAAGTTTCTTAATTCGGAAAGAAATTTTATTTCTGTCCACGGTTTTGGGATTTTATCCCCTCGCAATCCTCTTCTTAAAAGTCCCGTTTCAGGCTTTGCATCTAAAAAGATGATTAAATCCAGTTTTTTGTTATCGAAATCTTGATGAAAGAGTCGAACGTATTGTGCAAATTCAGGGGTATTGCGATTTTGGTCTAAGGCAAATTGATAGGCGTAATTAGAATAGAAAGAACGATCTAGCAGAACTGTTGCGATTTCTTTTGGTAGTTGGTCAATCAATTGCATTCGGGTAATCTGCATTTGATGATAAATATCCCCTTCACAGCTTTCAGAATACTCTTCAGATTTGGTTCCAGGTTCCGGATGGGATTCGGGAAAAAGAATACATTGGTCAAATTCAGCAATGAGATCCAACTGAATTGTCGTTTTGCCGGCACCAGGCATGCCTTCTATCGCAATTTTGTGAAGTGCAAAGCAGGGGTGTATCGCAATAAACAGAAATAAGATACAGGCAATGAACCATCGTTTTATCATGATCATATTTTTTATGGAGATGCTGGGAACCTCCATTCCTGTTGGACGTTAATATATAATATATTATACCGAACGTTCAGCATAACATTTAATCGTATTTCACCTGCATGAGAAACAGTCCCTGCGCAGGAGCTGTTGGCCCTGTTGCTTGACGGTGTTTTTTTAGCAAGAGGGCCGCAATATCATTGCTTGATCTTCGGTGAGCTGCGATGTCCAGTAGGGTTCCCGTGATATTACGAACCATTTTATATAAAAACCCATCGCCTTCGAACTCGAGGCGCAGTCCGCCATTTTGCTCGACAATATCCAGGCGTTTCAAAGTGCGGATAGAATCGTGCGCAGCAACCCCTTTGTGAGAGTCGTTGGCAAAAGCGATGAAATCGTGAGTGCCTAAAAATTGGTTGGCTGCGAGATGCAGAGCCATTTGATCAAACTTCCCGTAAACCGGCGTTCGATAAAGCCGGGTCATCGGATCTGAAACGGGATCGAGATGTAAATGGTAGTGATAGACTTTTCCCGTTGCCCAATATCGTGCATGAAAATCATCCGGTACGAGCTCTGTTTTAATAATTCGGATATCCAGAGGAAGAAGAGCATTCATTGAATAGAGCAGTCGATTCAGATCGATAAGATCATTGCTGTCAAAATGGGCTGTTTGTCCTAAAGCATGGACGCCCGAGTCTGTACGGCCGGAGCCGGAGAGAGCAATGGGATGACGTAAGATTGTTTCAAGAACTGCTTGGACAACCGTTTGAATGGATTTTCCATTCAATTGAACCTGCCATCCGCAATAATGGGTACCATCATAGGAAATGGTTAGTTTGATGCGCATAATTTCTCGGCAATGACCCAATCGAAAGGAGTGGTGATTTTGAAATTTCGTGGAGAGCCTTTGACTAGATAGGTTTTTTCTCCCATTGCCTCAATCAATGAAAGATCATCCGTTGCTTCGATTTCATGGGCATGAGCATAAATATAAGCTTTGATAAATAGAGATCGTTCGATGGCTTGAGGGGTTTGAAGCTCCCATAGTTCTTCACGCGGCAGGGTGCGCCGGACGCATTGGTTCGGATCGGCTTGTTTAATTGTATTCGATGCCGGAATTGCCAGAGCCGCGGCTCCACGCCGTCGCGCTTCTTGAAGCAGATGAATAATGGAATCTTTTTCAACAAAAGGACGCGCGGAGTCATGCACGCAGATGAGGTCGGATTGATCGGAAGATGCCATTAATCCGCGATAGACTGAATCCTGACGACGATTTCCGGGGAGAACAAAATAGAGCGGCTTTTGAATTGATGCAAAAAGTGAGCGGAATTGAAGCTCGCAAACCACGATGATTTCGTCGATTTCAGAGAGTGCAGCGAAAAGTTCTAAGCTATAAAGCGCCAATGGTTTTTTAAGAAGCGGTCGAAATTGTTTCGGAATTTCTCCTCCGATGCGCAATCCTTTTCCACCGGCGAGAAAAATAAGCGAAGTAAAATTTTTTTTATTCATCATCCGTTTTGGGAACTTTTTTGGTTTGTTTGAAAGGAGGAGAATAACAGAAAAAAGAAAAGGCGGCTAGGGACTAGCCGCCTGGACACTATAAAAAAATATCTTGAGAAATTAGTAGGTAAGATGTTTGTTGACGAGTTTCGTCATTTCAAACATGTTCACGGATTTTTTGCTGCTTCCGAGAACGCGACCTAGTTTTTCATCTGGGTTGATATTTCTTTTGTTTTTTGGATCTTGTAATTTACGGGACTTGATATAGGCCCACAGCTTTTTCGTCACTTCTGTGCGAGGCAATGGACCTTTACCTACAACCGCTGCAAGATCTTCACTTACTTTCATCGGTTGCATAAATTTAGAAATTTTTTGCTTGATTGCCATGTTCTTTTTCTCCTTAAAAAAAAGGCTCGGTGTATTCTTTCCTCAAAAGAAATCTTGTATCTGTCGAGGGATATAAGTGTCAAAGCAAATTATCAAAAATTGACAGCATACCGACCTCATAGGAAAAAGTCCAACGTTGATACAATCTGAACTTGCCTCCCGATAAAAGAACGATTACGATGAGGCAATCATAAAAAATAAAAATGTCAGGTGTTCAGTGAAAGCAATCGAGAATTTGGCGGTGCGTCTTCAGGAGGCGAAAACCGATGCCGAAAAGATAAATCTCCTCAATGACTATCCCCGTGTTGCTGCATTTTTAAAAACAGCGCACCCGCTTTGCGTTGTTTTCTCCAAGCTCTCTATGGATAATGAAATTGCACTTAAGCAATTGATTGCAATTGGTCAAGCGCCTCTGGATGTTGAGATTCCTTCGAATCAGGATATTGAAAAATTATCAGCGGTTTTAGCTTCTGTTGATCATTTTTATCGTGAACTGGGTGGGGTGATCGGATATCAGCTTCAGGTTCTTCGTTTGCTCAATGTGAAGGAAACGGCTTTAGATGCGAGGTATCATTCCCCCTATTTCATCGATATTTCTCAAAAGAAAAAAGAGGTGGACTCGGCAATTGAGGAGGGAATCCGCGCTATGCCTTTTCTCTGCGAAATGTATCCTCTGGGCGGATCAGCCGATCGTTTGCATCTTGTCGATGAAATAACGGGGCAAGATTTGCCGGCGGCCAAATTGGAATTTGCCAATCAAACACTACTGGCGCGGCTGCTGCGCGATTTAGAAGCGAGAGAATATCTCTACTTTAAGCGTACCGGGAAGGTTTTAACCACGCCGGTTGCGATTATGACTTCTCATGAAAAAGACAACCGGATCCATATTCAAAACATTCTTGAAACAAATGGCTGGTTTGGACGGCCGAAAGAGAGTTTTTGTTTGTTTGTTCAGCCACTCGTTCCCGCAGTGAATCAGCTCGGAGGTTGGCTTTGGACGGCGCCTTGGAAGTTATTATTGAAACCCGGCGGCCATGGAGCAATTTGGAAATTAGCAAAAGATCATGGCGTTTTTGATTGGTTTCGTCAATTTGGTGCTAAATATGCTTTGGTGCGGCAGATTAATAATCCGCTGGCCGGTATGGATTACGGTGTTTTGGCTTTTACCGGCATTGGAGTGTCACAGCAAAAGTCTTTTGGATTTGCTTCCTGTCCGCGCCACTGTTTGTCTGCGGAGGGGATGAATGTTCTTGTCGAGCGTAAAATCAAGGGAGGGTATTCCTATGTTGTCTCCAATGTTGAATACACCGATTTTGAAAAGTATGGCATTGAAGATCGCCCGCTGAGTCCTGATGAGCCCTATTCGCGCTTCACCTCTAACACAAACATCCTTTTTGCTGATCTGTCTGCGATCGAAGACGCAGTAAAAAAATGCCCATTTCCCGGCCTGATCATTAACATGAAAAAGAAATCCAACCATGAGCAGATCGGCCGGCTTGAATCAGCTATGCAAAATATCGCCGATGTCTTCGTCGAAAGAAAACGGGAGCGACTTACAAAAGAATCTCATGCTTTGAAAAAGACATTTATTACTTATAATCATCGACATAAGACGATTTCTACGGCTAAAAAGGCATTTGTTGACGGTAGTTCTTTCGATGATACGCCCGAAAATTGTTTCTACGATCTGATGCGTTCTCATCGAGAGCTTTTATGCGTTGCCTGTGGATTTGTTTTGCCTCCCGATCGCTCGCTGCAGGAAGTTCTGGCCGCACATCCGCCCTTTGTCTTTTTGTTTCATCCGGCACTGGGGCCTTTATTTCAAACCATTGGTCAAAAAATGCGCCGCGGCCGTTTGAGCGATGGCAGTGAATTTGTGATGGAAGTTGCGGAGGCTGACATAGAGAATCTTGAAGTAAACGGCAGTCTTCGCATCATAGCAAAATATCCCATGGGCTCGAAGCGTTTTTCAAAATGGGTTCCTCGAACTATTTTACGTAATGTGAAGGTGATCAATCGAGGCGTAGACTGGAAAACTTCGCGTCCGTTTTGGAAAGCGAAATATCAGCGTTATGAGTCGCTTGAAATTGTATTAGAGGGCTACTCGGAGTTTGTTGCCGAAAACGTCTGCCTTGAGGGAGCTCATCGATTTGAAGTGCGCGACGGAGAGCGTCTGGTTGTCATACAAGACGGGAAATCCTTTCGGATTCAAAAAACAAACATAAACAAGACCGAGTAGAGAACTCGGTCTTGTTAGATAAATACTGGGATTCAAAGCCAAGCTTTAAGCTTTTACTTCTTTTGGACCAGTAAACATTCGAGATGCAACATAATAAGCACCTGTACCAATGACAATTCCGCATCCCAGAAGGGCTGTTTCTTTTTGGTGGGTTGCTAAAAAGTGCTTGGATATTTGTAATCCTTGACCAATGCCTGCTTTTGCATCAGAGAGTTTCTGTGCTGTAAAGTGAGCGGCAATAGAAAAATATTTTGCAGTGAAATGAGCTGCTTTTTGAGTAACCAGGAGAGTTTGGTGCCCCAATTTCTTCAGCAGATCCATCGCAACGTACGCTACGAATTTTGTTGCTTCCATTGTTTTGCCTCCAAAATTTTTGGTGGCAACCCAGCTAGCGTGCAAAGCTGCTTGTAGAGCTTCTTTGCCGATCATCGCTGCTTTACCTAAGTAAATGCTTGCAACGATCACGCCTTTTTTAACGGATTGAGCGAGCTCGGCTGATTTGTTTCCAGCGATGTGAGCCCATTCTAGCATAGCGATTCCAACAGTTTTAGCAAGTGCTGCCGTATTGTGCCCCAAGGTCTTTGTTGCGTTCCAGACTCCATTAAGAGCTGCAAGCGCGACCATGGCTGCTTTCATGAAATAGATGCTGGAAATGAAAGCGACCTTTTTTGCGGTCTCTGACACAACCGTTAAGGCGTCTTTGAGTCCCTTAATGATTAAAGATGGTTGGCAAACTACACAACCTGCTGTGGAAGTTGAAGGGTTGCTAATGATGTTCATTGGTACCTCCGATGGTTCAAAATTAAGGCGTTTATTATCGAGTTGAAATCGATTAATGTAAAGGAAGTTCAAAAATTTCGATAAAAAATTATTTTGATTAACTCAAAAGAGGGTTTAGGTAAGGGCGATTTGATGCAATCCAAAAAAATTGTTTCATTTGTTGAAATGGACAAAGTCGAAATAAATCATTACTCTACGTTAGAATTTGACAAATTGCACTGGGGGTCTATCTATGAATTTAGAAATGCTGGAACGACTGAAGAGAATTGATTTGAGACTCTCTGATATGTGGGGGTATCTTTGACTTGGCAGTCAAGGAAGAACAAGTTCAGAACCTTGAAAACCGTATGGCCGAGAGCGGTTTTTGGGATAATCAGACGGCCGCACAAAAGATAATCGATGAATGCAAAGTTTTGCGTCGTTGGACTGTTCCTTATCGGGAATTGAAATCGCGATTTAAGGATGTTAGCGAGCTTTTGCCTGAAGCCGAAAGCATTGCCGATGATCAGCTGGTTAAGGAATTGTTAGGCCAGCTGGACGATATCGAAAAAAAATTAAGCGATCTCGAGATTCAAAAGATGCTCTCGGGCGATCTCGATTCCAGAGAATGTTATTTTGAAATCAATGCAGGCGCCGGCGGGACTGAGTCATGTGATTGGGCGTTGATGCTTTCTCGTATGTACCAGCGCTGGGCGGTCAAGCGCGGCTGGAAAGTTGAAGAGATCGATCGACTCGACGGCGACGTGGCCGGAATTAAGAGCATCACCTATCGAATGTCCGGAGATTTTGCATATGGGTATTGCAAATCGGAAAAAGGGGTTCATCGCCTAGTCAGGATTTCCCCCTTCGATTCAAATGCGCGCCGCCATACCAGTTTTGCATCTGTCGACGTGACTCCCATCGTCGATGATATTCAGATTGATGTACGCCCGGATGATATTAAGATCGATACTTATCGCGCATCCGGCGCGGGCGGCCAGCATGTCAATAAAACCGATTCAGCCGTACGTATCACCCATATTAAGAGTGGCATTGTCGTCTCGTGTCAGAATGAACGAAGCCAGATTCAAAATCGTGAAAATTGCATGAAAATGCTGAAATCGAAACTCTATGAAAAAGAGCTTTTCGAACAACAGCAGAAGCTTTCGTCGATGGGTGGCGAGAAGAAAGAAATTGCATGGGGAAGTCAGATACGTAATTATGTATTCCAGCCCTATACGCTTGTAAAAGACACTCGCACCAAGGTCGAGGTAGGTAATATTCAGGCTGTGATGGATGGAGATATCGATGAATTCATTAATGCTTATTTGAAGCAATTTGGTTGAGATATGATTGTTCCGGAAGATTTTGATATTCGCTATTCAACTCTTGAGGATTTGCCCATTTTGCAAAATTGGTTTGCCGATCCGATCGAGCGTGTGCCATTTCCTTTTGATACCGATACCGAGACTGAAGATGTCTTAAAAAACTGGATTGGGTTTGCTCGATTTAAGGCAGCTTTGACCGGAACTCTTAGCGAGGTTCCTTGCGCGATGGGTACGTTATTATTGATGCCCTATCGAAAAGTGGCGCATCATGGATCGTTTTACCTGATCGTGGATCCAAAACATCGTCAAAAGGGGATCGGGACGTCGATGGTTCTTAATTTGCTCCATTTGGCCAAGACCCGTTTTTCTCTGGAAAGCATCTCTGTTGAGATTTACGAGCCGAATTCGATTTTATCGATCCTCGAAAAAAATCGTTTTCAGTTGTTTGCCCGGCAAGAGAATTTTGTCAAAATCAACGGCCATGGGCATGCGAGAGTTTTAATGGAGCGCTTTTTTCAATGACACAAAACAAACTCATCTCGATACGTTTCGGAATCCAGGAAGATATGGGCTGTTTGATCGAATGGCTGCAACAGCCTGGAGTATTGCAATGGTTTCCTTTGGCAGATACGAGGGAGATCGAGGATGCCGCTCGAATTTGGATCAGCAATATTAAATTCAATTCGGTACTCACGGCTCTTTGGGATGGTCAGCCATGCGGTATCGCTACGCTTTATATACAGCCATTTAAAAAATTGGCCCATCAATCCCTTTTTGCGATTATCGTTGATGAAAAGTTTCGGGGAAAAGGCGTGGGTGCGCGTCTTCTTACTGATTTAGAAAAGCTTGCCAAAGAGCAATTTCAAATCGAGCTTTTGCATTTGGAAGTATATGAAGGCAATCCTGCAATCCATCTTTATCAACGTCTCGGTTTTCTCCAGTACGGCTATCAGCGCCATTTTATCAAACAAAACGATCAGTACCTCGGAAAGATTATGATGCAGAAAGTATTGTGATCCCGATGACCTTTGTCGAGCTATGCGAGCGTTTGCAAGCTCTTTGCTCTTATCCCCTCCGCGTTACGATCCATGAAAACCATTCTGCTTATGCCAGGGTGCAAAAAATAAATGGCCGCACAATCGATTTATCGATCCATAAGTTATTTCTCTATTCATCCACCCCTGTTTTGCAGGCTCTCATTCGCTTTGCTTTGCATAAAGACTTTCGTGCCAAAGCGGTGATTCGACAGATGGCGCATCTTTATTTTACCCGCATTCAGCCGCCAATCCCTGATCCGTCCTTGTCAAATCCTCAAGGAAAAAATGTCAATCTGCAAGTTATGTATGATCAATTAAATCAATTATATTTTAACGGAGAAATCAAGGTTCCGATTACTTGGTTCGATACTCCTCGCTACCGCACTTTTCGCCGGATTACTTTTGGGAGTTTTGATCGGACGATTCCATTGATCCGGCTCAATCGCCTTCTCGATCGTTGCGAGGCGCCCTTGCAATTCGTTGAGTTCATCGTTTATCATGAAATGCTTCATACGGTTTGTGAAGCACGAGTTGATTTGCGCGGGCGTATTTGGGTTCATACGCCTGAATTTCGTCGACGTGAAGCTCTTTATTCCCATTACGCGTTTGCAAAAAGGTGGGAAAAACAAAGTCTAAATTTTTTTAAAGGTTTGTCATGGCAGGACATAGCAAGTGGGCCAATATTAAACACCGAAAAGACCGCTCTGATCGCAAGAAAGGAAAAGTTTTTAGCCGAATTATGAAAGAGGTGATCAGTGCCGTGAAGCAAGGAGGCGCTGATATTAAAACAAATAGTAAGCTGCGTGCGGCTATTCTGAAAGCCAAAGAGGCCAATCTTCCCAACGATAACATCGACCGCTATATTAAGAAGGCTGCGAGTTCTGATCAGCAGGACTTTTCTGAAATCACATATGAACTTTATGGTTATGGAGGCGTGGGAATCATTGTCGAGGGGATCACGGACAATAAAAACCGATTTGCTTCCGATATTCGCATTGCGACGAATAAGTGCGGAGGAACTGTTGCTACTCCGGGTGCCGTATCGTACAATTTTGATCGCAAAGGAGTGATTCGAATTCCAAAGGCGGCTGCGAAAGAAGATGATCTTTTTTTGCTGATTATGGAATCCGGAGCAGATGATTTTTGCGTTGATGAAGATTGCTTTGTGGTCATGACGGTTGTAGAAAGTTTTCCGACTGTTAAAGAAGCGATTGAGCGGGCTCATATTAAATTTGACGAGGCGGCTCTAGAAATGGTTCCCAAAATTTACGTGGAAGTAAGTGAGGAAGATGGACATAAGAACCTCGCCTTAATTGAAAGGTTGGAGAATCTCGATGATGTTGATGCCGTTTTTCATAATATGAAGTGATATATACTCCTTCCAGTTCAATCGTACCCATTCGGATTAAATTGAAAGCTCCCTAGAATCCATGATCGTAGGGCTACCGCAAACTGCCCTGTATTAAATCAATACAGGGGCAGTTTACGATCGTCGATTATAGGGGCTTTGAATTAATCCCAATGGATACGATTGAACTGGAAGGAGTATAAACTGTTAAGCAAGGATTCCTAGACCTATTTTTGATAAAAATTTTGAATATTCTTGTTCTTTATTAGATCTTTTAAAGGCGCGAGAAAGCGTAAAGCAAAAGTCCTTTTCTCTGAGATCCTTGTTGGGATCCTGTATTTCCCTAAGTTCTTCACAAAGAAAACCACTACGATAACCCAGTGGGGATCCGTGCTCGAAGCGTTTCTTTCCAGGACGAAAATTATTTTCTGAAAAAATATCTTTTAAAAGTTGCCTTGACATCACTTTATTTGATCGAGGAAAATCCTTTTTAGTGTAGATCATTCGATGTATAAATTTTAAAGTAGCTCTCTCTTTTTCTTGATGAGATAGTTTTTTGTTTTCAATAATACCTTTAGTGTAATAATTAAAATGATCGTTGGCGTAGTTTTGTGTTTTGTCTGCGATTTTATAAATTAAGACAGATTCTGGAGCGTATGCTAAAATAAAAATGAGTATTGATAGAATGATTATTAGAAGCGACAGATGAGGGCAAGTAAGCGTAAGAATTCCTAACCCTATCTGGGAAATTGCAGCGATCAGGCGAATCGTATGTCTGATTATTTTAAGCTTAGCAATTTGTACTTCTTGAGCCTTAGCGTGTTTTTGAGCCAGTTTATAATCGTGACAGGCTTTGATTACTTGAGAACATTCGATGAAAAATGATAGGGTTCCCGAAAAAATTAGTATTGCAGGAACGAGAGTCTCAAAAAGTTTTCCATTCGCAAGAATCAGTTGACTGATAATGGAAGATGGTTGTGAAATTATATGTAGTTTACCCAAAACAAAATCTATAACTTGGGAAATAGTTACTGTTAAATACCCGGCTTTTTGAGCTTTTATAATTTTAGGTGTGCTTAAAATGGCTTTGAAAATGTCTGGAAGCGATCTTGATGAGGGTGGCAATTCCTGTGAGGATTTTGATTTAAAAATTTCTAAATCATTCGCGCTCCACTTCAGATGTTTGAAGGATTGTTTTGCTGCAATGATAACTTCCCCTTGAATACGAACTTTTGTTCCATCTGGTTTTGTAATAACGACGGCATTCTGGAATTTTGGAAAATATAGCTCAGTTTTATTTTTTTTTCCTTCTGAATAGACACTTATAATTTTCTTCCTTTTTAAGCGGCTCAAGCTAATTTCTGAAAATGCTTTTGTATCAATTTGTAAGTTAGCTTGTTTGTAAAGTTTTGTTAATGTGTCTTTCAATTCTGTAGTTATAACGGGGGAAATTTTTGGGTGGTTTAATCTTATAATTTGCATTTCATTCATAATTTATACAAAGCTAATTTTCGTTTTGATGTAAAAATAATCATGAAAAATTCAATTTAAATGAGTTTAATAATGCATTTTATTTCCGCTATAATTATCTCATCGTGATCTTTTATGTTCAACATTAATGAATTTGTAATTCTTGATTAATTATCAATTTGATAATTCTGAATTATTAACTTAGTGTGGTTAAAGTTAGTTGTAAAATTTATGAATGCGTTGTTATTAAATTATGAAACGTGATTCTCTGGGCTTGAGTCCTATCCCTTCAAAGGAGGAGTTCTTCAAAGGTTATTGTTCGTGAGAAAGAGGTTTTTCCCATTCAGGTTTTTTGAAGAATAGAATGACGGAAGGAGCTATGCATACGACAAAAATACTTAAGATGAGAAATGAAACATAAAGGAATGAATTTCCTGTTGCGATTTGCGCGGGTGGAAAAAAGCCGATAAAAATTGTTGCAATGGATCCGATCAGGCCTAGTCCTGCGATTGTCCAGACTCCAAATAAGCCTCCCGGAATTTGATACGCTCTTTTCATATGGGGTTGCTTGTAGCGGAGTTTAATGACTGCCGCAAACATGAGGACATACATTATCAGATAGAGCTGAGCTAACGTCGCATTTAAAATCCAATAAGCGCTGCTGACGTTTGGCATGAATAAAAATACAGCTGAAAACAGAGTTACGATAATAGCTTGAGTAATCAAGAGTGCGACAGGCATTCCATGCCGGTTGATTTTGCGAAAAAAAGGCGGGAGGTCTCCATTTTGCGCCGCAGCAAGAAGGCCTACACTGGGTCCGACTACCCAGGTGCTAAGCGTTCCAAAAGCTCCGCAAGCGAGCAAAACGGCAATGATCGGAGTTAGCCAACCTAATCCGTACGCATTAACGAAGAGTGAAAAGGCTTGAATCGTTCCGGCGACGAGGTTGATTTGATGCTGCGGGGTTACTATGGCGATTGCAAGGACGCCAAAAATATAGAGTCCAATGATCAAAATGGCAGATAAAAGTATGGCTTTTGGGTAATTTTTTTGAGGATTTTCGACATTACTTGCATGAACAGCCGACATTTCAAGTCCGCAAAAAGAGACTAAAACCCCTGAAAAAAAGACGAGCTCGCCCGGGGAGCTCATATTCGGGATGAGGCTTTGCCAGGTTAACGAGATCTGCAGTGGATTTCCCATGAAAAACCATAAAATCCCAAGAATAATGATAAAGCTTCCCGGAATGATTGTGCCGAAAATGACCCCAAAGGAACTGATCCATCCGGATGTGCGCATTCCAAATAAATTAGTAAGGGTTGTTATCCAAAAAAGAACGACGACAAAGCCTAAGACGTAAAGCGTGTTGTTGGATAGGGCCGGATTGAATATGTAGGCAATTGTTCCTGCAATAAATGAGATTAATGCGGGATAATAAACGAGATTTTCAGCCCAAAGCAGCCACACGGCTAAAAAGCCCGTTCGGTGGCCAAAAGCTTCTTTGACCCATACGAATATGCCGCCGCTCTTGGGCCAGCCGGTGGAAAGTTCCGCAGCGGCCATTGATACGGGAATTAAAAAGAGAACGGCGGCTAGGGCAAAGAAAAATAATGAGGAAAAACCATATTCGGCAATCGTCGGCCAATTGCGTACGCTGCTTACAGCGGCTACATTGATCATCGCAAGGGTAAAAACGCTCAGCTTTTTAGACATATGCAATGAACTTTAGAAAGTTTCTAGTTATCTCGTCAATCTGATTTCTTTATGGAGAGGCTGGGAAACATAAATTATTTTCGATTCACTCCGTTCAACCTCAAAGATGGATTTTCGAACACATCCCAGGGAAAAATCTCGATCCGGACCAACTTCAAAAACAACTATATCCTGCTAGAAGAAGAGCTATATCGGCATTTGATTTCCGCTTTCCTGAAAGGAAAATGTCCAAACTCCAGTCCCCTTCCTTTAGGAAGGGGAGGATGTCAAAATAGTTATCAATTTTATGATGTCATTGCTTTATTAATGCCCCGCAGTGTTAAACTTCTATCCATTCATCTTTTTTTATTTCACTTATTTTTTCATAGAGTTTTGCATTTGATTGGGGATAGACATATAACCAATCAGGTTCGTCGTATCCTGAATTTTGAAGAACGTCTTTTCTAACAACGATCATATCATCAAGATGCATCCAAACAGGAATGTAATCATTCGCATTGAACAGTTTTTTAAATGCGTATGGAGAAGCTCCATACCAGGTAGTGTGATCACAGTTCCAGTTCCAATCCGAATTGTATTTTAGAACCATACTTTCATGAGGTTCAAACCTTACATTCGTTTCAATCATAATCACTCTAGGTGAGTAATTTCCTTCCAAAATGGATTTTACCATCCAATAATCACATCCATCGACATCAATACAAAGAAAATCAAAAGAATTAGGAACCATAAATTCTTTAAAAATCGAACAAATATTGTCTTTTGTGATTCTTCGATTATGCAAATTAATCAGAGGATTTTCTGTAAAGCCCGGATCGCCCTCTAACAATAAACCTGTCCAATGGTCGTTGACTCTCAAATAGGCAGTATTGGACATTCTCCAGCCATCGCAAGCGCCGAATTCTACATAGTATTTATTAGTAACACCTAGCTTTTCAAATGTATATTGAATGAAAGAATCTTGTCCTTTTTGAGAAGTCCCTAAAACTATTGGTTCAACTTCATGGTATTTTAGTATTTTTTTCACGTTCACCAACATTGTTAAATTAATATATAATATATTCTATATGTAAACGATTTTGCGTTTCGTTTTATAGTTTAAAAAACATTATTAGTATGTCTGATTATTTCTCTTCATCGATCGATACCGTTAGTTTTTGGGGATCAGGTCAAATAGTTCATGTTATTTTTAGACAGCTCCTTACGGGCTGCGGCTTCACCACATCAATCCTCTCTCGTCGCCCATGGTTTTACCATGAGCTTCACGTTCGGAACGCGGATGCTTTGATATGGCTTTGCCTGCTACGAAATTTGTCACCCTTTTACCCCTCGGGTTAATAACTTGCTGCGATTCGCGGAATTATCGGCAGTAACGATAGAAAGTTGATGCAAGTGTCTCAAATTACATTACAGTCACGCCTCTTTGACTGACTACCTTTGATGCACATTCATTCGCAAACCTGATGCTCGCCATAATATCTTGTGTTTCCAAAAATTTTACAACCAAGCCTGCCATAAAAGTATCCCCTGCACCAGAAGCGTCTTGCACCTCAACTTTTCTAACCGGAAACTTTATCCCTCTGTATTCACATCCATTAGGTCCCATCGTATGAATAATCTTGTTTTTGATAATTTCGTTTATTAGTTTTTCAGATTTTTTGTATTCGTAGTTATTGATTTTTATATATGCAGCATCGTTCACCCATTCTCCAAGAATTTTTTTTGTGTCGACAAAAACATTATTGTGATGAGAGCAAATTTTTGCAATATCCTCTTCTGCAAGGAACCCTTTGTCGTAATCAGATATTACGATGATATCATAATCGTAACAAATATCATTTATATCTAATCTTGATATTTCATTAGGAGAATCAACTCTTAAAAACATATGATTCGTGATTTCATGAACGTATCTGGTTTTTGTGATATTATACCAATTAGCATTTGTTAAAAGATCACAATCCCTTACGTTGCTTTTTATGTTTCTATATACATTTTTAGCCATACCTGGATTTTCAGATTGATTCTTAATATTAAGAATCGGTACCGGCAAATCTGGACACAATCTTAAAGCATCGCAATAAACAAATATATCACGAGAACTTTCACCAATAACAAGAATTTTTTTCATAGTTAACCGATATAAAGGATTTAAATGATCCAATATTAGAAAATTATGCGACGAAAAATTTTCAATTAATATCGAGACTTTCTTTCGACAATCAACGCAGGTCTTCCGCTTTCTTTGGCACCTTTAAATGACTTAAGAACATCGGAACCGGTAACAGGGTCGAGCACAGGAAAGCTGACTAGTTCTCTAAGCATATTCGTGAAATCTTGAGAATGAGTGGGACCTGAATAAAATGGTCCGGCATCGGCTGTAACTGCTCTAATAATTACAGGCACTTTATATTCACCGTGAGAAATCCTTTCAATCTTATCGATATGATTTCCGATCGCATCCATCGCAACTAACAAAAAATCATGCCTTTCAAAAAAAAGAACAGGAAGAAATCCTTCAAACGACATACCGATCGCTAACCCGGACATTAAATTTTCAGCTACGGGTGTTTCGATTTTTTGAGCGGGGGGGACATTCTTTAAAGTTCCCATGGCATCTCCTTTAGCTACATTATATCCGATAAAAATGGCTCCTTCTTCGCCAAGTTTAGTCATCGATTGATTAATAGCATCTTTGTACGAAATATCCAGAGAATCAAATTCTTCAAATTTTGGATAGTCGATAATTTTTAGTGGAGGAAAGTATTCTTCATCTGTTTTTTTAATCGCCTTTGATAAATCGAGCACTCCAGGTTTCCTTGCATGCGGATATGTAATTTTATAATAATATTTAATTACAGATCGAGAGCCCCATTGATAATCCCCAGTTTTACCCCAACGCTCTTGATTCGTTGCCTCCACGGATCTGTTATTATTTTCGATTACAAAAGTACAAGGAAGATCCCATCCATCTACATACCTTATTGCTTCGAATAAATGTCCATTGTCCTCAGTTGCATCACCGACAAAACACCACACTTTTTTATTAGAACATTTCTTTTTAAGCGCCCATGCAATTCCTGCCGCAATTGCAGGTGTTCCTCCTATAATTGAGGAAGAAAAAAAGTTTCGTTGACGATCATAAATAAACATGCTTCGCCCATTTAAAATTCTGTCTTCGAGTTCATTTGGAGGAATTCCATGGAGAAGCGCGTGATAATGGCTTCTATGATTAGAAATCACATAATCGCCATCTTTAATATCCCGAAAAACATCGATTAATTGCTCTTCATTTCCGCCAGAAAAGTGAAACAAAAAAGGTAATTTATTGTTAATATATAAATCGCCAATTTTGTTCTCAAATGAAATAAGGTCGTTTTTTTTATAAGTTTTTCTCATTTTAGTCTCTATGAAATTTTAATAATGATTCTACCGGCATTGCCGCTTCGAAGCAAATCAAATGCCTCGTTAATTTGATATAAAGAAAATTCATGCGAAACTACTTTATCTATATTAAGCTTTCCAGATTGGAATAATTTGATATATCGAGGAATGTCTTGGTCAGGGTTAGTTTGCCCACCTTGAGTGGCTTTGATACTTTTTCCCGTCCCATTGAATAGACATAATGCATTCGGAATTTCTAGAGATACCCCCGGTGCAGGTTGACCCACCATTATCATCCTTCCATGATTCGATAAAAATTGGGAAACCTTGTTTAGTACTTTTGCATTACCTGTTGTATCTATGATAACATCAACTCCTTCTGGAGCATGCTTTTTTAAAGCATCATCTATGTTTTCAGTCGATGTATTTATAAATATATCCGCTTTCATATTGAATGACTTTTCTTTTTTATTTTCATTATTGTCGATTGCTATGACTGGATAGGCGCTTCGCATTACAGCAGCTTGAATCAAATTTAACCCTACCCCTCCGCAACCGACGATGGCTACGCTTTCACCAAACTTTAAATTCACCTCGTTGTTAATGATGCCAAACGCTGTTGTGAGGCCGCATCCCAAAAGAGCACAAAGATTTTCTGGTGTGTCATGAGGTACTGGTGT
>CAISYW010000130.1 GCA_903889795.1 uncultured Chlamydiae bacterium | reverse complement strand
GGCGCAATACTTTTAGCTAAAAAATCGATTAAGAACAACATTTATTGGAATGGCCATTGCAACAACCGCCGCATGGGGGAGCCGAGATTTTGAAACCGGCGCCATGTTTTCCCTCGACATAGTCGATAATTGTTCCAAGCAGCTGAGGAGCTGATTTTTGGTTGACATGGATCTGAATTCCATGATACTCAAATACTGTGTCGTCTGCTCGAGCTTTTTGCGAGTAATCAAGAAAATTTTCACCACCGCAGCAGCTAGACGGGTTGACACCGAAGCGTAAAGACCAGCCTGATTTGTTTTCTTCGGCCAGAAGTTCACGAAATTTTTGAGCCGCTTTTTCTGTCAAACGGATCGTCGAGTTGTCTTCAGAATCGTCCAGAACATGATTGAGACGTTCCAAAAGGGCTGTGATTTCAGAATCGTTCATTCCATGGCCTGCCATACCGGCTTCCAGCGTCTCCCAAGCCGATGCCGAGCATCCGGCGCAATGAAGGCCTGCCTGAGCCAATTCTGCCGTAAGTTGCTGGCTTTTGTTAGGAAAACGTCGAAAAATTTCTTCAATAGTCATTTGACGATGAATGGGCTCTTTCAAAGGATCCTCTCGTTAAAATTTGATTTTTACCGTTCCGCGCTTGATTTTGCATTGGCAGGCGAGGCGTTCGCTGCCAAGTTCTCCGAGAAAGTCTGCTTCGGCCTGGCTGAATTCTGATAGATTTTCCATGCCCTTTGTCACTTCGATGACGCAAGTGCCGCAAACACCTTCCGCACAGGCAATGGGAATTCCCGCCTCTTCGCAAGCTTCAGTAATTGATGATCCGTCCGGAAGATCGATTTCGTCATCTGTATTTTCAAAAATTAACTTCGCCATAGGTTCAAAATCTCAATTGTGAACCAATAATCTATCGCGTTGAGCAAATTTGATCAAGAGTCATGGTTCCTCTGTGGAAATTTTCATTTCAGTGTTTATTGTTGTGAAAATGTTTGTTTATGATTATTTAATGTTTTATCGCTAAATATTACTAATTCATGCCTGAATAATGAAAGAAACGTACGGTTAAATTTTGAGTTTTACGCAATATTTTTATGAATGAAACTACGTTAAATTTTAGTGATAATATCAAGTTGTTTTAAATACGATTTTTATTGATATAATATGATTATCGGTAATAAAATTAACGGTAACGAAATACAATAAAAACAATAGATTTAGGAGTTTGTTATGGCTATTGCTAATGTAAATGATAGTTCCTTTCACTCTTTAACAATGGCCGGGATCGGTCAGGTTAAAGGTGACAAGGGTGTTAAAAAGGGTGTCGATGCTTTAAAGATTCCTTTCTTTGTAGTCGCTGATGCGATTCGTGCACCTTTTCATTATACTGCACAAGCGCTGAAGAGCACTCCTGTCGTGCCTGTGGTTCCTGTGGTTCCTGAAAAACCATCATGGTTGGCCGGACGTGCGATTGACAGCATGAAATCGAGTTCGTTTAAGACTCTGAGCAAACTTCAGACTATCCCAAATTCAAACGAGGCTCGTACCCAATACAACGACTCTGTTCTCAAGTCAGTGCGGGATCTTAAAGAATTTGCAGGTAAACACAAATCGACTGACACGGTTGCCGTGATTAAGGGTTTGAAGCATGAATTAAAGGATCAGTTCAATGGTCAGCTTGTTACTATTCCTGGAAGCGCAGACAATGAAAGTACATATGAGACTCAATTGTTTGGATTGTATACTAAACAAGTATTACATCCAAATTTTTATGATACCCGGATTGCCGGATTTATATCGGAAGCGAATCGTGCGCATGTTGGTAACATCGTTATGAAGAAAGCCATTGATGAGCTCGCTGAAGCTCTTGCGAAGGATCCTTTATCGAATAAGGCGATACGCCTGTTTAATCAAACGTTGGAACGTCTTAAAAAAGATGGTCTCTTAACTGCAGATGAAGTTAAAAAGGCCTTATCCGGCGATGCCGGAAAAGCTCTTGAAACTTCGTTTACCAATGCATGTAAGAGCATTTTGAAGGCAGCTGAACCGAAAGATCTCTCTTCCGTTCGAAATGTCTTGAAGAGCCATTCTTCTGCATTAAGCGCATCCTTTGGATTTAAGGGCGTTAATGTGACTGTCCTATTCAAGACGATTCAAGCTGAACAAAAAGTTGCGGTAAAACAGGAAATCGCTGCAACGGATGCACGGCGAACGGATCTTGAAACACAACAGGCTGATCTCAAAAAGCGTCTGGATTTAGACATGAGAGTGAATACTGTTGCTCTCAAGGTCGGTATAATAGAGGCCGATATCAAAAAATTGAAAGCTTGCCATAACCCGAAAATTGCTGAGCTTAAAGCGTCTCTGAAAGCTGCCGCCACGCCAGTTGAAGTTAAAAACTATTTGAAGGAATTGAAAAAGGCAACTAAAGAAGCTGAAGCAGTGCTGGCTAAGATAATGATAAATGGTAAAAAATGTAAAAATCTCGATCAGCAAATCCAGCGCCTGGAAAAAGATTTAAAATCAGCGCAACTCGAGCAAAAGGCAGTTATTGAAGAGAGGGCTCAGTTTAATAAAACTCATAAAGCTGCATGTGTATGGTTTCCATTGCATGATTTGAAGAAGGTTGAAGCGCAACTCAAGAAGCTGGAAGAAGGTATTCCTGCAAGTCAGCGCCGTCGCGGATGGCTGGCTCCCGTACTTAAAACGAGTGTCGCTGCTGCGGCCGTAGCGGGTGCAGTGTTCGTTGCCAGCTCTTATGGTTATGGACCTATCGTTCTTGCATCTGCTGCTTATAATGCGATGCCATCAGCGAGTGGTTTAATAACATTAGTTGGGGCGTATAAGTTTTGGTAGTATAAGCGGCACGCCCGTTTAGATTCTTGCGGTTTCTTAAAACCGTTCACGAATGTGGGGAGCGTAAAAGAAAACTTTACGTTCCCTTTTTTATGTCTTGTGATTTTCGTCTCCTCATATAAGAATTTTTTGTCTAAATACCTGTATTATTTTTTTAATGATAGATAGTAATGTTTTGTAGTGTATTAAATGTAATTATGCGTTATAATTATTAGTAATTTGTAATAGCGTGTAATTATGAGCCTGGTTTCTATTCGAGATATTTCTTTGCTCGATCATGATGTAGTGGGGAACCGTTTGCTCATTCGCAGGGCTATCAAAAATTCCAAAGGAAATTTTTATGATATTTCCATTGGTATTGATGGCGCAAATTTCAATAAGGCAACATCTCCTACATTGGATCCTAAAATTCAAATATTAGTGCATGGATGTCTGAATGCTCTCCAACAACAATTAGACGCTCAAAATAAAAAAATTGAAAAATTAGACCAACTGGGATTTATCATCCAAAAGCCGGCGCCGGATAAACCTTACGAATCTCATGCATTGGTTGCTGAGGTTGGCCAGTCTGTTTTGGATAAGATCAAAACATGCCCTTCACCCGACTACTCTTCGCTGAAATCTCTTCATTTTGGCGACACATCGACGATGAATTGGCGGCCGGAAGATGCTGCGATGTGTACCTGGGTGGAAAAAAAGGATTATTCTGTTCATAGCGGTTTGGTTCAGCTTTGCGAGGACTTTAAAGACTTTAGTGTTGGGAGCTATTCTTCTGCTCTCTCCGCCTCTCCTCCACTGTCTGATGTTGTACCTCAGAGGGATGCTGTACTTCCATCTAATGTTGCCGATCTCCCTCCTCCACCGGATGATGTACCACCCCCTCCACCGGATGCTGTACCCCCTCACCATGCAGATGAGCCTCATTTAGATCCTGGCTTACCTGTTCCTTCGCTTCATCCGCCAAAGCCTTTATCAGATAAGAATAAATTGTTAGAACCTGAATATTCAAAATGGCAATATTGGCAAAGACCGTGGGTTTACGCACGGTCTCGTGGTCCTATGTTGCAGGTATGGGATCGGATTTCGTTAAGACAGTTTATGGGAAAGGATCAAATCACAGATTTAAATGATAAAGCCTTTGTTAAAAAGGCTGTTCAAAAAAATACCAAGGCAATTCAAAATCTTTTTGCTAGATGGAGCAAGGTGGCTCCAGCTTATTATCGATTCGACTTTCCTACGGAAACCCAAGAAGAGATGATTTGTTCAAAAGGGAATAAATCGCGATTTTATCTAGATTATCTCGTTAAGTCGATTCAGGATCATTGGGAAAGTCAATAAAAATTTTCTTTATATTTCCTGTAACCGAATCTAAATAAACATCTTGTAACCCTTGCTCTGAAAAAATGGACAAAGTCGGGATAATGCGCCTTGATGAGCGATTCATTTGAAATTTTTATTTGCGATTTTTTGGATTACCTTCGATCGGAAAAAGGGCTTAGCCCCAATACGATTGAAGCCTATGAAAGGGATTTGCGCCTCTTTGTTTCGTTCTTAAAGGGGAGCTTTGGGACTTCTTTTCGAGAGGCTTCCGGTGAGTCCATTTACGGGTTTTTAGCTCATCTTCAAAAGAAAGATTACGCATCATCCAGCATTTGCCGCACACTGATTGCCATCAAAGTTTTTTTTCGTTTTTTAAAAAAAGAGGGAATGATCTCGGTTGATCTGGGGCGTTATTTTGAGACGCCGAAGATATGGCAATTGATTCCGGAAGTGATGACCATGGAAGAGGTTGATCAGCTCTTGACGCAGCCAAAATCGGATGATTTTGTCGGATCTCGCGATCGGGCCATGCTGGAGCTTCTCTATGCGACGGGGATGCGGGTTTCCGAGCTCTGTTCTTTGAAAATCATGGATCTGAGCGACTCCTTTGTCAAAGTCCGCGGAAAGGGAAGAAAAGAGAGGCTCATTCCTGTGGGGCGGAGAGCGATTGAGGCGATCGACCATTATCTCATTCATTTTCGAGTGAAAGCGGAAACTTCCGATGCTCCGCTGTTCCTATCGCAGAAGGGAAATCCGATTCACCGCATCTCCGTTTGGTCGAGAATTCGCGCCTACGCCCGCTCAGCACAGATAGCGAAGACGATTTCTCCTCACACTCTTCGCCATTCATTCGCGACCCATTTGTTGGAAAATGGCGCCGATTTACGTCTCATTCAGGACATGCTGGGTCATGAGGATATCGGCACGACGGATCGCTATACTCATTTGGCCAACAGCCATGTGAAAGCCGCATTCAAAACGTTTCACCCTCGTTTTTAGTGTCTAATTGCAAAAGTTCGTGTACGTATTTTACTCATCTTTTTCCGCCTGGCTTTGCGCTCCCGCTCGACAATCTTATCCAAGTTGCCGTCGCGCTCCGCGCTTTGCCATGCAGAAAAATCTGAGCGAAAAATTCGACTACGAACTTTTGCAATTAGACACTTAGTCTCGATGCAAAGGCTCATCGACGATATGGATAAACCGGTCGAGGTAGGTCTCTTTGTACCCAATCATCTTATATAAGAGCTGTTTCACGAAAATCGTGATAACGAACCAGCAGAGAATGTAGGCCCATGAAAACCCCACATATTTCCATCCGATTCCGACAAAATCTCCTGAACCGAGCCCATAAACGGAAACAAGCGTACCAATCACGAGCGATATGATTGTCGAAAGGAAAAATTTCCATTCCGGCAGCGGTTTTTGCCAAAGAGGGCCGATATTTCGGGTAAGATAGATGGTGAGGTTTCCACCGCAGAGGATAGCCATAAAGGCAAGTGTTTGCAAATAGCCGAACTGCAGCTTGGGGTCGGCGATATGAGTAAACCAAAATGCTTTCCCGATCCAAAAAAGACCGAAGGTGGAAATGACGCCGACGATTGAGAATCCGATGGATATCGTGAGCAATTCTTTGATGTTCCAGTTGATCGGATGCGAGTGCACTCTCATTTTATCATAGGCGATCATCATGATGGGGATGTCATTCAGAAGAGCAATCAAGATGACCATGATCGCAGTCAAAGGATGTTCTTGGAAGACGAGCATGGCCAAGAGCAAGAATAACAGGAGCCGGAAGGTCTCGGCCATTCGATAAAGCATGTAGCTTTTCATCCGGCCAAAGGTTTTTCTCGATTCGGCAATCGCGTGGCAGATTACATCCAACCCCGAATCGGTCAAAACGAGATCGGCCGCCTGTCGAGCCGCATCGGTCGCATTGCTGACAGCAATGCCGACATCCGCCTGTTTCAAAGCCGGAGCGTCGTTGACTCCATCGCCCGTCATGCCAACGATGTGGCGCTTTCGTTGCAGTGTCTTGACAATCTCAAATTTATGCTCGGGATATACTTCGGCAAAACCGTTGGCTTTTTCTATGAGCTCTTCTCGTAGTACGTCGGATAGGTTTTCATTATAGAGCTTATCGACAGAAATGATATCCGTGCCCAGTCCCAGCGTATGAGAGAGTTCTCGTGCGATACTCTCATGGTCTCCCGTCACTGTTTTGATTTCGACGCCCATCCCATTGATTTCATTCAGAGTCAATTTAGTATCTGCTCGCGGGGGATCCAGTAGAGCGATCAAGCCTAAATAACGCCATTTATTTTGTTTGTCCGTTCGAGCGATGCCAAGGGTTCGATAACCTTTTTTCGCAAACTCTTCGACTCCAGCCATCACCTCTGTTTTCATCGAGTCGGTGACTTCGCATAGACGAAGGATCACTTGAGGAGCCCCTTTCATCACTTGCATGGTCGAACCGTCGGGGGAGCGGACTGTGGCTTCAGCGCGTTTTCGAACGGGATCAAATGGAATGTATTTTTCGACTCGATAGGATTGAAGTGCGTCTTTGTGCAATTTATGAAAAAGAGCATCGTCAATGGCGTCATTGCCCTCTTTTTTTGAAGCGAGACAGGCCGTGACGAGGAGCTCCTCTTCATTCTTCCCCTCAAAGAGAAGAATGCCGCCGACAGTTAATTTATTCATTGTCAGCGTGCCTGTTTTATCGGAACAGAGAATGTCCATGGAGGCAAGCTCTTCGATGGCAGACAGTCTCGAGACGATCGCTTTCATTTTGGCGAGCCTGTGGGCTCCAATGGCCATAGCGACAGAGAAAACTGCAGGGGACGCGATGGGAATGCCGGCAACGACTAAAACGAGAAAAAAGATAACGATTTCGCCAATGGTTTCATTGCTGATATGCTGGATCTCCAATCGATAGAACGATACGACCAGGATAATGGCGCAGATCAATAGAGTGGCTGCGATGAGGATGTTCCCCATTCGCAAGAAGGCCTCTTCAAAATGGGATTTGGTCTGAGCTGTTTCGACTAATTTTGCCGTTTTTCCGAAAAAGGTTCTGTCTGCGGTCTTTGTCACAATTCCCGTCATTTCGCCTGTCTTGATTATGGTGCCGGAAAAAATCACATCGCCCTTTTTTTTGGTGACGGGCAACGATTCTCCGGTCAAAATGGATTGGTCCACTGAAAGGTATTCACCATCGGCTAATTTCACATCGGCGGGAATCACATTTCCTAATTTGACTGAGACGATATCTCCGGGCACAAGCTGTTTAGCTT
>CAISYW010000129.1 GCA_903889795.1 uncultured Chlamydiae bacterium | reverse complement strand
TGGCTGCTGGCCGCTCGCTGGAGCGAAGAGCTCTCTTGCGAGCATCCTCAGCTGCGCTTTGTCAATACGTCGATGCAAGGTCTGCCTTTGGGTTTGCCGATCGAGACGATGCCATTGGATGCAATCGATCAAACCCTGACGAGGGAGTTTGATCTCACCGGACGGCTCCATCAAGCCATTCAAGAGGCTTCTTCGCTCACCATGACGATTCAGCAAAAAGAGGCTGAATGGGTGATGAGTTGGGAGCGCTGCACAGCTCTTTGCTCTCAGATGACGAGCGATGGGGATAATGCCTTATCGAACGAGATCGTTCATGAATTTTATTTAGAGCCTCTCTGGCGGATCTGGAGGCCTCTATTCAACCGCGAAGCGCGAGGGCAGAATCTCGATTGGCATCGCCTTCTCTTTTTTCAGCAAGTTCTGCAAAATGGCCAAATATGACTTATCAACACAACAATCAGCTATTGTCCATCCATGAACCTTCTATGGATATTCATTTTCAGGAAAGTGCGGAGGGGATGGAAGAGAAAAAACTCTTCAATGAAAACGGCTCTTTGCAATCCGTCAGTTTTTATCGCAATCAGCGATTGCATGGCCCGTCGCGTTTTTTCAGTGAAAACGGAGCTCTGCTTTCGGAGACCTGGTTTTGGAATGGAGAGCGGGTGGGAATTGCGCGGTTTTTCTACGCCGGCGGAGCTCCTTATGCGGTGCTTCGTTATTGTCAGGGGCAAAAAATGGGACGGCAAGAATATTTTTATGAAAACGGACAGCCCAAGACGATCGAAGAATATCTCCACGGCCGCCTTCATGGCGAAGCGACGCTCTATTGGCCAAATGGCCAATTGAAGCGCCAAAGTCATTTTGCCAACGGCCAGCGCGTAAAAGTCGATCAATTCCGGGATGAAGAAGGAAAATTGATTGAGCAACATACGGAGAGCCATGCCTCTCAAAGCTGAAATTGAGGAATTATTCGCTGCACGATTTCCTCGCTATGCGCTATCACTGCCGTTTTGGCCGTGCAATGAAGTCTCTCTTCGTCAGAATGATCAGCGGTGGTTTCGCGATCTTCCCTTGCAGCAGATTGAAGTGCTCTATCTCTATGGAATGGGGGATGGAAGCGCGGCTCTTGATTTGAGTGAATGGCTGCAAGAAAAGGGCGATCGCCGACTGGTGTTTTTAGAGCCGCAGCCTGAGAGGATTGTTCACTTTCTTCGCCAGCCCTTTGCTAAAAAAGTGCTGGAGCAGGAGCAGATAGAAATCTTTCATTTACCTGCCAAAAGAGAAAAGAGCGCTCTCATCCAGGAGCTGGCGAGAAGCTATCCGTTCCGCGGGGTATTTATTGCTCCCGGTCCGGGGCTTACTTCGTCCGAGAGGCAGGCATTTCGCCGTACCAAGCTACAGCTTATGCGCAAAACGGCCTTGAGCCACGCCAATTACATCGATCGGCTTTATAGTCATATTCCACTATCCAACCTATTGAAAAATTTACCCCGCATGCCGGCCGCCTTTTATGTTAACCACCTGAAAGATGCCTTTCGCGATATTCCCATGATTATCTGTGGCGCGGGACCATCATTGAGCGATTCGATCGAAGCGCTTCGAAAATTGGAGAATCGCGCCATCATTATTGGTGGCGGATCGGCGATTGCCGCTCTCACTTCACAAGGCATTCAGCCCCATTTTGCCGTGGCGATCGACCCAAATCCTGATGAGATGCTCCGTCTGAAGAACTCTTTTGCTTTCGAAACGCCTTTTCTTTTTTCTACACGCCTCTACCCTGATTCATTTGCTACCTGCAATGGGCCATTTGGCTACTTACGCAGCGGCATGTCAGGAATCGCGGAGCTCTGGTTTGAAGAAGCTCTGAAATTAATCGACCCTTTGCTGGGCGCTTCTCTTCCTTCGGAATCGCTATCTGTCACGACTCTTTGCGTTTCTTTGGCGCATCATTTTGGCTGCAATCCGATCATGTTTGCCGGACTTGATCTCGCCTATACGCATCATCGCCGTTATGCCGAGGGAGTGGTGGCATCCGCGGAGCGGAGCGATGAACATCTCCAGCCGGTGGATCGCCATCTGCAAAAACGCGATCGCTCGGGGCAACCCATCCAAAGCGCGGTTCGCTGGGTGATGGAGGCGAGTGCAATTTCACAATTTGCCAGACGCCATAAACAGATGCGCTGGATTAATTGTACGTCAGGTGGCTTGGTGCTTCCGGGCATGGAAAATGGCCCGTTAGATCCGATGAGCCCGATTTTTTGCCATGAATGGGATTTGCGCGGGATGATTCATCAGGCGATTCGCCGTTCTCCCATGCCGGCCGACAGCGGATCCATTTTGACAGAAAAAACCGCTGAGCTTTCGCGGAGTTTGGATGTGGTGCTGTCTCAACTCGCCATCTTGGTGCAAAATGAGAATTCGGGGAAATGCGCTCTGGCTGAGATTGAAATGAAAGAGGAGTTAGCCTACGACATTCTCTTCTTCGACATCGAGAAAACGCTGCGCAAAACGGAGAGGGATTTAGAAGTGTTTTGGAAGTTGTTTCAAGAATTAGCTCGTCACTGTAAGAAAGCGTTTAGCTAATTTTTAAATCGTGTGCTTTTGCTGTTTCTTCTGCGTCATGGAGCCGTTTTTGTATTACTCTACGTATCTTAAGCAACTCTTCAAATTGAGGCTTATATGGAGAATGTGAAGGCTCCAAACGAGCTCTGATTCTTTGAGTAGAGTCCTTGTGAGTAGAAGATACGAGAGCGTCTAGTTCTTCATTATGAGTTTCTAACGGTGTTCCCGCGGCTGAAACCCAAGTGTCTTTGAGAATTG
>CAISYW010000128.1 GCA_903889795.1 uncultured Chlamydiae bacterium | reverse complement strand
GGTCCTGCAAATATCCGAAATGTTTGGAGCCCGCTTTTTAAAGGCAAATAGGTTGAATAGCCGGCATATTTTTCTGCAGGATAGGGTTGATAGGCTGCATCGATTACGCTTAATCGGGTTGGAACGGCGGTTCCCGGAATTTTGACGGCTCGATACCCGTGGCCGATTTCCGTTAATGGATCCAGGATCACTCCGAGAAAACCATTCGAGTTGCTGATCCAGTGGGGCGTTAGAGAGGTGACTAGAGTAACGGGGTTTTTGTCGGATAAATCGATCGTATCTACATCGGATTCTTGTCCACGCATCATTTGGTAGCGTAGAAGAGGGCTAAATGAGCCGCTAATTAGTTCGACCTCAGGTACTCCGGAGGAAAGCCACAACCCTCGCGCATCACCTTCGATTTGCACGCTGATCTCAAAACAATAGGGGCCATTTCGCTCTTCGGGAATCGTATACGTTTTAATGATGCGTCGGTTTGATTGAGCTGCTTCAAATTGAATGAGATTTTTTTCAAACCGTTTCACGCGATATTGGAGTTGAGCTGTCTCGGGATCGTCGCTGATCACGTTTAAAGCGTAGTATTGAGGATCGATGGCGTTACGCACTGATCCATTTGCATTAAAAATAGTCCGGCGAAGGAGGGGATAGTAGCCGCCCACTGATTCTGTAGAGGGGTTTTTATTATCGACAAATTGAGCCGGGCGGGAAGGAAATCGCGCATTTGCAGACGATTCTTTGAATATGGATCGGTCCGCGTCGATTTCTTTAACCAGGCTCTTCGAATCTTTGGAAGTATGTAGGGGAAGGTTGATTTCTGCCAAACTTCCGCCGCGCGTCGAAAAAACAAGCTGTTGATATTCATTTTCGAGCACGTATAGCTGCTCGTTGCTTAGGAACTCATTGCCTTGCGAAGCGGCGCTACGCTGGGCGGGTGATGGGAGCTCGCGAGTGGTTTGGCTGTTTGCGTCGGTTTCGGAGCTCTTTTGTTCTATGACAGTACTGCTGGATGGTTTTTCTGAGTTGTTTTGCCATCCCATCCATGCTTGAATCGCAAAGAAAGCCAAGCTGACACTGACAATGAAGAGTAACGAGCGTTTATCCATGAACCAACCCTTTGTAACATTTGGAATTTATCAAATTCCTCCAATCAATGAAAGAGGTTTGCAAAATGAGTGAGTCCGGCTGCGTCCCGTTACAGTTTTCAATTAAAAATAGTAAATCGAAAATTTATTTTGAAATATTAAAGAGTGCGTGTTATGTTTGTTAGATATAGTAAATTATTTATAATAAAAGAGGTGTTCTGTGTCTGTAAAAAAAAGTGTTTGTTTAAATATGATCGTAAAAAACGAAAGCAAAGTTATCAGAAGATGCCTTAATTCGGTTAAGGGTCTTATCGATTATTGGGTGATTGTTGATACGGGATCAACTGATGGAACTCAGTCTATAATCAATGAAACATTGAAAGGAATTCCCGGAGAATTATATGAACGGCCTTGGAAAAATTTCGAACATAATCGCAATGAGGCACTGGAGCTTGCATATCCGAAAGCGAAGAATCTACTCTTTATTGATGCCGATGAAGTGTTTAAACCATCGAAAACATTTAGTTTGGGCACGCTAGATAAGGATATATTTTTAATCAACGTCCAGCTTCCGAGTGGGACGATTTTTCAGCGTCAATTTATGGTAGGCACAAAAATCAAATGGTTTTGGAAAGGTGTTGTTCACGAACAAGTTTATACGGATGTCAAGTCTACGACGCATCGATTTATTGAAGATGGGTATATCTATGCGAATGACGATGGCGGTAGAACGGGAACAGATTCACGCGTTAAGTTTTTAAAAGATGCTGAAGTTCTCGAAGAGGCGCT
>CAISYW010000127.1 GCA_903889795.1 uncultured Chlamydiae bacterium | reverse complement strand
TGAGACATTGCATACCAAAGGCATTCATTTTATCGGGGCGGGGGTATCGGGCGGCGAAGAGGGTGCTCGCCGTGGACCGTCGATTATGCCCGGCGGCAGCCGTGATGCATGGCCGCATGTGAAACCGATATTTCAGGCTATTGCGGCCCGTTCAGAGGACGGTGCTCCTTGTTGCGATTGGGTCGGGGACGGGGGAGCCGGTCATTATGTGAAGATGATCCATAATGGAATCGAATATGGCGATATGCAGTTGATTTGCGAAGCCTTCGATTTGATGCACCGCGGGTTGGGGATCAGTTACGCAGATCTTTCCAAGATCTTCGCTGAGTGGAACAAGGGCGCTTTAAATAGCTATTTGATTGAGATAACCGCACAAATCGCCGCCAACATCGATTCCGACGGCCAGCCGCTTTTGGATAAAATTCTCGATACAGCGGGCCAAAAGGGGACGGGCAAGTGGACGGTGATGAGCGCATTGGATTTGGGGATGCCCGTTACGTTGATTGCCGAATCGGTATTTGCCCGATGTTTGTCTGCATTAAAAGAAGAGCGAATCGAAGCAAGCCGCCACTATCCGATGATAAATCCCCCTTTTCAAGGTGATCCCAAGAAAGTCTGTTCTCAAATCGCCGATGCGCTCTATGCGTCGAAGATTGTTAGCTATGCGCAAGGTTTTATGCTGATGCGCACGGCATCGCAAGAAAATCGATGGAGCTTGAATTTTGGTTCGATCGCTCTTATGTGGCGCGGCGGCTGCATCATTCGGAGTCGATTTTTGGGCAAAATCAAAGAGGCGTTTGATAAAAACCGCGAACTTGCGAACTTGCTCATCGATCCATTTTTTGTTAGCGAGCTGACGCGTTGCCAATTCGCTTGGCGGGAAGTTGTGGCTAAGGGAGTCATGCTCGGTATTCCGATGAACTGTATGAGTGCAGGACTTTCGTTTTTTGATGGATATCGTGCGAAACGGCTGCCTGCTAATCTTCTTCAGGCCCAACGCGATTATTTTGGAGCGCATACTTATGAACGAGTCGACAAACCGAGAGGTCAGTTCTTCCACACAAATTGGACAGGGCGTGGAGGAGATGTCAGCTCTTCGCAGTATAGTGTCTAAAGGCTCTCATCCGGCCTGGATCGAAATCAATTTGAAGAGTTTTCAGCATAATCTGGCGTTAATCCGGCACCGGATAGGCAGTAAGCGCTTATGCTGCGTCGTTAAAGCCAATGCCTATGGCCATGGCCTCGTGCCCATTGCCAAGGCGGCTTGCCAGGGGGGCGCTGATTATTTCGGTGTTGCTCATCTTCAAGAAGCCGTTGCTTTGCGCAAAGCGAAAATCGATTTGCCGATTTTAGTTTTGGGCGCCATTCATGAAGATCAGATCGAAGATCTGATCCGTTATCAATTGGAGTATACGATCAGCTCGCCATATAAGGCTAAGCTCGTGGCTGAAAAAGCAGCTCATTTGAAGGCGAAATGTCCCGTTCATCTAGAAATTGATACAGGCATGAGGCGGACGGGCGTGAGGGTGGAGAGCGCATTGCCGTTAATCGATTATTTGCAAAGCACTCCCTGTTTCGAGCTCAAGGGAATCTATTCTCATTTTGTCATGTCGGAGACGGCCAATGATCCGGTAACGCTGCAGCAATTGGAGCAATTTCTTGCCCTCAAAAAGCGCGTTGGAGCGAGCGCAGGCTCGT
>CAISYW010000126.1 GCA_903889795.1 uncultured Chlamydiae bacterium | reverse complement strand
CTCTGATGCGTAAAACAATCTATCACATCCGCTATGGCGCAATCCGGAATAATCTCTTAAGCCAAGCGCTCATTATCGATATGATTGAAACGGTGCGAAAACAGATTTTTAACCAAATGAAAACTGAGAAAAGATACTGTTTTGCCGAAGAAGCCTTTAGACAGGTGCTGGTTGAGTTAGCTGCTGAGTCAGACCGTCCTCGCCTTCGCAAGCTTTTTAATCTCCCGGCTGAAACCAACCGGAAACCTACGTACGAGACCACAAAAGCGCGTATTTTGAAAGAAAAGAAATTACTCTTGCCGTTGCTTAAAGAACTTTCCCGTAAAATGGCGCAGATGAGGAACGATGAAATCTCTCATAGGTCGTCGCTTACCAAAACGCTCAGGGAAGTGAAGGGATGGACACAGGATGATCTTTCAGCTAAAATTAAAAAGAATTTTCCTTCTCTTCCTTCCAGCCGGTCAACCATTTCCCGTGTTGAAACCGGAGCGAAGTCGATCGATTCAAATTATGCATCGAAACTTAGCAAGGTCTTCAAGGTAGACGCAGGTCTATTCATGCCTCATTTTTTTCATGATTAAAAAAGTTTTCTCAAACGTCTAATACGGATCAAAGACCGCCTGCAAATGAGGCGGCCCGATAAAACCGGATTAAAAGTCAAAACGGGCAGTTGCCGTCAGACCTTGCAGATGAAGATTCGCAGCTTCAGACGTTGTTCCGTCATTAAGAGTACCAACGAGAGAACGCATCATATTCTGCCCCCACATTACGTTGAAATCGTACGCGGCGAGAAAATCCAAATGATAATTTTGATGATCAAAGTAGCTGCCCCAGCCTAAACCAACGCTCATATCAGTCATGGGACGGAGTGAATTATAGTCCCGATATTTCAAAGAGCATCGATATTCTTTATGAGACACTTCAGTAAAACGAGTGAAGAGCAAGCTGCCTGAAAAATCACCTTCCATGCGGAAGCCGGCGCCGAGCAGCCAATGTGCCTGCAATCCCGCACGAGGCCCTGCGCTCCAACAATGAGAGTGATTATCGCTAATCCAGGGATGCTCTGCCGGATATATCGCTTTAATATATAAGCTTTGCCGAATCCAGGCGGCACGCATTCCACCAAATGGGGTAATGGTTATCTTGCGGCTCTGATAATAGGGACGGCTCATCGTTGCGTCCAAAACATCAAAATGAGTGCGCCACTTCGAATCGAAGCTTGTCGCAATGATACCGCCTCCAGTAGCATACCAATCGGTCATTTGCCAATGTCTGCCGGAAGGCGCGGTTTTTGACGTTTGTGTTTGCTGACGGAACCAGGTATATTCCAGAGCGCCCACCCAATTGTCGTATTCGAAATTCATCCCTAAGCCAACTTTAAAGCCCGGCTTGAATTCGAATTTTTGAATCTCTATTTGATCATTCAAAGGATAACCGGTTCCAAGATCCTCGGGATATGCGAGATCCATCCCTTCCTGATCGGCATGCCAATAAATAAAACTGCCGGTCATAAAGAAATCCCAGGCACACTGTACATCGAAGCGAGCAGCTCCGTTGTAAGCAGGGGGAATTTTATCGTCGCAAAGTCCATATCCCTGTTCATAACAGCAGGGCGCCGGTTTTTTTGGAGGACACGAATTTGTTTGAGCAAAAGTAGTTGAACTCATTGCGAAAATCATCGCTGCAGAGCCAATGAGCTGATTGAAATTTGCATTCATGCTTTTTCCTGGTTTGATACACATACACATTAAAAGCGTATGACAGCCGTTCATTTTTTTTCCATGCTCTTAAAAAGATAATTTGAATTTGGATTAATTTTTTCCCCAAAAAACCGGATCCGCGCTTCCCTTCAATGAAACATCGCCGCTCTGCGAAATCGTGCATTCAAGAATTCCACCCAACATAACAAGGTTCGTTGGCTGTTTCGCTTTGATCATTCCCAAATGATGCAAAGCCACCATGACAGCCACAGCTCCTGAGCTGCATGATTGAGTAATGCCGCAGCCCCGTTCAAACACCAAGACACGATACGTCGCCGGATCATCCTCATTCTCTTGCCAGACAAACTCAACATTGGTCTTTTGCTCAAAGAGCGGATGCCGCTCAATCAACATCCCATGCTGAGCTAGCCAGCCAAGTTGCTTTTTTTCAAATAGGACAAAATGGGGATTTCCTACATCGACACAATGCCCATTGAATATCCCCTCAACGGTCGAAATGGAGATCAATTTTTCGTACACAGGCGCTGAAACATGAGTCATGATCTGCAAACAATTATCTGATGGGATAATTTGACAGCCAATACTTCGCTTGCCCGAGAAAATGTTCATGGATTGCATGCCTGGATTTTGACAGGCCAAATAATGCGCGCAGCAACGAATCCCGTTCAGACAGATCTGTGCCGGGCTGCCATCGGAATTAAAAATCAGCATCTCTGGCAGGCCATCGATATTTTTTTTCAGGATCAACACGCCATCCGCACCAATTCCCCGATGCCGATCGCAACATTTTACGACATACGATCCCCACTGCGGATGTTGAATGCAATCGACAATGCTCAATTCAGAACGATCATTCCAATCAAAGAGAATAAAATCGTTTCCCAGAGATTGATATTTGATAAATTGTTTAAGCATAAATGGATTATTTTAAAAAGACCTTGCTCAAGTAATTTCGTCCGGAGTCAGCTAAAATCACAACAATGACGTCATGTTTAGTGAGTTTTTGTGCATATTGAAGTGCAACATGCATCACGGCGCCGCTGCTGATTCCAACTAACAGCCCGTGCCGAGTGGCCAATGTTTGGGTCATGGCAAACGCATCTTCGTCCGTGATCGGAATAATTTCATCAACAATGGACTGATCAAAGACATCGCTGACCACATCAATTCCGATCCCTTCCACTTTGTATGCTTTGGGTTCTTTGCTCGAATACCTCGATGTGGCGGCATCGACGCCGATAATCTGAATATGAGGATTTTTTTCCTTCAAAAATCGACCCACGCCGGAAATCGTACCGCATGTCCCCGCACCGGCAATAAAATGAGTCAAACAACCATTCGACTGCCGCCAAATCTCCGGTCCCGTCGAAAGATAATGAGCTTGCGGGTTATTTTTGTTATAAAACTGATTCGGCATAAAGGCGCCCGGGATTGAATGCAGCAATTGTTCGGCACGTGCGTGATACCCATTCGGGTCATCGTGACGGTTTGTATCGGGGCATATATAAACTTCTGCGCCATACGCGCGTAATACTGCAATTTTTTCCGCCGCGGTTCGATCAGGGACCGTGATAATCACACGATAGCCCCGTAACGATCCAATCATCGCCAGTGCGATCCCCTGATTTCCCGATGTGCCTTCGACAATGGTTCCACCCGGCTTCAACTGGCCCGATCGCTCGGCTTGTTCAACCATAAACAGAGCGGCGCGATCTTTAATGCTCCCGCCCGGATTCATAAATTCCAGTTTTGCCAATATGGTTGAATTGGTTCCCATTTCCAATTTCACCAACGGCGTATTGCCAATGCATTCCAAAAGCGATTTAAATTGAGTCTGTGCCATTAAACCATCCGATCCCGATTTTTGAGTCACGTTCGGTATATCCGCGCTCAATATATATGAAAACCAAGAAATTTCTCTCGATTTTTAAAATTTGCTGAGCCGCTTTGGCATTCTCAATATTCTCTTGTATTTTTTGGAGCTTCACGAAATACAAGAGATTAAAAGAGTTAATGCAATGAGTCCCGGTTTTCTTTCACTTCTTGTCCTGGCTGCCATCCATCTCTTTGCTAATCGAGCAAAAGTTCTCGGCTGGGTTTGGCATGGGAAGTTTCTCTCTTTTG
>CAISYW010000125.1 GCA_903889795.1 uncultured Chlamydiae bacterium | reverse complement strand
GGGATAATTTATCAGTTATTTCCAAAAGCTGTTCGAATTCTTTCTCTGGTTGAAGCTGAATCTTGCTCAAGTTGAAAACGATATCGCGTATTGACATATGCATACTGCCCTGGTTAATAAGCACCGGGTTCATCCTCTAACGAGGAAACCCCGCCCTTAAGGGCGGGGTCTTTCAAAAAAACGGGTGGGGAGGGGATTCGAACCCCTCCCCGACAAACACAATCCCAGGCCTTAAGGCCTGGGTTTTCAATTGTGGGAATTAACAAATATTGTATGAAATGTCAAACAGAAAAAACAGTACCATTGAGATTAACTAGGTAATTTTAAGCTCTTGTTTCACTTCATTTACTATTTTATTAATTGTACTTAATGAATAGATTTTGCCTGTAGCTGCTGCGATATGGAATTTCAGTTCATCAATTGTGCATGACTGATTTTGGGAGAGATTCTGTTTGATGAGTCTCCTTATGAATGAGGAAATGGGGATGGAGGTTGCTGTCGCTTTAACCGGATGCGATCGGACCGATCGATCGGTCGTTGCAGATCGCTGCTCAACAGCAAAAGTTGAGTCTTCCATGATATGAGCTAATTCGGGTTTTTGCTGTAAAATCCGTTTTTGCAGTTCAGATGAAATAAGTCCTGAACGGATTAATTTTGCAACTGAGCTCCAGTTTTGATTGTGAACATGATAAATAAATGCAGTATTGGCAATCTCGGTTTGATACGATTTATCGATATGGATTTCATCTTTTAAGTTGCATATAGGGCAGAAACTAAATTTCCCATATTTTAAAAAATTGTCGTCATCGCACATTGTCAACGCATAACAGCGACTATGAAAAATATGAATAATATTTGAGGTGTGGGTGATACAAGAGATTTTGCTGCCGATTTGAAGAGTTCTCTCTTTGAAGCTGCAATGCGACGCTTCACAATTTTTATCATTAACACGCAGCAAAGTTTGGCCGGACATACAAAAAAAATCTTATTTTCAGGATTATCAATGAAGGATTTTACGCTTTTGCAGATGGATTTGCAAAGTGGGAACGTCGGTGAAAAGCTCTGCGTCTAAACCGGCTGTGCGTCCGGCATCCACAAAGGCGGGGATATCGTCAGTATAAAAAGTCTTTCCTCTCGCCTCTTTCAAAGCCTTTTCGAAAATCAGTGGATGCGGTTTACACGCGCCCACTTCGTATGAAAGGATAAACCGATCGAAGAGTTTTAATACCGAATAATGGGAATAGGCAAAATTGAAATGGCATTCGTTGGTATTTGAGATTAAAACGAGTCGATTTCCCTGATCTTTGAGTTTTTCAACCAGTGGCCAAAGTTCGTTATTCGGAGTAAAAATATCCGACATCGCCATCATCATGTCGTGAAAGGAAAAGGGATGGGAACTTTTTGATTGCAGTAAGCGGTATAGATCCTCGCTCGAAAAAAGTCCGGTTTCATATTTTTGAAGAATTTGCGGTTTTAAAAAGTGTTCTTCGCGAAGGATTTGCGGTGAGATTTTCATGCAAGCCGCGAGTTGATTGTACATTTTTTCTAAATCGAAAAAGATCAAAACGTTGCCGAGATCAAAGAAGATCGTGTGTTTCGGCTCGTGGTTTTTCATAGGGTTCTCCATTTTATCCTCGCCGTAGCGCACTTTCGTAAGTATTTTGCATTAACAAAGCAATCGTCATTGGTCCAACACCGCCGGGAACCGGAGTAATCCATGAAGCGATGGGTGCGACAGATGAAAAATCGACATCTCCAACGAGTTTGACATTGCCTGTCTCATCTTGCATTCGGTTGATTCCTACGTCAACAACAACGGCGCCGGGCTTCACCAGTTTGTTCGTGATGAAGTGAGGTTGGCCGATGGCGGCGATAAGGATATCCGCCGTGCGAGTGATATCTGACAAATGCTCTGATTGGCTATGAACGATGGTGACAGTTGCGTTGCAGCCCCGTCTTTTTTGAACAAGAAGGGCGGCAAGAGGTTTGCCGACGATATTGCTTCTCCCGACAATGACGACGTGTTTGCCGGCAATTTCAATCTGCGATTTTTCTAAAAGCAGCTGGATGCCATGGGGTGTGCAGGGGATAAAACCACCATCTTCTCCCAGCAGTAGTTTTCCGACATTCATCGGATGAAAGCCGTCGACATCTTTGTTTGGATCGATTGCGCGCGTGATCTGTTGGGGATTGTAATGGTCGGGCAGAGGAAGTTGGACTAAAATGCCGTCGATGGCGGGAGTATGATTTAAAACCTCAATCTTCTGCAACACAGTTTCGGGAGAAGTATCGGCGTCTAATTGTTCTGTCAAAGAATCGATTCCGAGCTGGGCGCAGGCTTTTTTTTTCATACGTACATAAGCCTGGGAGCCGGGATTGTCGCCGACCATGAGAACAGCTAAACCGATTTTTCGAGGAAACCGGGCAATCTTTTTAGCCAGTTCGTCTAAGATTTGAGATGCAATTTTTTTTCCGTCGATCAGATTCATGTTTGGTTGAGCACCTTGGCCAATGTTTTATGGATCAATCCGTTCGTTGCCAGGATTGGTTTTCCCGCGAAGATATCAAAGACCTTCTCTTTCCAATGCGAGACTTTTCCTCCGGCTTCTTCAACCAAGAGAATCCCGGCAGCGCAATCCCATGGAGATAGACCGATTTCAAAAAAGCCATCAAATCGTCCTGCAGCAATGTAAGCAAAATCGACAGCAGCGGCTCCAAGCCTTCGGATCGGTATTCCGAGGCGCAGCACATTGTTAAAGCACTCGATGCAATTCATGGGGTTGTTTTTTAAATTATATGGAAAGCCGGTTGCGAGAAATGCGTCATCAAGAGATTTGGTGTGAGTCACGTGGATACGTTGGCCATTCAGATAAGATCCGGAGCCTTTTTCGGCGATAAAGAGTTCTTGCGTCATGGGCTGGTAAACGATTCCGGAGACGATCCGCCCTTCTTTCTGAGCCGCGATGCTAATGGCAAACACGGGAATCTGATGTGCAAAATTAACTGTTCCATCGAGCGGGTCGATGATCCAAAGAATCTCGGAGTTTTTTTCTCCATGACGGCCGCTTTCTTCAGCTAAAAAACTGGATGACGGGATGTTTTGACGGATGAACTGGATGATTGTTTTTTCGGAGAGATGGTCGTACTCGGTTACGAGATCGTGTTTTTGAGATTTAGACGAAATCGAAAAATGGGTTCCAAAACCCTTTTTGAGAAGATCTCCCGCTTGCAGAGCGGCTTCGATTCCGATTAGTGTGAGCCGAGATATTGAATCAGGATGTTGCATTTGCTTGCGCTCTCCATCGCTTCCATTGACTTATCGCCCATTCCCAGAGCAACAGGGGGCCGACAAACCAAAAAAAAGCATAACCTGCATTGATGAGCGGCATCTCAACAAAATCTAGAAAAAGGGATTTTCCTGCAATCGATATACGGCTGTCAAAAAGAAAAAGAATGGTTAGCTCGAAAATAATAGTGAATACAGAAATTAATGCTGAATAAAAGCAAAGCTGTAGTGGTAAGTCTTTAAAAATTCCCAAGCGGAAACGATGAACGAGCGTACAAACAAGCGCGGCGCTCACTGCGTGGATTCCGAGAAAATCGGAGCTGACAAGATCGTTGCAAAAACCCGCCAGCACAGCAAGCCAAATGGCGATTCTAAATGGAGTGTAAATACAGGCGAGAGCAATAAAAGGAGCGAAGGCAAATAATGAAATGGATGGGAACAAAGCGCTTTGTATCAACGCCATAAAAACTGCCAGAATAAATCCTATGCAGATCATCAAGAGTGCGGGGGCTGTTTTGTTTCCAAACGGTGTAGAGCATTGCGTAATAATGAAGAGTTTTCAATCAGGAGCTGATGCCATTTCCAGGC
>CAISYW010000124.1 GCA_903889795.1 uncultured Chlamydiae bacterium | reverse complement strand
ACCGCCACCGCACGAATATCTAAAATAGCGAGCGAGCGTGATTCCCTTTCGCGTTTAAATCGCGACTTACAAGAAGAGCTTCGAAAAGCAGCCCAAGCGCTCACGAAAGAGAAAGAACGTGTCTCGCAATTAGAACAAGAAATCTCTCAGCTTCGCTCCCGCGTTGCGGAATTAGAGCAGCTACATGAAACCGACCAAGCCATAATTTCAGAAATGAGACGCCGCCAACAAGAGCTCTCTGACACAGCATCCAAAATAACTAAAGAGCGTGAAGCAGTTACCCTTGAGACCCAATTAAGGGAAAGTTCTCAACGAGAAATGCTCGAGAGCCAAAATAACACTTTGCTCCAAAGAATCGCGCGGCTGGAAAGTGATCTCGCTCAGGCTCACCAACGATATGACAGGCTACAATCAAAAGCGGGCGAAACGCAAAAAGAGCTGCTCGCTCTTCAACAAAGAATCGAAGACCTGCGGAATGAATTAGAAAGAAAAAACAAAATGATCGCGGAGTTCGAACAACATAATCGCGATCTAAATGGACGGCTCCTCGCTCAAGCAGGAGATAAAGATCGAATCTTGCAACTTGAAAAAGAGCTCCAATCAGATGGTGAAAAAGCTCGAGCATCTCTCGAAGAAGCTCATGTTCGATACTCCAATCTGGAATCCCAGGCGAGAGGTCTCGATCAAGAGCTGGAACATCTTCGACAGTCGATCATTGATCAGGACGGCAAATTGGAAAATAGGCACCAACAAATCCGCGAGCTCGAAGAGATAATAGAAAGACCACGCTTTGATCAATCAACTCAATTCCCTGAAATAGAGACAGCCCTACAGCCCCGTGAGGAAGAAACAGTCGCCGCTGAAAACTCACCCCTCCCGGATCCAGTTGTCCTTGAGGACAATGTTGAGCCTTACATTCTTTATCTAAAAGCTCTTAAGGATTCATTGATCCCTGCAAGGCGGAAGATCCTTACAGAGGTCTGGTCAAGAGAGTGTCAATTACTTCACCCGAACCGCAAAAAGAGAAATTATGATGAAGAATCGCGAGCACGCCGCTATGAAAGCGCGATTGACAGGTTTGTAAAAGTGAATAAAGAGAAAAATCCTGCGACTGTCATTTCAAAGGAGGAATTTCCTTTGATCACCGTGTTTATCGATGAGTTGGGAATCAAACTACAAGAGTTAAGGACCAAACGTCTACAACCTCCTCAGGGAATGCAAGACATGTCGAACGATGAGCTAAGAATAATGACTAACGAAATGAAGATGCTCACCATTGCGTGTTTTTGGCATTGCGCATTAACAACAGAAGACATTAAAGAAAGCACTATTAAAAAATCCTTCAAAACCAGAACAAAAAAATTAATCGAAAGCTTTACTTACAACAGAAATAACCATAATTTTCAGATAATCCAAACAGAAACAGTTCAAAGAGAACATGATCAAAAAGTAAATTTTAGACCATTTATAATGGAATTCATAAAAATTCGAGAACTTCTCAATGTAATTAAAACTAAAATTCCAGCTCTGACGGGATGCGCAAAAACAGCTGATGACTTTATCACGAATAACTTCAAACAAATCAGCCGGATATTAACTCAGATGGATGTGTAACATCCATCTGAGTAAAAAAATTAAGACTCAGAAGAGATATCGTTTTTATCACTCTCTTCTGTACCGGGCTGAACATCGGTGATCGCCGCTTTCAACACTTCAATTTTTGCACCGTCGACCATTTTAAGAATCACGGTTTGTTCCTGAATGCGGGAAACTGTCCCGAGAATCCCCATAGCGGTAACACGATCCCCTTTTTTCAAGGAAGTTCGCATCTTCTCAGCCGCTTTGCGTCTCTTTTGTT
>CAISYW010000123.1 GCA_903889795.1 uncultured Chlamydiae bacterium | reverse complement strand
GGGCTAAGAAAGTACGAGTGAGGGGGCATTACAAGGTTGCTTGCCACCTCATGTTTGGAATTTTAGTTCTGGCTGCTGATCAGATTATGAAGCTGGTCACGTAAAATAAACGATTAGCCCAAAACTTTTATAGTCGATTTGGCCAATTGCCTCTAATTGTTCAAATTGCCGCGGAGCGCAAATGCACGCGCTTGAAGATCGGACAGGATCTGCAGCGCTTGGAGGGGCGTCAATTGATTGGGGTTGACGCGGCGCAGCTCTTCAATGATGGGCGACTCAAATAGAGGAAGCTGATTATCGGCTCTTCTTTTTTTCACTAGAGGAGCAGGTTCCTTGGCGTTTCGCATGTCTTCGAGTTTTATGAGCATCTCCTCCGATCTCTTGATCACTGCAAAGGGCATTCCCGCGAGCTTGGCCACATGGATGCCGTAGCTCCGATCCGTTCCACCGGGAATAATTTTTCGTAAAAAAACAATTCCATTGCCGGTTTCCTGCACAGCCACGTGCATATTCACGGCTCCCTTATGTTCTTTTTCGAGCTGAGTGAGCTCCCAATAATGCGTGGCGAAGAGCGTTTTGGCTTTTTTGCCCACCGTTGTGAGGAGAAATTCGGCCACCGCCCAAGCAATGGAAATGCCGTCATAGGTGCTGGTTCCGCGGCCAATTTCATCGAGAATGATGAGAGAGCGGGAGGTGGCGTTATGCAAGATGTTTGCGGTTTCACTCATCTCCACCATGAAGGTAGACTGGCCGCGAGCCAGATCATCGCTGGCGCCGATGCGCGAAAAGAGTTTATCGATGATGCCGATATGGCAAGAATCCGCCGGAACATAGGATCCCATTTGCGCGAGAATCGCAATCAGAGCGACTTGGCGGATATAGGTCGATTTGCCGGCCATATTGGGTCCGGTTAACAGAACAAGCTGGCGGGACTGATTATCGAGATCCGTGTCATTGGGAATGAAATGAGCGGTACCAATCGCGCGCTCTAAAACCGGATGGCGTCCATTTTTAATTTCCAGAAGATTGCTGTCATCGACGCAGGGACGATTGAAGCGATGTTCACGAGCCGCTATTGAAAGGGATAATAAAGCGTCGATTCGGGCCAGTGCTTTCGCCGTACCTAGTATGGAGTCGCTCTCCAGAGCGGTTTTTGCGCGCAGCTCTTCAAACAGGTCTGCCTCGAGAGCCTTGGCTCGTTCATCTGAGGTTAGCACCCGATGTTCATATTCCTTGAGCTCTTCGGTAATGTAGCGCTCGGCATTGACCAGTGTCTGGCTTCGCTGAAATCCCTCGGGGATTCCTTCTCCTTTGGCTCGGCTCACTTCGATATAGTAGCCAAAAGCTTTGGTAAAGCCGACTTTCAGGGTCTTGATGCCGGTTTTTTCTCTGAGTTCGTTTTGGTAGCGGGCAATCCAGTCCACGCCATCCTTGCTGAGGTTGCGGAGGCGATCGAGTTCGGGATGAACGCCGGATTGAAAAATCTCTCCATCCGAAATTCGCAGCGGGGGAGTTTCGGTAAGAGAAGAGCAGATCAGCTGGGCGATGGACGATACATCGTATAAATGCGACAGATCGCTTTGGATCAATGTGCCAAAGAGTTGCTGCAGTTCCTCCCGGATAGCGGGAATGATGGTTAAAGAATGGCCAAGGGTCCAGAGATCGCGCGGGGAGGCGTAGCGAGCCACTACTTTGGCAATCAGCCGTTCAATATCGCGGACGCAGTCGAGCATTTGATGGACGCGCTGCGTTACGTCGAGATGGGCGAGAAAATCGGCAATGGCATTTTGTCTCTCTTCGATATGGGCGATGTTGAGCAGCGGATGCTTGATCCATTGCCGGAGCAGCCGCGCGCCCATGGGCGTGGCCGTATGATCCAGGAGGTCGAGCAGGGTGTTTTGGGAAGAAGCGTCGCTAAGCGATTCGGAGAGCTCGAGATTGCGCACGGTGCTGCGATCAATCGCCATGAATTGAGAAAGTGCTTCGTTCTGAATAGACGTAATATGATTTAAGCGAAGAGAGAGATCGTCTTTCAAATAGGTGAGAAGAGAGCCTGCCGCTGTAATGGAAGCGTTTTGTCCCTTCATCCCAAAGCAGTCGAGGGAAGCGATTTGAAAATGACTCAATAGAGTTTGTAAAGCGCTTGAAGCATCGAATTGCCAATCTTCCCGTTCATTGAGAAGGAAAGAAAACGTATAGGAGAGTTCCTGGAAAAATTGCGGATGATTTTCTTTGAACTTGCGGGATGCGATGAATTCGGCGGGACGGATACGATGCAGTTCATCGGTAAGAGCGGCTTCCTGCTCCAGTTCCAGGGCGCGGAACTCTCCGGTCGTCAAATCGAGAAAAGAGAGCCCGAATATTGAACCTAACTGAGCGATGGCTGCGATGTAGTTATTCTTTTTTTCGTTTAATAGCTGCGAATTGACGATCGTTCCCGGTGTGCAAATGCGCGAAATTTCGCGCTTTACCAACCCTTTGGCGGCCTTGGGATCTTCCGATTGTTCGGCAATCGCGATCTTGTGGCCTTTGGCAATCAGCTTGTCGATATATTGCTCAAGGGCATGAAAGGGAACGCCGCACATCGGGACGCCTTGGCGCTGCGTCAGAGTCAAGCTGAGCGCTTTCGAGATCAGTTTGGCGTCGTCGTAGAAAGCTTCGTAAAAATCTCCGAGACGGAAAAACAATAACGCGTCTTTTGCCTGCGATTTGCAGGATTGCCATTGGGTCATCATGGGAGTCAAAGGTATTGTGGATGTCATTTTACAAGCTCGTCAAAGTGTGTTACTATTGTCTATATCTCCGAAGAGTTTGTAAAGATGTTCTGGTTTAAGAAAAAGCCCTTGCCGAGCGTAACTTTTGCAACATGCTGCTGGGAGCGTGATTGGCAGCACATTTTGCTCGATCCCTTGTATCTTTCCCAGCGGCAGATCGCCAATCATCTCTTTCCTTTCGCGGAAAAATTATTGGTGATCAACAATGTGAGCGATTTGCCTGCGGTTTGCCGAGCTGCCCAAAAGAAGGTAGATGAAGGGGTTTTGAGTCGCTATGTCGTCGCAGCTGAAATCGCAGAAGAAGTTTTGTCGTTTTTTCAGCTTAAAAGAGAAGATTTTCGTCCGGGGCCTGATGCGGATCGATATCAAAATGTTAATTCTGACTGGATCTAT
>CAISYW010000122.1 GCA_903889795.1 uncultured Chlamydiae bacterium | reverse complement strand
CCTCGCGATAGACACCCTTGCCTTCTCTAACGGTTCTCCTTTCCTGAGTCCGTAAAGGACTTTCACCTTCTAGTTTAACGACGTACCGGTCACACGCATCGCCCAACTTCAAGAAGTTGAGCTGTTTCGGCGCCGGCTTTGTCTGATTCAAATTCAAGGCACTTCCTGGACATAATCCGATTTTTGAACCACTCCCGGTATAAAAAAAGAATTGAGGTAATCACACCTGTTCAAAAAAGACGATGGAGAAGGCTTATGGAACCCAAGAGTCAAGAAGCTTGAGAGACGCGTTCGAGATCATGAATCTCGAGGCCTAAAATCTTAACCCCTGCGAACCGCAACATAAAAAGGAATTCCGGAGGAAGGAGAATAAGTATTTCTCACTTCCCATCCACGCGCGATTAAATCATCTGAACAAATATAAGAAGGGGCATGGCCGCCAATCAGCAGATAACAACCACGTGGAGCAATTCCCGTTAAATGATCCAAAACACGAAGGGCAGCCTTTCGGTCAGGCAAAACAAAATGCGTTAATAACCCACTGGCGATTATAATGTTTGGGTTTGTTTGCCGGAACGAATCACCAACGGTTGCATCTCTTTGCTCAACAACCGCTATTTGGGGATTTTTACATTTAGCTAAACGCCTTTTGGCATCGCTGACTTCCTTTTGATTATTTTCCAATATCAAGTACTGCTCAATTTGCCGAAAATTAGTATTGATTATCATTTCAGCTAAACAGCCCGTTCCTCCTCCAACTTCTAAAATACGAACTCGGCCATCACATCTGGGAACGAAAGGACATCTAAGAATCAAATCATTAACATATTCCCAAATGGTTGGATGAATCACATTTCTATACTGTTGAACAGCCTCCCGCGCCACACGATCGATAACAGCCCCCCTGCCGCACCGCGAGCTTCCCATTCGGCCCAATATTCATCGGGTAATTGGTATGAATCAGGATTTTGAATAATTTCATATTGGTGTCCATTAACCAATGGCGCGTCAACAACGCCCTGGACATTATTGGAAACCGCGGTTGCTATTCCTGGATTGACTAAAGCTTGGATATTCGAGGCAGCTTGTTCGCTTAATAAGTAAGTTTCATCATTCCAAACAAAATAATTTGATGATGACAAATCCTTAGGATTGCTAAAAAATTTAATGACCAAAGGCTGTCCATCAAAATGTTTACAACGATATTGTTGAATAAGCATAAAGTTATTATTTTGAAAATCAGCAACAGCCTCTTTTTTCAATTTTTCGACATCTTGCAGCTCCTGCCGAATACGATTTAATGTATTGTGCTTCTTAGCTTTACGGCTTGAATCCACAGACTCGCCATAATAGCGATATAAATGATCTTTTTCTACCACAAGAGACATAGCAAACAATTCCTTACAATATTTATATTATTTTAACACAAAATACACACCAAATCAATTAAAAAACAAACTACCTATTTTTAGATAAAACAAACAGCACAAACCTATTGCAAGTTAGCAGAGTCCGAAAACTCGCTTCGCGATTCAAATTCGATGATTTCGACGCCGGTTCGCGTTTCTCCTAAATCGAGACATCCGATTAAGGCATAGGCGATTTGGGAGAAATCCGAATCCGGCTAAGAAAGCGCGAATTTGACTCCGAGATTATTTTGGTTGATCTTCGATTCCAGTGGCAGATATTAACCCGCTGGCCAAATATGAGACAAATAGCTTGCTGCGGCTTTGCCGTATCAATCTTCGCTCGGAATCCTTCGTATTCAAGAATGAATTCCTCGCAAAGAGTGCGAGCTAAAGCTCACTTTGATCCGGCTTCGCCTCGCGGACGCTCTTTGTCTCATATTTGGCCAGCGGGTTACTAATCCACTCGGCAAACAGGTGACAAAAATCAGCTAGTATGTCAAAATATTTGACATGTTTTTAGGCGATGCACGGAAACTCACTCAGGACACTCAAGAGGCTTTTAGGAAACGT
>CAISYW010000121.1 GCA_903889795.1 uncultured Chlamydiae bacterium | reverse complement strand
CTGGCTGTCTCTCAGCACAGTAGTAAAAACTGTTGCCGGTGCTGCTATCATTGGTGGTGGAATATATGCAGCAGTGCATTACAACGCCCTTGGATATGTTAAAGGATGGTTCCACACTGCCGCCACAGCTGGAAAATAATCCTCTACATGACGGAAACGTCTTGAGAATTATTTTTGTTAAAAAGCCCCTCTTTTTCGAGGGGCTTTTTTTTTCCATACGTGGCAAACTATAGTTAATATGCTGATCCTAGGGATAGAAAGCACTTGCGATGAGACTGCGGCATCGATCGTCAAAGACGGCACGATTGTTCTCTCTCACTCTATCGCTTCTTCCGCTGAAATTCATAGGCAATATGGCGGAGTCTTTCCGGAACTTGCCTGTCGTCGACATATTGATGCAATCTTACCCGTAATTGCCGAAGCCCTTCGCGATTCTAAAATCTCCCCTCACGACCTCGATGCCATTGCCGTTTCAAAAGGCCCCGGCCTGATTGGCGCCCTATTGATCGGTCTTCAAGCAGCTAAAGGCCTTGCGATTGCCTGGAAAAAGCCGTTGATAGGAATCAATCATGTCGAAGCGCATCTATATGCAGCTTTCATGAGTCAAAATCCGCCATTCCCCGCCTTGGGATTCGTCCTTTCGGGGGGACATACTTTGATGCTCAACGTGATGAGTGTGGGCCGCTATGAATTACTGGGAACCACTGTAGACGACGCTATTGGCGAGGCTTTCGATAAAGCCGCAACCATTTTAGGTCTTTCCTACCCTGGAGGACCTGCTCTTGAAAAACTCGCAGAAACCGGCGATGAAAAAAAATTTCCATTCACTCCGCCTAAAGTGAAGAAAAACCCCCTTGCATTTTCTTTCAGCGGTTTAAAAACGGCCGTACTCTACGCTCAAAAAAAGGCTTCCCCCGACGATTATCCGGATATTGCCGCTTCCTTTCAAAAAACTGCTTTCGATGACCTATCGATCAAGGCAGAACTTGCCATGAAAGCCGCTTCCTATCGATCCATCGTATTCGGCGGCGGCGTTACGAATAATCAACGCCTGCGGGATCATTTTGCTCAAAAATTTCCTCAAATCCCTCAATTTTGGCCGTCATTTGGGCTTTCAACGGATAACGCAATCATGATTGCCGGACTGGCTCACCACAAGCTCTTATCCGGCGATTTTGCTCCCCTGGATCTGGAAGCAATGCCGCGATTGCCTTTTTGGATTGAGGAAAAGGAATAAAAAAGGTACAATTTTTGTAAAAAATGATGTACATGGATTAGATATGGCTAAAAAAGGCGCACGCGAAAATATCAAAATGAAAAGCATTGAGTCGAACGAATGTTACTGGACGACCAAAAACAAACGTAACGTAACAGAGAGAATCGAGCTCAAGAAATACGACAAAAGCCTTCGGCGTCATGTCGTTTTCAAAGAAGCAAAATAGTTTTCTTAAACGAGCCTTTTTGGATTGAGGATGTTCGAACTGACGATTGCTTTTCGTTACCTCATACCCAGAAAAAAATCTCTTTCAACGGCGCTTGTCTCATTGCTTTCCGTTGTTGTGATTTCTCTAGTCGTATGGCTCGTTTTGGTTTTCTTATCCGTTACTACAGGAATCGAGCGTAATTGGCTGCAAAAGCTCACTTCTTTGCACGCTCCGTTGCGCTTGACTCCGACGGAATACTATTATAATTCTTATTACTATCAAGCCGATGTACTCTCCTCAGCATCGGATTATTCATTAAAAACAATCGGGGAAAAAGCGGCATCGTTACGCAGCGACCCCTATTCAGACAGCCTTGACGCTGAGCTTCCGAGAAATTGGCCCTCGCCTGAACGCCATCGAGATGGGCAATTACGCGACCCTGTGAAAGAGACGCTCTCTCTACTCAATGAACTCAAGCTCGACTATCAAGACTATGAAATCAGCGGCGCTTTATTACGGCTGACGCTCAGCCACCCGACCGGAATGGCCGGTTCCGGATCGACCCTGTCGCAAATGTCCTACCTTCTCTCATTCATGGATCGCAACCCACGCTTTGGGTCTTTGATTTTACCCCCATCTATCGAAGATCTGAACTCGATGCTAAAGAGCGGAGAGGGACAGATTGAATCGATCCTTTTGAACTCACATATCAACGAAGTTTGTGTATCTTCGTTGAATCCCGGCCTCATCCCCGAAAATGTCGAACTGATCGCATTTGTCCATCCGCAAACGCCCAACGAGGCGCTTATCCCCCTCGACCGTGAAACCAAAGTTCCCAATGGCTGGCAAATGGGTCATCTCAGCCGCAAAGGACCTCTCTGGCAATGGACAAGCAATTTCGGCAAAATCATAGAAAAACCATCTCTCCGAACGCTCCAGCCACTCGCTCTTTTGGTAAATCGTTTGATCGCCGCTCCCGAACTATCCAATGTGCAATTATCGGTAAAAGGAACCCTTCAAGGAATCGCTCTTCAAAACAGCATCCGATGGGGCGATGCGATCGTCTCTTCCGCAACGACGCAAATAAAATTCGATCAACTGCCAAAGCTCTCTCCTCCCTGGGCGTTTGAAGCCGCGGGCCGCTGTTATTTACCGGAACCTTCTTCAGCAGGGCAACCCTTTTTGCTGCCAAAGTCATATCGCGATATGGGTGTGAAAATCGGCGATCGAGGAACCTTGAATTTCGCGTCAATTGGCGCCGCTTCCGTTCAAGAACAAAGAATCCAGGTACAAGTTGCGGCTTTCTACGACCCGGGCCTTTTTTCCATGGGAGGCCGCTGTCTCATCGTGCCGAAAACGATCACTCGCACGATTCATGCGGCGAGCCAAACGTTTTCTCCTGACGGTTCCCCGACAAACGGCATCAGCGTCTGGAATGGCTCGCATGACACGGATCTTCTGAAAGAACAAATCGAAGAGTCTCTCCGCAAAGCCGAGCTTCTTCCTTACTGGAAAGTCTCTACATATAAGGACTTTGAATTTTCTAAAGAACTCTTCCAGCAATTCCGAAGCGATCGAACTCTATTTCTCTTGATTGCGCTATTAATTCTGCTCGTCGCTTGTTGCAATATTATTTCCCTCCTGGTGCTCCTCGTGAATGACAAAAAGCGAGAAATCGCCATCCTTCAAGCAATGGGCGCGTCGCGGCGCAGTGTAGCTGCGATCTTTGGTTCCTGCGGACTAATCATGGGAGCTTTGAGCAGCGTGATTGGAACAGCAGCCGCAATTTTTACTTTAAATCATTTGGATGTCGTCGTTGGTTTTTTAAGCGCGCTGCAAGGCCATGCTGCGTTCCAGCCTGCTTTTTTTGGACAAACTTTACCAAATCAGCTGAGCAATGAAGCCCTTCTTTTTGTCTTCATCGCCACTCCCCTGCTCTCGCTTCTAGCCGGTTTGATTCCGGCCTTGCGTGCCAGCCGCATCCGTCCCTCTATGGCTTTGAGGCAAGAATGACCATTTTACAAGCAGAACATTTAAAAAAATCATTCTTCGACCCCAAGCGTCTCGATGTTCTGTCTGATATATCACTCACTCTTTGCGCCGGCGAATCGATTGCAATCTGCGGCCGCTCCGGCGAGGGAAAAACGACTCTTCTCCATATTCTGGGAACACTGGAAGCCCCCGATTCAGGAATCCTTACAATCGCAAAAATCCAAGTGACTCCCCGCAATGCCCACCGACTCCGTCAACAAAACATCGGCTTTATTTTTCAGTCGTTTAATCTATTAGAAGACTTCACCACTCTCGATAACGTGTTAATGCCCGCTCGGATCGCCCGCCTGCCAACAGATGCAAACTCAGCCGCTTATCAGAATGCAATAGAAAATCTTCGAGAGGTCGACCTTTTAAATCGCGCACAAACTCCCGCAAAACTCTTATCCGGAGGCGAACGGCAGCGCGTAGCGATCGCACGAGCCCTTTGTAATAATCCCGCTCTGATTCTCGCAGATGAACCTTCCGGAAATCTCGATCGTGCGAATGCGCAACGCATTGGACAGTTGCTGATCCAATGCGTGAATGTAAAAAAGAAAAGCCTGATTCTAGCGACTCACGACCCGGATCTCGCTGCCTTATGCGACCGTCGATATCTTCTCAAAGATGGCCTGCTTTGCTAAAAACATTCTATCTGATACATCTATGCTCTGTTTTTCATTTTTTGATCTTTAATTGGAGTGAGAAATGCAGCTAACGATCATCGGAACGGGTTATGTCGGCCTCATTACGGGCACTTGTTTTGCAGAAATGGGCCATTCAGTGATCTGCCTCGATATCGATCACGAAAAAATCAATAACCTTAATAAAGGGATCATTCCCATTTATGAACCGGGTCTCGAGGAACTGATCAAGCGAAACATGACAGGAAAAAGGCTCCATTTTACCACAGATTATGCAAAAGCTGTTGCATTCGCAGAAGTCTGTTTCATCGCGGTTCCGACACCATCGAGCGAAGATGGTTCATGCGACACAACCTACGTCTTTGCTGCCGCCCGCCAGATCGGAATTCATATGAAAACCAATATCATAATCGTTAACAAATCGACCGTTCCTGTGGGAACAGCAGAAGGGGTCCGACGTTTCGTTCAAAAAGAACTCACCGACAGAGGATTGAATCTTTCATTTGATGTTGCCTCCAATCCGGAATTCTTAAAGGAAGGCGCGGCCATTCAAGACTGTCTCAAACCCGATCGAATCATCATTGGCGCAAACAATGATAAAACAGCCCAATTGCTACGCGATCTCTACTCTCCATTCATGATCAATTACGACAAAATCATCGTCATGGATATTTGCAGCGCCGAAATGACAAAATATGCTGCGAACGCCATGCTCGCAACCCGCATTTCGTTTATGAATGAAATCGCCGAGATTTGCAAACGAGTCGGCGCAAACGTCAATGAAGTGAGAAAGGGTATTGGTTCCGATTCTCGGATCGGCCATAGCTTTCTCTATCCGGGCATTGGCTACGGCGGATCTTGCTTTCCCAAAGATATCCGTGCGCTCAGATGCAAAGCCAAAAAGGTGGGATGCGAATCAGAGCTGCTAGATGCTGTCGATTCAGTCAACAATCGACAAAAGAAAGTTCTCGGACAAAAAATAGTTCAATACTTCTCCACTCGCGGCGGTATCGATGGCAAAACAATCGCCATCTGGGGACTTTCATTTAAACCTGATACGGATGACATGCGCGAAGCCCCCTCTTTGGTCTTGATCGAAGACTTACTGAACTTGGGCGCCCAATTAAAACTCTTTGATCCCATTGCAGAATCCAATGCCCGACAGCTTTTGAAAGATCACCCCGGCCTGACCTGGTGCAAAGATGAACTCGATGCCGCCAAAGGAGCCGATGCAATCGCGCTGTTGACAGAGTGGAAACAATTCCGCCTCGTCGATTTCCATCCGATTCGCACTTATATGAAAGGGATCGCATTTTTTGATGGACGAAATCAATATAAACCACTTGAAATGAAGAGCAAGGGATTTGACTATATCGCAATCGGCGTGCCTGATCAATTGCAGGAGACACATTGACATCAACCTTCATCTCTTTAATTGATCGCCGTCTTAACAAGTTGATAGAGAACTCAGAAGAAGTTTTGCCTCAGGCGATGCGATACTCACTTCTCAGCGGAGGAAAACGGCTCCGGGCGCAGCTTGTTTTAGCCGCGGCCGAAACATTAGGCGGAACGGTCCGTGATGCGCTTGATCCCGCCTGCGCAATCGAAATGATCCATGCTTTCTCATTGATCCATGACGATCTTCCCTGTATAGACAATGACGACATTCGGCGTGGACGTCCTACGCTTCATCGTGCATTTTCAGAAGGGATTGCCCTATTAGCCGGCGATGCACTACTGTCCGAAGCGTTTCTCGTCATCGCCCGATCAAACCATTTGAGCGATCGCCAAATCATCCGTTTGACAACTCTTCTGGCCAAGCGCGTCGGAAAAGAAGGAATGATGGGCGGACAGACAATCGACATTCTTTCAGAAGGACAAACCATTTCTCTGGATCTCTTGGTCCAAATGGATCAAAAAAAGACAGGAGATCTTTTTGCCTGCTCATTGGAGTTCGGTGCGATCATCGCGAATGCGGCTCCATCGATCGAAGAGCATTTACATCAAGCGGGACTCCACCTCGGCCTAGCCTATCAAATCCGCGATGATTTGGAAGATGCAACGACAGCAATTTCCGATAATGCAAAACAAAATAAACCAACCTTTACGACACTTTTAGGCCCCGAGCCGACCCGAAAATTTCTATTACAAACACTGGAGAAACTCAATCACCATCTTTCCTTTCTCCCTTCAGGGGCGCCGATGATCAAAGGATTCATTGATCCTTTATTCGACACAAAGATTGACCCTTGATTATTAAGATTGTTTATTTTAAATGATTACTATGCATCCTCGATTAGTTCGGCGAAAGCCTCCTGATTTTCTATTGATTTCTGTTCGCCATGATCCGCTAAAACGGCTTTTTGACATTTCATTTAGCTTGATTGTGATGCTCTGTTTTTCACCCGTTTTTATTCTCATCGCCTTTTTGGTGCGCATCACATCATCAGGTCCGATTTTTTATAAAAGCGTACGACTGGGCCGGGGCGGAAAAGCG
>CAISYW010000120.1 GCA_903889795.1 uncultured Chlamydiae bacterium | reverse complement strand
GTCTCCGATGACGATAATTCGAAGCTAGGAATCCATATTCGGGGTCTGATCAATGAGCTTTATCTCGATGATTTGAGGAAGAAGACTATGCGCGGATTGGAAGGTCAGCGACTGAGAGGTTTTAACACTGGTGAGAGCGTCTATGGATATAAATCCTGCCCTGTCGGGGAACTGCGACTCAATAAGAAAGGACAGCCCAAATACGAGGGCATGGTTCACAAGATCAATGAAGAAGAGGCTGTGGTTGTTCGAAGAATTTTCAGGGAATTTGTGGATGGCAAAAGCATTCATGCAATTGTTCAAGGGCTGAATGTTGAAAAAATACCGACAAAGAGAAACAAACCAGGCGGTTGGGCGACTTCGACCGTGAGCCGGTTCCTGAAAAGTGAGAAATATGCCGGTCAATGGATTTGGAGAAAGACCAAGAACGTTCGTGATCCCATGACGGGCAAGTCTAAAAAGGTGTACCGATCAGAAAAGGATCAAATGGTCTCGTTTAAAGCTGAGCTTTGTATCATTGATCAGGATGTTTGGGAGAAAGCAAAGAGACGATGGGAAGAATTGGAAGGCGCATGGCCAATGAATAAACAGACGGCCAAAACGTCCGGGAAGGCTGTGAGCTACGTCCACGCCAATCCAACTCACCTATTTGCAGGAACGATGGTGTGCAAAAGTTGTGGTGGAGCGATTGTTCAGATTTGCGGCAAAGGCGGCGGTTATTACGGCTGCTATAATGCAAAAAGAAAGACCTGCTCGAACAAGCTAACGATCAAGCGAAGCCGTGTTGAAGAAATATTGCTCAGCAACCTGAAAGAGAGAATCTTAACGGCGGAGAATTTGGCGTATATTTATGAAAATGTCGAAAAGACTGTCGCTAAGACGTTGAATGAGGTACCGGAAGAGTTGAAGCAGAAACGAGGGCAGCACGAAAAGGTGCAAGCGGAGCTACAAAACCTATTGAACTTCATCAAGGCGGGTAATTTCTCAAAGATGGTGTCCGAAGCGATTGTAGACGCCGAGAATCGCGGTGAAAGGCTCAAGAACGAGATGCAGGCGATGGAATTCCAGACCAGGAACGCATTTAAAGCCCCGCCAAAAGAATGGATCGAGCACCGGCTGAACAAGTTTAGAGAGACTTTGGATATGAATACCAAGGCATCAGCATTGGCTTTAAAGGATCTGTTAGGAACGATTGAGATGGAAGCATTTCCAGGAGAATGTGTGATTGAGAATGGAAATCTGATTCAGAGGAAGCCATATTACATGGCTAGTTCCAATATCGATACCCTTGCACTCCTGGAGGAGTGCAAGGGTACGAATTGGTCTCTACTTCGGAAGAGGTAGGATTCGAACCCACGAACCCCTCGCGGGGTTTCCTGTTTTCAAGACAGGCGCATTCGGCCACTCTGCCACTCTTCCGTGAAAAAAAACTGATTCCAAATATTGTATCATTCCTATGGAAATTGGGAAAGAAATCGAAGATCATTTTGCCAAAACATTCGAATATCTCGAATATCATGCTGCAAAATTGTAGGCCGCTCGATTCCCATTCCCCAAGCAAAACCACTGTATTGTTCGGGGTCGATATTCCCCTTCTTCAGCACATTCGGATGGATCATACCCGCACCGCAAACCTCTAACCATCCCGATTGCTTACAAAGGCGGCAGCCTTTGCCACGACATGCCGTACACCGCACATCAACCTCGAGGCCTGGTTCGACGAAGGGAAAATAACTCGGTCGAAAACGCGTAACCACCTTCTCTCCCAAAAGCTTACTCCAAAACTCGTCCATGGTCGCAAAGAGATCGGCAAAAGAGACGTTCCGATCGATATAAAAAGCTTCGAGTTGGTGGAAAAAGACATGTGATCGGGCTGAAATCGTCTCATTTCGAAATGTACGCCCCGGAGCAACGATTCGTAAAGGAGGTGAAAACTCTTCCATTGTATGGATTTGAACGTTGCTTGTATGAGTACGCAGCAGCCATTCGTTATTTAAATAAAAGGTATCCTGCATGTCGCGGGCCGGATGATCCGGAGCAAAATTGAGCGCTTCAAAGTTGTAATAGTCAGTGTCAAGCTCAGGACCCAGGCGTACCGAAAAGCCCATCCCCATCAAAATCTCAATGGTACGATCCATCGTTTGCATGACGGGATGCATACGGCCTAGATAATGACGACGGCCAGGCAATGTGGGGTCAATTGCTTCTTGCGACAGCCTCTCATCCATTTCTCGGAGCTTCATCCGGCTGAGATTCTCATCGCACAGCGCAATGAATTCTACTTTCAGATCGTTGATCTGTTTTCCATGAGCCGGTCTCTCTTCAGGTGAAGAGTTCTTCAGCTCAAGCATCAACGCTTGAACAGGGCCTTTCTTTCCGAGAAACTTTACTTTGATATTCTCGAAATCTTTGAATGAAACAGCATCATTCAGTTCAGCAAGAAATTCTTGACGCAACTGCTTGATTTTTTCAGAAAGAGACATTCGACCTACAATTCGAAGTGCACACAATCCAGGCTCGGATGAAGCATCCGAACCTAGAAGATTTATGCTGCTAAGCCTTGCTTCGCTTTGTTAGCGATAGCACTGAACGTTTCGGGATCGCGAATCGCCAAATCTGCCATAATTTTTCGATCGATTTCACAGCCGACTTTTTTCAGGCCGTGAATCAATTTACTATATGAAAGACCGTTGATCTTCGCAGCGACACCGATGCGAATCGTCCAAAGCCTTCGAAAATCGCGCTTGCGCTGTTTTCGGTGCAAATAGTTGAATGCCAGCGCAGACATCAAAGCGTCTTTGCTGAGTTTTAAGTGATTTTTGCGATCGCCATAAAATCCCTTGCAGCGCTTCAGGAGTTTTTTTGTTCTTTGGCGAGCGGCAACTGCATTAGTAATTCGTACCATGGTTATACGCCCATCATGTTCTTATACATTTTCAATTGGCCTTCATCGACGAGACGTGACTTGCCCAAGCTTCTTTTTCGCTTAGCGCTTTTCTTCGTCAACATATGGCGGCGTCCGGGGCGCATTCTTTTCAGTTTGCCTGTCCCAGTTACGCGAAATCTTGCTTTAACTGCTTTTCGGGTTTTCATCTTCGGCACGGCTGCTATCTCCTTGCTCAGCTCGTTTCGGTGGTAGTTTAGGTCTTTTGCCGCTCGGTGCGAGCGTCGTAGACATCGATCGTCCCATTAGTTTTGGAGGCATCTCAAGAGCCGCGATATCGGCGAGTTCCAAACAAAACTGATTAATTACATTTTCTCCTCGCTCAAGATGGAGCATTTCACGTCCACGGAACACACAATTGATCCGTACTTTGTCGCCCTTGAGCAAGAATTCACGCGCATGTTTGACTTTGGTCTGGAAATCGTGTGTATCAATATTCGGCTTAAATTTGATTTCCTTCACCTTAATCTGAACTTGCGACTTTCTGCTGTCTTTTTCCTTTTTCTGTTGGAGATAGCGAAACTTTCCGTAATCAATGATCTTCGCAACGGGCGGCTTAGCTGTCGGAGCAATTTCAATCAGATCTAATCCGTATTCTTCCGCTTTCGCTAACGCTTCGCGCAGGGTTAAAATCCCTAACTGTTCACCATCTTCCGTAATTACACGCAGACGATCTGCACGTATTTCCCTGTTAATTCTCAATCAACTCTCCTGCTAACACTTGCAGTATCATTTAGATTATGATCATCTAACCTTTCGCTTCGATTTTCGACGCGCTGGTTAGAAACCATGCTTTCTTCATCATTTTCTAACACAAGAGCCAGGTTTCTTTCAACCCACACCGTCAAACAAATCACACCTTTTCGACGCAACTCTTGTATTGAAGCTACGACCCATTCACATTGGAGAGAATCTCTTACAAGAAACTCCAGTCTCGGCTCATCGCTATTCCCCCCTGCATCCGCTTTCCAACCCAGTTGAAGTAGAGCACGGTCAAGCGCCCCCTCTTTTTGCTTTTTGCCAAAATAGCGGATACGAAAGGTAAAGCGCAAAATAGTAAGAGATTTATGAACGTTTTGCAAGAACGAAATGCAGTCTCGTTCATTATCACCAAAAGAATTGACTTGCAAGACCAGGGAATTATAGTGATCCAGCAGTCCGCGCACATGAGCCGCGCTCTCCTCATGCCTAAGAAACTGCATGATAGGAATTTTTTTTCTACTCTCCGAAATTAACCTCTGTTTATTCTCGCTACCCTCTATTTCCATAGCGATCGGCGAAAAATTTTCTCGCCAAAGAGCGGCCATCTTTCGTCGAGCGTCAAGTCCTGGCGTCAACCAGATCCTTTCCCCCTCAACCGTTTCCCAGTATCCCCGATCGATTCCTCGACTTTCATGATCCACTTCGGGAAATCTCTTCCATCGCTGAATCTGGGATCTCAATTCTTCCTTTGATAAGGCGGCGATTCCAAAAATCCGATAGCAACCCCTTCCCAGCTCTTTCCGATCCAATAGCCGCAAAATCCCCGCCTCGCCTGTATGGCGCCCGCAAGGACTCTCGCACAAGTCCACGAAAGGCCCCATCTGAACCAACCGAACATAACCTTCCTGATCTAACGCCTGGGCAGCGCGCTCGATCTGGCCGGATTTTTTCAAAAATTCCGATGCACAGAAAGGCACCATTTCCATTCGGCGAATCTCGCGTTTTTCCCGTACAATTTGACGAATGCGCTCTTCAAGCTGGATGAGAATTTCCGAAGAAAAAGGATGTGAAAATGTAAAATCGCAGAAAAAACCACCAAATGCCTCTTCGACGGCTAAAATCGTCAAACCGGGAAGGCATTCAGAAAGTGCTGCCGCGAGAATCCGCGACGCTAATGTTTGTAAAAAAGGATGATCTGTCATGTATTGGGATATAGTTGACTCGAACAACCGACCTCCACGATGTCAACGTGGCGCTCTAACCAACTGAGCTAATACCCCTAACGAAAAAAAGAAATGATACCTCAAGCGTCAATAGAGAACAACACAAAATTCTCGCACCGATCCTAACATGAAAAAACCTATAAATTGATACTAAAATTTTAGCTGTAAAGAAAGTAAAAGCTCGTTGAAAGATCAATCCTTTTGGGTATGCTTAGTGTTCTTAAATCAATGAATCGAATGGAAAAAAGACACTCACCCCATCTATCGTTGGCGCATGCATACTGGAAAGAGCTTCTGTGCGCGGGCGGCATAGCAATCGATGCCACCTGCGGCAACGGCCACGATACAATGATCCTTGCAGAGCTTTTATTGACATATCCCGAAAGCCTGTTATTCGGCCTCGATGTACAGCAAAGCGCACTCAACAAGACCTCTGCGCTTTTGCAGAGTGCGATTCCCGCATCGCATTTCGCTCGAGTCTCGCTTCATCAACTCTGCCATGGAAATATTGATCGCCTTCCCCTCCCCGCTTCTCCTCGGCTGATCGTCTACAATCTCGGCTATCTTCCCGGCGGCGACAAGACAATCACGACCCAAACACCCACAACTCTGCAAAGCCTGCAAAAAGCGGCAGATCTTTTAGCGCCGCATGGCGCGATCTCCGTAACCTGTTATCCCGGCCATCTCGAAGGAGAAAAAGAAGAGAGCGCGATCCTCAATTGGGCGCGGCAACTTCCCCATGCAAAATGGCAGATCTGTCACCATCGCTGGGTCAACCGGCAGGCTTCTCCTTCTCTATTTTGGATTTATTGTTAACAGCCGCCGAACATCGCTCATAATAAAAAAAGTTCCACAAATGACTGTCGGTTCATGAAATTGGATTGCATCTTCAAGCGATAAAGCATGATAGGCTTGAGTAAAACCGTTTGATCGAAGTTGGTTGAACAAATCGCAAGCCGATAAGAGCCGTGCATGATCGTTGGAGATACAAGCAATCCGGATAGGAAGATCCCCTAACTGACGTACGCATTCTGCCGCGTTTCTCTCTTTACTCATCGCCAAAATAAAATGAAACCGTTGACCGGGGTAGTGCCATTCCAAGGCTTGCCTCAGATGAGCAAAACCATCGGGATTATGAGCCACATCCAACACAATCGGACGAGGATCGACAAGCTCGAATCGGCAGGGAGGACGTCTTTGAAGACCAATCGCAATGGCAGATTCGGGAACATTCAGAGCTTCAAGAGCAGCGCGAGCGGTTGCATTATTTTCATGATCGTAAAACCCTCCAACTTCAGGAGCCAGAATCGCTTTTCCTCGGGCTGCATCGAGAATGGGAGCCAATCTCGCTCTAGATCCCAGGACAACGGGAACGCCTTCTTTAATAATGCCGGCTTTCGCTTTTGCGATTTCTTCCAAAGTGCATCCCAGAATATCGCAATGGTCGTATTCGATCGAAGTGATTACCGAGAGTTTTGGCACAATGACATTCGTTGCGTCAAACTCTCCACCCAATCCCACTTCGATCACAGCCATGTCGATTTTTTGAGCGGCAAAATATTCGAAGGCAAGAGCCGTCAGCAAATCAAAATAAATCGGCGTAAGGCCTTTTTTTTCAATCATCGCAAAGAGCTTGGGAAGATACCCCATGACGAACTCTTCATCAATCAACGCCCCATTGACCTGAATGCGTTCGCGATAGGTAGAAATATGCGGCGAAGTATAAAGACCCACTTTGAGTCCGGTTGCGCAGAGAGCCGATGCGATCTTGAGCGCCACAGATCCTTTCCCATTAGTCCCCGCGATATGAATCGAGGCAAAGCGCCTATGAAGATGCCCCTGCCAGGCATCGATGCTGCGCATCGTCAAAAGATCTCTTTTAGATGTTGAATGAACGGCGCAGGAAAAAAGGCGCTGAACCCAATCAGTCATCGTCTGGCAATCTTTCGAAACATCTCTTCATCTACCCATGAAGCGCCGATCGGAATATAAGGACGAAGGCTGCCATGATAATCCGACCCGCCTGTAATCAGCCAATTATGCTCGCGGGCGATTTTAATCCACGGCGTTTCCTGTTCTTTCGGAAGCCGGCTATAATAACACTCAATTCCATCCCAGGGAAGGCACAGAATTTCCCGCAAAAATCGTCCGCGTTTTAAAAAATGGGGATGAGCCAACACAGCAAGACCATTTTCCCGATGAATCGCATGGATGACTTCATGGGGAGCAAATTTTCCGCCCGTAGCATAACAGCTGGCATCGTCTTTCAAATAACGCTCAAAAGCTTCCTGAGTTGACGCAACGGCTTTCATTTTCAACATCGCCGCAGCGATATGCGAACGACCTACGATTTGCAAGGGACCGCGCGATTTGAGCTCTTGCTCGTCGATATCAATGCCTTTCTTTTTCAGTTTTTCTAAAATCCGACGATTGCGCTCAATTCGGCGCTCCTGGACCTGAGTGAGAAATTCCTGCAAATGCTCATCAAAAGCATAGGCCAAAATGTGGACAGTCAGCCCTTGCCATTCCGATGAAATCTCAACGCCCCTCAATAATTCCAGCTGAAGTTCCCGGGCTGCTGCAAAAATCTCCGGTGTATATGCCTGAATGGTGTCGTGATCGGTAATCGACAATCCCGACAAATTGGCCGCCTTCGCCAAATCCAAAATTTTCAATGGCGTATCCGTCCCATCCGAACAACAGCTATGAATATGCAGGTCCGCTCGAAATTCATTATTCAAAAGGCACCAACCGCACTTCGTACTCCAACTTAATTTTTGTTTTTTCATAAACTTGCTGCTGCACTTGCTGGATCAAGGCCATCACATCAGCACTCGAAGCTTGCGAAATATTGACGATGAAATTGGCATGGATCCTGGAAACCTCCGCTCCGCCATATCGAAGTCCTTTTAAACCGCATTGATCGATCAACGCTCCTGCGGACAATTCTTTCGAGGGATTGCGAAAGACACACCCTGCGCTCTTTTCATTATATGGCTGGCTTGTCATACGATAGTTGATATAAGCGAGTTGATTTTTTCGTGCATCGTTATTTTCTGTTAGCTTAAACCGTGCAGAAAGAATCGCCCCGCGCATCGATTGGAAAGAAGACTCTCTGTGTCCAAAGGCCATCTGCTCGCGCGAAATGATTTTATCACCGCAGGATGGATCAAAATAGAGAACCTCTTCTATGACTTGGGCTGTTTCCTGGCCATTTGCACCTGCATTCATATAGATCGCGCCGCCGACACTCCCCGGAATCCCTGACGCAAACTCAAGTCCGGATAAACCTCTCTTGGCCGTTTGGGAACCAAGCAGGGAAAATGAATACCCCGCGCCTACAGACACGCAACAGCCGTCATAGTTACAAAAATCAATTTTATTATGGATCACCAGGCCGTTAAAACCCCGATCATCAAAAAGACTATTCGATCCTTTTCCGAGAATAAAATAAGGAACTTTGTGAACCAAAGCCCACTCGATCGCTTGCTGAATTTCAAAAATTTGCGAAACTTCCAGATAAAAACGAATCGGACCGCCGATCCCAAAAGTCGATAGTTCTTTTAAAGAATGGCCGTTTCGGAACAGTTCTTCGATGCGCATGGAGAACCTTTGTAGATAGAATCCAAAATCGCGTTGACAAAGTTAGCGCTTTCCGGAGTGCCGAATTTGCGGCACAGACGAATCGCTTCAGCAATTGCTACCTTCTCGGGAATGGCGTCATCAAAACAAAGCTCGTAGATTCCTAGACGCAAAATATTTTTTTCGACTCGGGAAATACGCTCAAACTGATATTCGCTTGAAGCAGGGCGAATCCGTTCATCGATTTCATCTTTCCGACAAAGAATGGCTTTTGCTCTCTGATTGGCTTCGTTTGCTGATTTTTTTGTAATCTTAAGCTCATGCATCAGCATATCAATCACATCTGCATCTTCGCTATAACCAAAATCATATGAATATAGCATCTGAAAAACCATCTCGCGAAACTTTTGTGCGGGCAAGCCCATAGATTAACTCCAAGTGCGACAATTCTAACATATGCGAGATGAATTGCAAAGAAACGAATTCACCGTCATTGCTCTAAGGAGACTAAACTTTTCTTGAACTGTTCCTAAAATATTGATAATGTAAAATTTCCTTTACTTGGAATGAATGTGCTCGGCGTATTTCTCGATTCAGAAACGAATGGTCTTAATTCGCATATCCATAAAATATTGGAAATTGCCTTTAAAATCGTTGATTTACAAACCGGAGAATTAAAACAAGAGTACCAAAGTCTCATTATCCAGCCATTTGAAGCGTGGGAAAAAAGCAATCCTGAAAGCCTTCGAATCAATGGATTTACATGGGAAGAGGTAAAAAAGGGACGTACTGTGCGCCATGTGTCCCAACAGATTCTCGATCTTTTTTCTCAATGGAACATTCGGCGCAAAGAGGCAGTTTTTATCTGTCAAAACCCTTCATTTGATCGCGTATTTTTTTCTCAAATCATTGACCCCGACACCCAGGAAATGCTGAATTGGCCATATCATTGGCTCGATCTCGCCTCCATGTTTTGGGCAGTCTCAATGGACAAAGCCATTCGCAATCAGGAACCGTTCCCTTGGGAGCTCCATTTTTCCAAGGACGCGATTGCCGCACACTATCATCTCCCGCTAGAAGAAAAACCCCACCGAGCTATGAACGGCGTCAACCACCTATTTCTTTGCTATCAGGCAGTTGTTGGGTTTCCTTCTGCTCTATCCTGAGTGTTTCATCCTCTCAAGTGCAATGACTGTTTCTTCGCCGTTGAGATCCCATAACGATCCCTCAACGTCTCCAAATTGCACATCGAGAGCGAGTACTTCGTTGCGAATCATCTCGCCATAGCGCTCATAGCACTTTTGTACACGCGGAGTCGTCTTCAAACGGATCCGAATTCGATCCGTGACTTCAAAATCCAAATCGCGCCGCATGGTATTGATCTTGTTGACAATCTCACGAGCGAGCCCCTCTTCGAGGAGTTCATCATTGAGTGTCGTATCCAGAGCAACAGTCAATTCGCCTTCATTGCCGGCAGCCAATTTTTCTTTGACTTTGCGCTCAATTTGAACGTCTTCATTCGTTAATTCAATCGCTTCACCGTTGACTTGGATGATTACCGAACATCCCTCAGCCAAACATTTCATTTGGGATCGATCAAAATTTTGCATCATCTTCTGAACGAGAGGCATCAATTTTCCGATCTTCTTTCCCAACACAGGAAAATTAGGCTTGGCAATCCACTGAACAAAAGCGCCCTCTTCATCGTGAAACTCGATTGATTTGACATTCAATTCATCGGCAATCACTTGAGATTGTTTTTTGAGCGCATTCATCAATTCAGAATTAGAGGTAATCACATGCGCTTTCAAAAGAGGTTGGCGCACTTTCAGTTTGTATTCCTTGCGAATGGAATGCCCCAAACTAACAGCCCGTTGCGCGGCTTCGACTTCATTGAGCAATTCACGATCATAGGTGGCATCTGCGGTCGGAAAATCACACAAATGAACCGACTCGGGCATGTCATGCGTGCGCAGCTGTCGATAGATCGCATCGCTCAGGAATGGAATAAACGGCGCTGCCGTTTTGACTAGATTGAGCAAAACCGTATAGAGAGTCGAAAAAGCCTCGCGCCGATCCACAGAATTTTCATCCGCCCAAAAGCGGCTGCGATTGCGGCGAATATACCAATTCGTCAGCTGATCGATCATATTGGCCATCGGTTCAATCGCTTTGTCTAAAAGATAGGCATCAAGCGCTGACGTCACATCGCAAACGATTTTTTGGGTCAAAGTCAAGATCCAGCGATCGATCAAAGCGGCCGGAGGATGATCCATCGGCTCCGGTTTCCATTGATATATTTTCGCGTAGGTCGAGAGAAAGACAAATGAATTCCAAAGCGGAATCAAAACCTGCCGTAATACGTGCTCTACTCCCCTTTCCATGAAACGCAAATCTTCCGCTCGCACAGCAGGGCTTTGCAGCATATAAAAACGCACGGCATCCGCACCATACTGATTGATTAAGAGTTCAGGATCGGGATAGTTTCTAAGCCGCTTGGACATCTTATTGCCATCCTCGGCCAGGATGATCCCGTTGACGACCACATTTTTGAATGCAGGCTGATCAAAGAGAGCAACCGACAGGACTGTTAAAGTATAGAACCAGCCGCGAGTCTGATCCAGTCCCTCAGCAATAAAATCAGCGGGAAATCCGGCCTCTGTGAGAGCCTTATTTTCAAACGGATAATGGTTTTGAGCGTAAGGCATCGATCCCGATTCGAACCAGCAATCGAACACCTCCGGAATCCTGCGAAAGATTTTACCCTCTTTTTCAAAGGTCAAATCATCAATAAAATGTCGATGGAGATCAGTAACTTTTGTTTTCGTATGTTTTTCAATATCGTGTATCGACCCCATCACTTCGCACTGACCATCGTCATTGCGCCAAATCGGGATCGGCGTGCCCCAATAGCGATTCCGGCTGATCGACCAGTCGCGGGCATTTTCCAGCCAGTTGCCAAAACGGCCTTTTTTAATGTGATCGGGCACCCAATAAATTTGATCATTGGCCGCAATGAGTCTGTCCTTGATTTTTTCAACAGCAACAAACCAGGTCCGCACTGCCTTGTAAATCAATGGCGTATCGGATCTCCAGCAAAATGGATAACGGTGGCGGATCGTCGCCTGATGAAAAATCGAACCCTGCTTCTTGAGATCGCGGATAATTTCCTTATCCGCATCCTTCACAAGTATGCCGGTATATGGAGGCACTTCCTTCGTAAAAAACCCATTGTTATCGACGGGGCAAACGAGATCGATATTTTCTCTTTTGCAAACGTAAAAGTCGATTTCTCCAAACGCCGGCGCAGTATGAACAATCCCCGTTCCTTCCTGTGTCGATACGGTCTCATCGAGAACGACGCGAAAGGCTCCGACTTTGGCTCGATCGGCAAAAAAACCAAAAAGCGGCGCATAGCGGCGGCCATTGAGCTTTTCCCCCGCAAATCGCTCGACAATCTCATAAGATTCGGCATCTTTGAAGTTGGTTGCGAGGCACGATTCCGCGAGGATATAATATTTACTGCCCTGTTTCACTTTCACATAAGTCAATTTAGGACCAACCATGAGCGCTAAATTTGACGGCAAAGTCCAGGGGGTCGTCGTCCAGGCCAGAAAATAGGTATGAGGCTCATCAAGAGCGAGAAATTGCACTGTTAGCGATGGATCATCAACTTCTTTGTAATTGAGATTCGCTTCAAAATTGGAGAGCGGGGTTCCCAACTGGATAGAAAAAGGCATTACCTTAAAGCCTTCATAGACCAGTTTTTGATCCCAAAGCTGTTTAAAGACCCACCAGACCGACTCCATGAAGGTGGGGTCCATTGTCCGATAAGTATGATCGAAATCAACCCAGCGACCGATACGATCAACCGTTTTTTTCCACTCTCCGGTATAGCGGAGAACGATCTTACGGCACTCTTCATTGAAATTCGCGATGCCGAACTTTTCTATCGAGGTGGCTCCGGACAGCTGTTGCAGCTTTTCGATCTCGTTTTCGATGGGCAATCCATGACAATCCCAACCAAATCGCCGCGGAACCCAAAACCCCTTCATGGTCTTATAACGAGGAATGACGTCTTTAATTGTCCCCGCCAGCAAGTGCCCGTAGTGAGGCAATCCGGTCGCAAAAGGAGGTCCGTCATAGAAGGAAAAAAGTGGGCAGCCCTTACGCTGTTCGACCGAGCGCTCGAATAGTTGGTGGCTCTTCCAAAAATGGAGAACCTCTTCTTCCCGTGAGGGAAAGGTCTGGTTTTGATCAAAGGTAAACATGGGATTTAGTTTAAAGATGAGCAATCTAAAAATCAACCTTGATTCATTAATCCCATATCTGTTATAATGAAGATGTTAAGAGTTGACGCTCACGTCAGGATCATTAAATGGTTTAGCGGTTCAGACGGGGGTGTCAAGGTTTCGACTTGGAAATAAAGCATAGGTTGCATGTGGAGGATGATCGGTTGGCCTCTTTAAAAATCCGATTAAAACTATAAATGTAAACCCAGAATTGGAGTTACAGGCCGCTTAAAGCTTAACAGCTTTTAGTAGTCCGGAAGCCTGAAATCAGACCAAGAGTTTCAGGGATCTTCTGTCATATTTCCTGGTATGACCCTGTGGGCTTGGATCCTCAACATGGGTGTTCGAGATACTGAGGTGACCCTCGATCCGTTGTGCCGCGCCCTGCAGCAGGATCGATTGTATAATGGGGCACTAAGCATGTAGAGATTTATGTGGCGTTTGCTAAGGACGAGAGTTCGATTCTCTCCACCTCCAATAAAAAAGGCTCGGATTTTTCCGGGCCTTTTTTATTGGTGGTGAGCAAGGCAACAGTTTGCCTTGCGTGAGAGAATCGAGTTGAGCTCGTTGTTGAACGCAGTGAAACCGAGCGAGACCGCCGTCCCGGAAGACTAGGGGCAAAGCCCCTAGCGAGAGGGATTCTCTCCACCTCCAATAAAAAAGGCTCGGATTTTTCCGGGCCTTTTTCATAGACAAAATCCACTAAAAATTACGCCACAAAAATTCTGCTGCGTAAAGCCAAATTACGCAATATTTACGAACTAGACTGGATGAAATGGGAGCAAAATACCCCCAGCTATTAATTTAAAACCTGAATTTTTTATGGCCAAAAGGCTGATTCTGATTTCTCTTAAGCTTTCCTTGAGACAAGCGCACCAAGTCAATAGGCGGAGGAGCTCTCCGCAAAGATGGTCTGCTATTAGGTTCTGAATATTGCTTGCTCGGTGATCCCCTCAAATCACTCAAAGAAGGAACGACCACTTGTTTTGCCCGTTTTTGTTCTTCGATTTCTGCTTCCTGCTTATATTTAGCTTCTTGCTCTCGAATCTTTTTTCCTAACAACTCTTGAAGCACTAGATAATGATGATAAACCTTGGCGTTATGCAGCCACTGAATATGCTGCGGCCTATTCAGATACAACCAGAAAGATTCCCAGTTTTTGACATCCTCTGGTGTTAGATCGGATAGATTGATTTCTATAGAAGATACGTTGGCATCGATTATTTTTTGACGCTTTTGATCGTCCACTTTATGGCGATAAAAAATTTCAATAATGAGCAAAGCATCGCCCTTCTCTGCTAGTATGTCAGCCCTCATACCATGCAGCTCTCTTTCTCCCTCTACAGAATCAAAGTTTATAATCTTCCCCTCTTCTACAACAATTTTCTCTTCTGTATGTTTTATTCCTCTTGAATCCTTTCCGGATACACTCACAATGCACCTCGGGAGCGTTATTCGCTTTCTTTCGATTATTATTTGTTTGGCTGCCCTGTGGACTGCGCTCTCGCCTTCACATTCGTTAATAGCAATATGTTTGAAATGGTGCTGTTTTTGGATACCCTTGCTTCCAATCAACGGAGATCCACAATCTGGACAAACACAGCTGCATTTTTTTCCGCTTTCTACATCAGCAATATGAACAAGAACGCTGTCTTTATTAAGGCCGAAAGGAAGTTTTATTGGTTTCATATTGATCGAACCTCTTTACGCTTTAATCAGGTGCTGCCCCAATTCATGACTCTCTTTCCTAAAAGAGATTCAAATTCATCACCCATTAGGACTCGAATAAAAGAAAGAGACTCTTGTTGCACCAAAGGCTTCTGATTTTCGATAGAAATTGATCGAGAAAGTATAATTGGTTTATCCGTGACTAAAACCGTATGTCTTTCCACCCATTTTTCTACCATTCCATCTGGATATCGAGTCATTCGTTGTCTTTCTGCTGTTCGCAAAACTCCTTCCAAACTCAATTCAGGCTCGGGTTCCCAAGCGAAAAGAGGAAGGGTATAGAAGAGTATAATCAAAAATCTAGCAACACATTTCATGAGCAAAAACCTCGCTTCTCGAGCAGGGCTATGTCTTTATTATCTTCATTCATTTTATCGACCGATCGACAATAACGCCCATAGACCAATTCAGCAGATGAACATCCAGTGAGGCCCCAAAGCATTTTATTCTGCACTTTTTTTAAAAAAAGCTCCAATTCCACGGAAATCGAACATTCCCAAAAGATGAAGATCCCATTAAAAAGGATTATGGCTCAAAAGATTGTGTTCTTAGTCGAATTCAACCGCCGTTTCTAGATTTGACCGAATCTCAATATTGTCAGCCAAGTCCTGACTAGATCTTGGAGACTCTCTCTGTTACACTTGTCTATTAAATGTAAGCAAGTCATAGGGGATTTTCATGAGCCAAGAAAAAAAAGCCGCTATTCGAAACAGTACCGTCGAATTCTTGATCTTTACCGGGCAAGCAGAGAAGGACAGCATTGAAGTTAGAGTAGCTGAGGAAACGGTCTGGCTTACGCAAAAATTGATGGGGGTTTTGTATGATGTTACCGTTCCCACGATTAACGAACACTTAAGCAACCTATTCAGCCAGAATGAGATATCTAAAACAGCAACTATTCGGAATTTCCGAATAGTTCAAAAAGAGGGCGCTCGGGAGATCTCAAGAAGCGTTGAGTTCTTCAGCCTCGAGGCAATCATCGCGGTTGGGTTCCGAGTCAATTCTTCACGCGCGATCCAATTCAGACAATGGGCCATCGGTATTTTGAGTGACTTTGCCATTCGAGGGTATGTCTTAGATAAAGAACGCCTAAAAAATGGCGCATTCTTTAACAAGGCATATTTTGATAGCTTGTTAGAAGAAATCCGAGAGATCCGGGCCAGCGAAAGAAGATTTTATCAAAAGATTACCGATATCTACGCTACGGCAATGGATTACAATCCAGAAGCAGAAATCACTCAAACATTTTTTGCTGCAGTGCAAAATAAGCTTCATTTTGCCATCCATGGACATACCGCCGCAGAATTAATCATGAACCGAGCGGACAGTAATAAAGCGAGAATGGGCCTAACTACCTGGAAGAATGCACCCCGCGGAAAAATCATTAAAACAGATGTCGTTGTGGCTAAAAATTTTCTCACCGAGATTGAACTGAAGTCGCTGGACCGCTTCGTAACTATGTATCTCGACTACGCGGAGGACAGAGCCTCACGAAATATTCCCATGACGATGAAGGACTGGTCTGAAAAATTAAATGCATTTCTTCAATTCAACGAAAGGGACATCCTTGACCATCCCGGTAAAGTCAGCCGAGAGGTGGCAAAAGCGTTTGCAGAGAGTGAATTTGAAAAATACCGAAAAGTTCAGGATCGCCTGTTTGAGTCAGATTTTGATAGACACATCAAAAATGTCCTGAATGACTGCGAGAAACAAACGAAAGAAGTAAATCGTGAACTCTTGCCAACTGAAACGTTCTGAATGCAGCTCTCCACCTCCAAAATGGCCAGGATTGGATTTTTCCTGGCCTTTTTTCATATACAAAACTTCAACGATCTCAAGTCTACGAAAGCCGGACATTTGGGTTTCTGTTTATTGATAACAGGAGTAAAATGTTTGTCTTTACACATCCTGTGTTTTTTAAAATTTTCCCACTGATGTAGACGAATGGAGATGTATTTATGAGTATTCTTGCAGTAGGTTCTATTAGTTCCGGTTCGGACAGTTTAAGTACATCGCGCTTAAAAACCCTGGATTATATACCCCTAGTAAGTACAGTGTCCGGAATTGCGAGATGGTTTTTTGGGGCCATGCAAATGGGGGTTGGGACCATACAAAGCACTATCGATCTAGTAGATTTCCGTGTTCATCGTGGTGAAAAATTGGATAGAGATGACGGTTCTTACATATTCAACCAAGGAAAATCAAATATGGTTCGAGGATCGGTTGCAATATGTCCAATCCTAGGCAATTTTGTCCTTTATGTATATGACCACAGCCGTTTTGCCAACTCGGGCAATGCAATAGATTGGAAATGGGTGGTTCAATAATCGAAGGCGATGCCATCTCCCCTTCATAAATATGAGCATTATCTGAAAAAATATCCGGGAATCCAAGAAATCAATGGTCTCATGCCTATCTTTTTTTTCCAGAGAAGTAGTACACGTCGGCCTTTTCTTACAATAGAGGTGCTTTTAAGCAAAGGATCTTATGATGACGAGGCGGATTGTATATTTAAGTTAAAGAAAACTTTGACTATCTCCCACTCAAAAGTTCTGAATGCATCTCTCCACCTCCAAACACAAGGTTTTAAAGATAAAAAGGCCTTGAATTTGGTCAAATTTTATTCTAGTGCAACGAAGGCAAACCTTTGATTGGCCAAGGAGCACTAAATATAAGATGACTGAATTCAAGGCCTTTTTGCTTTGAAGGATTGTGTTTGGAGGTGGCACCTCCAAACACAAAAAGCTCGGAAAATTCTGGGCCTTTTTTTGAATAAAGTTGATAAATTGAAGAAACGATGGCTGGCTGGACAACGGGGATCTGTGAGGCAAACGGAATTGACATACACTACCTTCGAACCGGCGGAAACAAACCCCCTGTTGTTCTGCTGCATGGGCTAATGTTGAATGGAGCGTGCTGGACTCCTTTAGCGCGGTCGCTGGAGGAGGATTACGACGTTGTCATGCCGGATGCTCGAGGCCACGGGAACTCCGGCGCCCCAGACCACGGCTACCGCTATGACGACCTCGCCGCCGATGTCGTAAGCCTTATCGACGCTCTCGGACTTGCCACCCCAGTACTACTTGGCCATTCTATGGGAGGCATGACAGCGGCTGTGATCGCCAGTCGAAACCCCAAGCGACTGCGGGGGCTTGTCTTGGCCGATCCAACCTTCTTGACACCGCAACGACAGCGCGAAGTCCACGAGAGTGATATCGCAGAACAACATCGCCGAATTCTCAACCGGCCAAGGGAAGATCTTTTGGCTGAGATGCAGGGCCGACATAGTCGCCGCTCACGCGAGGTAATTGAACGATTCTCACAGGCAAGATTTCAAACCAGCCTTCGTGCCTTCGAAGTTTTGACGCCGCCGAACCCGGATTACATGCAACTGATCAAGTCTCTTGAGGTTCCAAGCTTGCTCGTCGTCGGTGATGTTGGCTCAGTAGTCTCCCCTGAGATGGCCTCAGAACTCGCTGGACTCAATCAACGCATGGAGGTTGTACAGATCGAAAAAGCTGGTCATGGAGTTCCGTACGACCAGCCCGAGCGTTTTTCGGCCGTCGTCCAAACTTTTTTGCGCTCAGTGAGCACTTGACCTTTTATTCTGCATTTTTTTTAAAAAAAACTCCAATTCCATGGGAATCGAACATTCCGAAAAGATAAAGATCGTATTAAAAAGGCTTATGGGTCAAAAGATTGTGTTCTTTGTCGAACCCAACCGCCGTTTTTAGATTTGACCGAAAGATTGCATTTATCAACCATCATAACTTGTAAACTCGGGCTAGATCTTGGAGACTTTCTCTATTACACTGGTTAATCAAATGTAAGCAAGTCTTAGGGATTGTCATGAACCAAGAAATAAAAGCTGCTATTCGAAACAGCACTGCCGAATTCTTGATCTTTACCGGACAAGCAGGGAAGGATAGTATTGAGGTTAGGGTAGCAGAGGAAACTGTCTGGCTTACGCAATATCTGGGGAATTAAATATTTACTGTATTCGCAAAAGAAAACAAACCTCATCAATTTTAGTGACTTGGGAAGAGTTTTGTTACGAAGATTTAAGAAATATTTAAATTGCCTTTATGCACTTTTTTTGGTAGCCTATTTGCCAATAACAAGGTGAAGATGACTGGCATTTCAATGGTAAAAAATCTTGATAACTACACTGCTTTTAATAAGTCCTCTCTTGAAAAGAAGAAACAAAGCTTATTGTCGAATCGTTGGGTTAAATGCGCATTATGGACTGCAACGGCTGCAACTATAGTTGGGATTGCTTATGTTCTTTTCCGGAATACGTCTCCACTGTATGAAATATGCTACCGATATGAAAAGACTGGCGAATTAACCAAAGCCCTTGAATGCTATCAGCACATTCCAGATTTTGACGCGAAAGATGTCATTAAAACTTGTCGGCAATATAGAAATAAAGGTGAATTACTCAAGGCTTTCAATTGTTTTGAACAGCTCTCAAAACAGGGAGAACGCGAAGCAAGTCATGCTCTGTTTGTTGCATACCGCCCTCTTAAATTGTCAGAAGATCTCAATTCGACTAGTCGTTTAGGTCAAATGCCAGATGCCTTGCTTTCGAGCTATTTTTGGTGTAAGGCAACACGTTCATGTTAATGGATTGTTTCACGCAAGATCATTAACCGTACATCCTGATAAAGCCCAAAATTCAGTTACGGCTATACCGAACGTGACTCAAAAATCGGTTTTGGTTTTGAGCGAAAGCTCTCGCGGATCGACGATCGTAAGTCGCTTCATATTTTAGAATAATATTTACAGAAGTACCATTCTGGAAATATCGTAATAAACACAATCAACACTCCAAAACCGCAAGGCAAGATAATCCACTGATGGGTAAATATTGGATGAATCAATTGATATAATTCGAATAATCCGACTACGAGAAAAACTCCACCCAGAAAAGCCGTTGTGATCATATTCATCCGGTAACAATATCCGGGACAGCGTAGTTCTTCAAGGGTGGTTGTAGATTTAGCATACTCCGCTGTACATGGCTGGTGTCTGTATAAGGAGATAAAATACACAAAAGAAACAAAAAAACTTACAATAAGCGGCAACAACTCATTTATTAACTGATTTTTAATTGTTATATCATTGACGAATAGAACAACAAAAAACAAAAATGTCCCCCAAGTTATAAGACATCCCTTTCTCAGGTATTGGTAGGAAAACACAAACAAAATAATCGCCAGCGGTAAAGCAACTGGCGGATAACAAATAGAAAAAAGCACATAAGCAACCCAGGGAAAGGATGGCATAATTCGAATCAGTCGCGAGACGATGATATCTGACAAAACTGCTCTTATATCCTTTTTCTTTCGCGGCATCCCCTAGCCCATTCCTGCTTTTTGATCTTCTTGGCTATATACTGCATTCGGAATTATACTGAGAAGTCCCATGAATAATCGCTGTTTAGCCACACTGGCCAAAGAGGCTCTGCTCAGGCAGAGCGACCCAAAAAAATCGCTCACGGTACGCACGTTCTTTAAGCATTGCCACGATGATATTTTTTTGGGTGTGACCGCTCCGGCGATTCGGAAGATAGCTAAAGAGTACTGCTCACTGGCTCTGGAAGAAATTCAAAAACTCATGAATTCCTACGTTCATGAAGAGCGTTCCCTGGCCCATGTAATACTCTGCATGCGCTTTCGAAAGGCTGATGAAGTTGAACAGGCAAAAATTGTAGAGTTTTATCTGGTCCATCGCGGCACGATTCGCGACTGGGACGGTGTAGACAATAGTGCTCCCTATATTTTGGGGCCTTTTCTCCTCAATCGCGACAAGAAGCTTCTCTACGATTTGGCTCGATCCGAAAGTCTCTGGGATCGCCGGATTGCGATAGTGTCGACCTGGTGGTTCATTCGTCATGGAAAAATCGACGATGCCCTGAGCATTGCTCAAAAGCTACTGTTCGATAAAGAGGACCTGATTCATAAGGCAACAGGATGGATGCTCCGAGAAGTCGGTAAACGGAGCCCGAAAGCCCTCGTTGAGTTTTTATCAACCCATCATAAAATCATGCCGCGAACAATGCTGCGCTATGCGATTGAAAAGTTTCCGGCACATGAGCGCCAACAATATCTGAAATTGAAGAAATAAAACGGTTCATTAATCGAAATTCTATCAATTTCTCCCGACAAAAAGTTGAATGCACTTTTACTCAATAACCTCCGTTGCATAACGTTCGACTCGCAATGTTTTAGACCAATAATTGCTCGGTAATCCAGCCTTATTTTTCAAATGCATAAGGAACAGATTTGCGTTAGGTAATTGATCCCATACCGATGGTAAAAAAGTACCACGGTGATCGCCTTCAGTAAGGATAAGCCCATCGATACCGTGTCGTATTTGACGAACCAAATCTGCTTCAGAATCAAATTGCATTGATTCCGGTAAACTTAATATTGATATATGGATGCTAATTTCCTTATATTCTTCACTCGTTAAAGCACTAAACCTGGGATCACGAAAAGCCGCAGAAAACGCATTGCTCGCTATGTCATCAACCAACGGTCGATACGCCTGTAAACTACCAATACATCCTCTTAACGCCCCTTTCTTTTCTAACGTGACAAAACAGGCTCTGTTTTGTCGTAAATTATCACTATAATCAAGCACTCTTACATTAAGAGGTTGTTTTTTAGTCAGACCTTCATTAATTGAGTCTTGAGCAATATTCAATAACAACTGTTTTTCTGCAGAGGTATAAGAACTCATAAGTATCACCAAAAACAATATGCACCATATCCAACCACACGATCCTTAGAACCAACGATATCCCCGGAATTCCGCACATCTAAAGCTCGAGCTTGCATGTTATTTTGCTTCGCCACTTGTAACAGCCCTTGAATGGGTATTAATCCACAGGCTTGTTCAAAATGAAGTTCTTGAGGAGCTAAATTGAGAATCGCTCGCGAAGTACATGCATCCAGCTTTTGAGCGGCTTGATAATCTTTATAGTGACTCAGATCAGAACTAACAATAATAAGCGTTTCCTTCCCTCCCCATAAGCTAGCCATGACATCAGCAACCTTGGAAAATTCTACATCGCCAACGATCAAAGGAGTTAAATCAAAGTGATTCAACACTATTTGCAAAAACGGCAATTGCACTTCTAAAGAGTGTTCCATTCCATACGCAGCTTCATTAATATGAATGACCGGAGAAGATAAAAAATCACGCTCATTAGCAACAGGAACAGAGCCTAAAGGAGTTTCAAAATAATCGACCATCGTTGCCGCTATGCCTTTAAAATAGATCCGATGCGAAGGTCCGATCAATATCACTTTTTTAACAGTATCCTTATACTTGGACAAGACTGCGTATATAGTTGCAGCTATGGGACCTGAATATAAATAACCAGCATGGGGAGCAATAATCGCTTTGGGTTGCTCTTCGACCTGAACATGAGAATCCATTAGAAATGAATGAATCATTTCTTTCAGAGTGTTTGCCTTCTCAGGATAAAATTGTCCCGCAACGTTTGGCTTGCGTACATTATTCACTTGTAACCATCCTATACCGCTCGTGGCTCAAAAATCGGTTCTGTCTGCGTCAGATAGCCATTGAATATGAATCCGCCTGCATCGCCCAACTTCAAGAAGTTGAGCTGTTTCGGCGCCGGCTTTGCCTGATTCAAATTCAAGGCACTTCCTGGACAGAATCCGATTTTTGAACCACTCCCGGTATACATTTCATTGATATCTATAATAAAAATTTAAGTT
>CAISYW010000119.1 GCA_903889795.1 uncultured Chlamydiae bacterium | reverse complement strand
TGGCTAATCTTCGCAAACAAATGATGCTTCTGGTGCATCCCGACAAACAGGCTAATAAGAATGTGGCAGCCCACGCATTTCAAGCTGTTCAAACGGCAGCCGAAACCCTTTGTCCAAAGGTTTGAGGCGAAACAAAGCACCTCGCTAAATTCGGCGCAAGGCTGCGGTAATGAGGCGGCCTAAATCGGTTTCTTCTTTTTGAGTGTTCATGACCTCTTGAATTGCTTGTTGAGCATCCATGGCGCTATATCCCAGATGCACCAGGGCATTGATGGCATCCGAGGCCAAATCGCCGACGCCCCCGGTCATGACGGGCGTGCCAATTGTTTTATTCTTGCCTTTGAACTTATCGCGCATCTCGATGATGAGGCGCTCGGCCGTCTTTTTACCAATCCCGGGTAGCTTGCTGAGTAATCGGATATCGGCTGTTGAAATTGCTCGCTGAAATGCATTCACTTCCATGTGGCCGATGATGCCGGCAGCCGTTTTGGGTCCAATTCCGGAGATGGACAAGAGCGTTTCAAATAGATCGCGATCTTCTTTTTGCAAAAAGGCGAAAAGAGTGTGGGCATCTTCACGAATGACCTGGGATAGGAAGAGAGACACGACTGTTTCGCAAGCGGGCAGCCGGGTGTAACTGCTCAATGGGATGGTCAGACGATAGGCTATTCCCCCGCACTCAACGATCGCTTGGTTGGGCGCTTTGTCTTTGAGCGTACCCCGAATTGATTCGTACATAAGTTGTTTCCTGTTTGGGCGTGGCAGATAGCTAGAGCCAGAGCATCAGCGGCGTCTTCCGGCTCCGGAGGCGTCGGAAGATGCAAAAGAATCTGGATCATTTTCTGCACTTGCCATTTACTCGCATGACCATTTCCGACGACAGCCATTTTGGCTCGCGTGGGCGCATATTCAAAAACCGGAATGCCTCGCTGCGCGGCGGCTAATATCGCCATTCCTTTTGCCATACCCAGTTTGATCGCCGTTTGAGGATTTTTCAAGACGAATTGCGATTCAACGGCTATTATATCGGGTTTGTGTTGGTCAATAATGATGACAAGGCTTTCATAAATAATGCGATAGCGTTCCGCTAATGGCAAGGCGTGAGGCGGGCGAATGCAGCCATAGTCGAGGGCGAGAATGTGCGAGGGCTCTTTTCGTATGAATCCATATCCAGTAATTTGTGTGCCTGGATCAATACCGAGAATAATCATGATATTTAATGCGCGTTGCCGCATTGGTGTATACCCGAAAATCGCCTGTTTGTACATCTTTATCCATGTAGAGTCTCCCTTAGTACTCAAGCGGCGGTAGTGCGATTGAGATGTGAGCATGGCGCTTTAAAAACTCATTGATGGAATCGTGGATGAATTCATGCACTTGTTTGGGGGCGCGTCCGATCAAGCGTTTGGGATCGCAAGAGAGGCTCAATTCTTCTTCGCTTAATTGAAAGGCCGGATCAGCGGCAATTTGTTTGGCCGTGAGGCGCTTTTCTTTGCTTAATCGGCGGAGTTTTTCATGCAGATCTTGCCGATTGCCGCCGCGCTTGACCGCTTCCATCAAAACATTTTCCATCATGAGTCGAGGCAATTCTTCATCCAGATGGCTTTGAATGGTTTTTGAATCGACTTGCAGATCATCGATGAGAGGTATCAGGATATTGAGGATGGCGTCGGCAGAGAGAAATGCTTCAGGCAGGCTGAGGCGTCGATTGGATGAATCATCAAGCGAGCGCTCCAGCCACTGCGTGGCCAATGTGTAGGTGGGATTTTGGGCGAGTGAAATGAGAAAACGCGATAGGCCGCAGATGCGCTCGGCATAAATGGGGTTGAGTTTATAGGGCATGGCAGATGACCCGACCTGTGTTTCAAGACGAGCCTCGCATATTTCTTTGTCATGTGCGAGCAGGCGCAAATCCGTTGCCATTTTATGGGCGCCGGCGGCAAAGGCAGCAAGAGAGTTCAGAATTTGGAGGTCGATTTTTCTTGGATAGGTTTGTCCGCAAATCGGAAGAATCGTTTGAAATCCAAAATCTTCTGCTATGAGTTTTTCGAGTTTTTTTACTTTTTCGTCATCGCCGTTAAAAAGCGTCAGAAAGGATGCGGCCGTGCCTGTGGCTCCCTTGGCGCCGAGAAAAGGAAGATCGTGATGAAGGCGCTCCCAGTCCAGAGCGTCACTCAAAAGGTCCTGCAGCCAAAGACAGGCGCGTTTGCCGACTGTTGTTGGCTGGGCGCTTTGATAATGCGTAAATCCCAGGCAGGGCATATCGGCGTATTTTTCAGCAAAAGCGGACAGGCGGCGAATAGCTATCGCCATTTTCTGCAGTAATAGATAGAGAGCTTCTTTAAGCTGGATGAGATCCGCGTTGTCTGTCACATAGGTCGATGTTGCGCCTAAATGCAAAATAGGCTTGGCTTCAGGACATTGATCGCCTAAAGCATGAATGTGAGCCATTACATCATGCCGAAAGCGCTTTTCATATTCCTGAATTTTTTCAAAATCGATTTTTTCGAGATGCGAACGAATTTCGTGTAATTGCCGATCGGTAATTGACAAGCCCAGTTTTTGCTGAGCCGCTGCGAGAGAAAGCCAGAGTTTGCGAAATAATACAGAGCGATGCTGCACTGAAAAAAGAGCCGACATTTCGCTGCTTGAATAGCGGGAGATTAGAGGACTTTCGTATAGGTTTTTGTCCATGCGTAACACTGCGTTTTTAAACACAATGCGGATCTAATCAATTAACTGCAACGCGTGTGTTGCGCTCCAAGATTTTGCTCGATCTCCGCAAATCATTGGAGTGCAAAATCTCGCCCTCGAAAATCAAATCTTCAGGCCGATAGCAGTATAGCCGCGAAGGATCTCGACCGTTTTTTGGTGACTTCGAACAGCGGACAATTTTATCAAATCATCCAGATTTTTTTTGGAAAATGAACCGGTGTCCAATAACCGTTTGACAATTTCATTATGTCCTTTGCTTGCTGCAGCGAAGATAGCCGATTGCAGTAACTCTTTTGAAATTGGACCGAGGGCCAACAAAGTCTCAAGAATTTTTTGGTGGTTATTTTCGACAACAAACATCAATGCAGAACCGATAACATCTTCCGAAAAGCGCACCAATGCTAATAACGCCTCAAGAGTTCCTTTGCGATTATTTTCGATAGCAAATTGAAAGGCCCAATTTTTCGTTTCATTAGAAATGCTGCCGTTTCTCAAGAGCAGCGCCAAAACTTCTCTACGATCGTTTTCAATAGCGAGCCGAAATGCCCAGCATTGAACTTCTGCGGGAACGCGGCTGAGTTCAGATAGTCGTTTGACGATATTTATGTGGCCATTCATGGCAGCAAACCGAAACGCCATGGTTCGGTGCCATTGTGGAATCAAACCATTTGTCCATAAAAAATCAACGACCCTCAGGAAGCCATGTTCTGCGGCAGCGATAAACGCATCCCCTCGCGCTATTTCAGAAATATTCCCGACAGTTAATAATATGCGTAGCAATGCGAAGTCGCCGATTTTTGCAGCGTTAATCACTTCCTGGCCGCGAATCTGCGTATCTTTTAGACGAAGGATAACGAATCGTACCCGTTGGCTGTTTGTGAGATGCGTGAAGCAAGTCGGACACGAATCTTCAGCTTGGAGCCATCGAGCGGCGCAGTGTCGATGAAAAATATGCGGGATTTCTAATTTATTGCTGCCGTGATTTACGACATAGCGGTGCAATTCAACTAATTCTCCTTCTTCAACGTCCTGACATATAGCGCAGTGGATATCATTCCGAGAAGAATTCGCCAACGGTTTCGAATTTTCCATGGCTCACGATTATCAAGCAGAGAGGATTTTTATAAAAGATTCTATATGTTTTGTTTGTAGAATCTTAAAATTTTCCTCTTTGTCAGAACGCAATCGATGATGTGAGAGCGGAATGAAGTTTCCCGGTCTTAAAGAGAGAGTGAGATCGGGGTGGAGTTAATCAATCCCGAATCGCCGTAAAATTGAATGGGACCGGGCATCTGATAATCATCGCTCAGCCTCCATCCGGTTCTCTCTTTTGCAAAATAGCTATATGAACGACTCTTTAAATCGACTAGAGCCTTTTCGATGACCGGCTTTTCTTTGCCGGAGCGCATCTCAAATCCCATGAGCTGAACAATCGGAACCGCTTTTGGCTCCCATTCGTTAATCGGCCGATGGAGATTGCGGATCGCCAAAATAACCCCTGTTGCCGATTCCCGAGCAGCGAGGGCTGCCATCAACCCGAGTGAATAACAATAATTTGCATCGAAATTAGAGGGAAAACAAGCTCGTCCTTCGTATCCAAAAAAATGATTTTGGGCATGGAACTTCACTTTGCGTTGATCGAGCTCTTTTTTAACGAGATCTAAAATGAGCAGGTCCGTCTCGATTTGAGAGACCTGAATATTTCCATGAGGGTCGCGATCGAGAAGGAGCTGCTGTTGAATTTTTTCAGGTAATGAAGAAAAGAAAGATCGATGCGGCTCAGTCAATAAATCCCTGATCTTTTGGGGTTCATTTCCCATCGCCAGATGCCGGTTGCACGCCGCAATCAACTCTTTAAATTCCGGCACAAACTCGATGAGTCCTTCGGGTAGAAGAATTACTCCGTATTCTTTTCCCTTGTTTTTTCGCTCTATAATGAGACTGGCGATGTCTGAAACGATCTGGGACAAAGTCCTCTTTTCTTCGCCGATAACAGTGAGATTGGGATGGGTTGTCAGAGCGCATTCCAAAGCAATATGCGACGCTGAGCGACCCATGAGTTTGATAAAATGATAATATTTTTTCGCCGATATGGCATCGCGCGCAATATTACCGATGAGTTCCGAATAAGTCTTCGTCGCGCTGTCAAACCCAAATGAAATTTCAATATCCGCACTACGCAAATCCCCATCAATTGTCTTGGGCACGCCGATGACGTTCGTAGGGATTTGGTTTTGCAAAAAATATTCTGCCAAAAGAGCGGCATTTGTATTCGAGTCATCTCCGCCAATCACAACAAGCGCATCGAGACGATGTGCCATTGCCTGGCGCCCCGCTGCAGCAAATTGTTCCGGAGTCTCAATCTTGGTGCGCCCCGATCCGATCAAGTCAAAGCCGCCGAGATTGCGTACACTATCGATCATTCCGGCTGTCAATTCTTGTTGCTGATTGTCAATGAGTCCGGCAGGTCCGTTTAAAAAGCCAATCACCTGGCAATCGGGATGAATTTGGCGCAGCCCATCATAAAGCCCCGAAATCACATTATGTCCGCCCGCTGCCTGGCCGCCTGAAAAGAAAACGCCGACCCTGAGTTTGCGGCTCTCTTTTGCGCTTCCTTTCCGCACGCTCCAACCATGAAGAGCATGGGTATGGGGGAATCGTTTTTTGATCGGTTCTGATAAAGACTTTGGCGCAGCGATCGGATGGAAGGAAAGCTGGGAAAGATTGAGAAGTTGCTGCGGCACATCCGGAAGATGGGCCAGACGGAACTTTTGAAGTAAACTAACCATGATTTTTAGCCTCGATCACCATAGAAGAACTATAACTCATTTGAAAAAAATGTGCGAGTGATTGAATCGGGCAAAAAACAGAGAAGTTGCTTGAAAACCCAGGCCTTAGCCTGGGTTTTCAATTGTTGAGATGGATTTAACCAAATAAGGGCTGTCTGAAACGACGCTTGGCTGGGCCGCCTCCGCCGCGATTGGTGTTTAAAGCGGGGTTGTCCTGATCAATATGATGTTTTTCAGCTCTGAGCCGAGTTCTTGGGGTAGCGGTTACCGTGCTTGGTAATACGCCGTAGGAAAATTTTTCAGGATTTTTGGCGATTGCTCGAGATACTTTTGATTTTTGTTCATGCGATGCTTCGGATAAATGGGTTCTGATTCGTTTTACAACGTCGCCGGATTGTCCGATATAGCGCAGTTCCTCTTCATCGCTGTCGGCGTTTTTTCTTTTTTTTATGATATAGACACCGCTAACACCCCGTAAGGAAGGGCTCACTTGAGGCGCGATGTGTGTCTGTCGTTGGATGAAAGGGTAATATTTTACGGGAGTTTCTTTGTCTGCAAAAGTGCCTTTTGAAGGAGAAAGGTCGTCATATTGAGACCAAGCCTCGCCGCCATTGCCGCCTTTTGTTTTGTTCAGCCGTTGCGCAGATGGAAGACGGCTAATAAAAAATTCCTCCAGTTCCTTGGCGTCCTGCTCTTTAGGATATGGACCAAAAACTTGAACCGATACCGAATTTTTACGATCGCAAACTAAACGAGGCAACTCAGAAGCGTTGCGTTTTAACTGATTGTTGAATTGGCTGATATATTGCGAGAGCCTCGCTCCGATTGATTGTGTGATTCCACAAAGGGAGCTCTTTTTATTTGTCGGTGTTATCACATCCCATTGATAGGCGTACAGGCCCGGTTTCCATTTTGGGGCGCTGCTCGGTCTATCTAGGTTGAATCGCCCATTCGATTCATTAAAAACAACATTATATGTAACTGGCGTCATAACTGTCCTTGATACTTAGAACATAGCATAAGCGTATGTTGCAGGCTATTCAAAAAATCTTTTGTTTATTATAATTATATACAATTTTTAGTTTAAATTCACTGTATATTTTGTTATTGTAGCAAAAAGTAATAAAAATTCACAAACAGGTATAATTAAGTGCGTTAGACCCGTTTTAATATAATGCTGTAGGTTTGTTTGCTGTATCCTATTACCACTAAGTGTCTTGATGATTGTGTTCTGTATGCTATTAGCGATCGCCTGTATCCCGCGGGGTGCACTCCTTAGTGCACAGGTCTAAAAGCCCACGTAGTGCGGGCTTTGTTGTATATAGCCAAGCAGCCTTGGACAGGAAGATAAAGAGCGTATAACCCGATCTGAATCATTTTCCTTATCCTGGAATCAATTGTATAAAGAGCCACAGCTCCGATGCCGATGATTGCCTCAGGCAATAATTCATTTTCTAAAATTGTTTGAACTATTCCCTCGGGAGCGTCCGTATCTATTCTCTTTGGGCCTCGGGAGCGGATTGTTGCGTAGAGGGTTGCAAGCCCTGGCCGGCGAACGAGCTGCATCCGAGAGAAGGCGTTGCGGTAATCAGCCTTAGTACCGGTAGCTTCGATAGCGCGATAAACAAAATCGACACAGTTTCTTAACAGAGCATAAGATTCTTTGCCGGATTCGCAGTCCGCTTTTGTTTTTGCAGCATACTCTTTTATCGTGGCTACTTGGGAATCTGTTGCATAAAAATCCAACTTTAATTGATTTGAATCGTCAGATATTCCTCTTTCGATAGAGTCGTCCCCAACCGTGCATGGGACAGAATATCCATGTGTGAGCTTACTATAGAAAGAAGAGGCGCTGCCAATATCACCAAAATTCAAAGAAAGTTTTTTTTCGATCGGATGCATGCCGGCTAGGGTTTTGCTAGTTACTGAAGCTCCTTTATTAATTATTTTCTTGGTGTTCATAGGAAATTCGGAAGGAGAAAAGCCAACATGAAAACCATTTCCAAAATCAATGCTTGCATGCTCATTGTTCAAAAAAACCGTAAAAGAGGGACGATCCTGCTTAATGCCTGTCAGATCTTGGAATATGACTTTGGCTTCATGGCCCGGTATGGATCGAACGCGTCCACTTTTTTCCAAAACAATCATCCGGCAGCCATTTTGAGCAAGCATTGATCCGGGTTCGATCTCGGATGCGGAAAAGCCGGGGCTTGGTCGAAAACAGTCTCTCACTTCTTCCGTGAAAAAATGGTCTCCTAAATCAACGTCATCAATCGAAAGTTCCTGTCCAAGTATTTTTAAAAATTGTATGTCGCGATCGCGGATCAGTTTTTGGATTAGAGTTTTTCCATCCCATCCAGGTGTGTTGAACCAACGGCTGCTTAAGCCAATCGCGTGAAGATTCTTGTAAAAATCCAAATCAAAATTTTGAGGTAAGCTACGATAAAATTTTTGCGAGTTCAAAATTGGTCGACATTGACTGGAAATGAATTTTAACAAAAGGTCTTGATGAGACCAAATCTCCAGCTTACGCAAAGACCGTATCGTTTTATGTAGATTGGTCGGGTGGTATCGATTGCAAATGCTTTCGAAAACGTGTGGGTCGATTTGGAATGAATTTTGTTCTGCGTTTTTAAGCAGTTCCAGGAGATTCGAATCCGTGAAAACGGGATCTAATGATTCGATTACAAATTTCAAATGATGTGAGCTGCCTTTTGAAAATAAAATATAATATTGAATCGCTTGAATTTTAATCGTATTGCTTAAACCTGCGGTTTGGTTTTGGTCTTGGAATTCCTTTATCATCATCGGACTGTCGCTGTCAAAGAAGGCGGGGAAAACGGGATCTTCAAAAAGACTCATATCTTTAAATGAGCCGAAGTCTGAATAAGAAGCCGGTAAGCTCTGAACGGTATGAGAGGAGATCCAGGAAGTTGTAGAATTTGTTGGTTGTGCCGCTGCTCCCAGCCCGCTGGCGCCGCTTATAAGAATTGTGCACCCGAGGGCTTTTAGTTTTTTCAGCCAATTGATTCCGCTCGAATCGCGAGGCCGCCCTTCAGGATGTGTCCTAGAACTTGAAACTGAAAGTATTTGAGTCATTATATTATCAGTATGGTTATTGATTAGTTTAATTATATGGAAAGTTTTATATTAATTACAATCAATAATTTAACATTTTTAAAAAATTTTTTAGACGAGTAAAACAAACTTTATATAATTATAAATAATCTTTGTGTCAAGCATCTTGTGCGGTGAGAAGCTCCTTTATAAAGACGTGAGCTTGGAAATGTCGATAATTATTGTTATATATAGTTAATTATTTAATTGCGATTATAGTATTTATAATGTATCATTAATTATATTACTTAATAATATGGTGAAATAATGGTTACCAAGATTAATCAAGATCCTACAGAAATAAAATGGAAGGATGCTAATGATTTTTTCAGTCGAACGCTAGGCGTCTTTTATGCAGACATTGTTATTTTAAATAAGGATCAAATATGGCAACAGACGAATAGCGAAGGAAAAACCCCGCTTCAAGATAAGACGTTTTTACAACTAGTCCTTGATCATGGAGCTTCCGAATATATTAATAGCTGTGTGAATCCTGCTAAGGATACGCCTTTAATATTAGCAATCCGCATTGGGGATTTAGGTGTCGTAAAACGTCTGTTAGAGTGCGGAGCCTCAATAGAACAAAGTAACAAAGAAGAGCGTACGCCTTTATTTGAAGCAGTTGCAAGCGGGCATTTGGAAATGACTCAGCTACTATTGGATCATGGCGCCTCTCCAATGATAGAAACATATTATAGCAAAAAACTGAGTTTATATCCCTTGCATGAAGCTGTTTTAAAAATAAATGTTGAAATAACCCGATTATTGCTTGAGAGCGGTGCTTCAATGAGGCCGGATATTGCCAGCCACATAGGAATGCATCCTGACGATAGAATGCTTGCGTTGTTTCTCCAATATAATGTTTCAGGCAACATACCAGATCGATTTGGTATCACTTTGATACAAAGATTAGCTCAAAAAGGTCCATCGGTTTATCTTGACGCGTTTTTGGGCAAGGAAGTTTCTAAATTTAATCCGAATGCTTATTTCACATCCAAAACGGATGCTGACTGCAGGCTTCCTACTCAAATCTTCAAGTTGCATCCAATTCCTTTTGAGCTCTTTTCTGATCCAATTACAGCCGCTCAAAATTTCTGCAATACAGTAGTTAAAATGAGAGACGGAACGGAGTTGATTGTAGAAAACACAGCTGTAGGCGATGTGTATCGCCATCTTTATGCAAGGCGCCAACAAATTTATGGAACGACTCAACAACCCGGGGACAATTTGTTAACCTTCATTCTTAATCCCGGACATGCCGCTGTGGCTCTGAAATGCACTTCCTGTTCTGATGGGAATCCCTTTAACGAGTGTTTTGGTTTTTCTCCTGCGGGACGAAAATCCTTTCAAACCAAAGATCTTGAAAATAAACCGTTGTTTGAACATTTTTTATGGTCGATAAATCCGATTGGATCTCTTGATGATAATAGCATTTCTGAAAGAGTATCCTCAAAAATGAATTTTCTCAAATTAAGCTTTCCTATCAATGATACTCAAGCGAATGCCGTTTTTAACTATAAAAAAAGGGTTGATGAAGCATGCCGCGTGAAAGGAAAATTGTGCAGATATGGAGTAAAAAATAATTGTGTTAGTTTTGCGCAGAATGTTTTTGACGCAGCCGGCATGGAAGGCCATTTTGCTAAATTTTTCACGGACGGACAATTGCAAATCGGATTTAGAAATCCTCTACATTATCAAGCCATCGATTACGCATATGTTTCCTCTAGCGACAATCCCTGGGGACTTGCTGTGGGTGCTGGCGTTGGCGTAGGTGCAGCGGTTGCTTTGGGGGCTGTTGTCTGCAAAATAACAAAAAACACTTTTACCTCTCGTCCTGTTCAATGCTTACTGAACCGGGCCCGAAATGTCCTCTCAGCTCAGTTACGTTCTCTTTCATCTAAGACCACAATTGTTATGATTGCTGTGGCCGCGGCTGCAGTTCCTGTTGCTGGATATTATTTCAGTTGAACGCACCGCTTGCCTTGGCCCACCTCTTCGCAAAAAAATAGACCATTTATCACAAAAAAATAGCTGAAAAATAGGATAAAATATAATAAGAGCCTCTACCATAGGCTGCAATGAATACTACGTATCTATTTGTTGGACTTGGCGGGGCTCTTGGAGCGATCGCCCGAGTTGCTCTGGGTGGCATTTTGCCATCATTTATTCTAAGCATTCCCTTCAAAATACTGTTTGTTAATGTGTTTGGCTGCCTTGTGTTGGGAATCGTGACAGAAATCATGGCGGTTCATTGGAATGCATCCATAAATATTAGACATTTTCTAATTCAGGGATTTTTAGGCGGATTTACAACATTTTCTGCGTTTTCTTTAGAATTTGGGTTGCTATATGAAAAGGGTATGGTTCCGATAGCTATTGTTTACGCAGCGCTTAGTGTTGGACTGAGCATTGCTTTTTTTTTCGGCGGTTTAAAAATCATCCGATTTTTTTTATAGGCATCTTTTATGCTCCAATGATCCTCGCCCTCCAAAATCAAAGCTTCCGTCCGATAGCAGTAGAGGTATTAACCCGCTGGCCAAATATGAGACAAATAGCTTGCTGCGGCTTTGCCGTATCAATCTTCGCTCGGAATCCTTCGTAATCAAGAATGAATTCCTCGCTTAGATCGCGAGCTAAAGCTCGCTTTGCGAAAAATTCGAAGCCGGTGGAAAAAGGGCGGATTTGACACCGAATGGAGTTTTGCAATTATACTGCT